>JACQZS010000243.1 GCA_016213725.1 Acidobacteriota bacterium | reverse complement strand
TCAGATGGAGAAGGTCGAGCACAAGGACGGCAGCAAGGCCAGCCAAGGTATGCTTGACGCCATCGACGCCGCGCCGGCCGGCTCCGTCTATGTCATCGTTCTGCCGGATGGCGCCGATGTCGCCGGCATCGGCGGCCTCATGTCCACCGCCATGAAGTTCCGCTCCCTCGCCGGCGCCGTGGTCGATGCGGGAGTCCGCGACACACCCCAGATCAAGCGCATTCAGTTCCCCGTCTACGCCCGCGGCATCGTCCCCTCCACCTCCGTCAACCACTACCGCTTCAAAGCCGCCAACGTGCCCGTCGTCTGCGCCGGCGTCACCGTCAACCCCGGCGATATCATCGCCGCCGATGAAGACGGCGTCGTCGTCGTGCCCAAGGCCAAGGCCGCCGAAGTGCTCAAACGCGCCCAGGAGCTAGACGACACCGAACACCGCATGTACCCCTTCATCGAGAAGCTGAAGAGCATCGCGGAAGCCGTCGCCAAGTTCGGGCGAATCTGAGTCGCGCCTTACCCGCGCAGCATGGCCGTGGCTTCCTCGTCGCCTGGAAACTTCATGGCCGCGCTGTCCCAGTCCAAGTAGCGCCCCGTGCGCTGCGCCACCGCGCCCAGCAGCGTCAGTTCCGTCAGATAGGCTCCGAAGCCGAACTCGCACGCGCCCGCCGGACCGCCCTTCGCCGCCGTAATCCACTCCTGGTAGTGTTCCTCGGTTCGCTTCAATGTCTTCGGCGGCGCGGCAAACTCGCGCTCGCCCAGCATCCGCGGCCGGCCCGTGAAGCCGCTCCACAACACTCCCTTCTCGCCGTGGAACAGGATGCCGGAATCCGGCAGCGGCTTGGACCGCTCCCAGCCCTCCGGCTTCGGAGGCTTCAGCCCGCCGTCGTACCACGTCACCGGCAATACGCCCCCCGCCTTCCGGAATCGCCAGGTCACCATGGACGCATGCGGGAACGTCTCCGCATGGCGCGCCGTGCGGCTGCGCGTCCAGCTCAGATCGCCCTGCCCAGACTCCGCGAAGACCTTCACCAGGCTCCGCGACGCCTCCACCGATATGGGCGCTCCCAGTTCCAGCGCCAGTGCGATCACGTGCAGCGTGTGGCAGCCCATGTCTCCCAGCGCGCCGGTGCCGAAGTCCACCCAGCCGCGGAAGTTGAACGGGTGATAGAGCGGATGATACGGCCGCTTCGGCGCGTTGCCCAGCCATAGATCCCAATTCAGGCCGGATGGCACCGGCACCTGCTCCTTCGGCCGCGCCAGATCCTGCGGCCACAACGGACGGTCGTTCCACACGTCCACGCGCTGCACGCGCCCCACCGCCCCGGCGCGTACCCATTCCACCGTGGTCAGCGAATCGTCTGAACCGCACGTCTGCACGCTCATCTGCGTTGCCAGCTTCTTCTCCGCCGCCATCTCTTTCAGCTTCCGCGCCTCCACCACCGTGCGCGTCATCGGCTTGGCGCAGTAGACGTGCTTGCCCAGCTCCAGCGCCGCCAGCGCGATCTGCGCGTGCGTATGGTCCGGCGTCCCGATCACCACCGCGTCGATGCCCTTCTCCTTCTCCAGCATCACCCTGTAGTCCTGATAGACCTTCGCCGCCGGATACGTGGCGAACGTCTTCGCCGCATAATTCAAATCCACGTCGCACAACACCGCGATCTTTTCGCTGGCGCAACCCTTCAGATAGCTCTGCCCCACCCCGCCTACCCCCACGCCCGCAATCACCAGCTTGTCGCTCGGCGCCGCCACCCCGCGCCCGCCCAATACGCTCCGCGGCACGGCCATCGCCGCCGCCACCATCTCCCTGCGTCCCATCTGCTGGCTCATCGCTTGCACCTCGCCCCGCATTCTACCGCGCTCGTGCTCACACCCACTCGACCCTTGACTTCGCGGCCCCCTCGCCGAAAACTCCGGACAGCCCCCTGGAGGCAGCCCATGCCGCGTCGCCTGAGCCTGCGGTTCCTCGTCCTCGCCGCCACGACGTTGGCCCTCCCTGTCCCCGCATCAGGACTGAACGTCGAACCGGGCGCCACTTTCGGCTTCGGCGCCGCCGGCGTCGGCTTCCCTTTCTGATCCCCTCGAATCCATGGCGAAGCCGTTTTGCGGCCCAATACCCCCTCTCCGGCCGTCCCGCGCCTCGCCATCGGCCCATCCAAGCGAAGGCCAAGCCAAGAAATACTTGACAAGACACTGATAAGACCTTATTATCTGATCTGCATTAACTGATCAAGTTTGGATGCCCGCAGGCGCAAGCCCCCAGGCACCCACGGCACTGTGGCCTCCGAGGGCGGGTTCCCTACCGGTTCTCCCCTCTCAGTCTTTACGCCGGCCCGTCTCCGGCGGGAATCGAGGAGTCCGTGTCCAGCAACTGGAAAGAGGCCGCCCACCTCATCCGGCCTGCAGTGGTGTTCCTGATCGGCCTCGGACTTTTCGCCGTCGCCCGCAAGGCGGTCATCCCACCTTCCTTCGGCCAATACGGCCATTACCGCGCCGGAGCGCTGGACGATATCCGCCGCAAGCCAGTCCACTTCGCCGGCCAGGAGACCTGCGTGATGTGCCACACGGAGCAGCAGACGGCGCGCAACGCCGGCCCGCACCGCTCCATCTCCTGCGAAGCCTGCCACGGCCCCGCCGCCTCCCATGCCGACGAGCCCGGCAAACTCAAGCCCGCCAAACCCGAGATCGCCGCGCTGTGCACCCGCTGCCATGAGGCCAGCGCCGCCAAGCCCGCCTGGTTCAAGCAGGTGTCCAGCGTCACCCACAATGCCGGCACCTCCTGCGAAGTCTGCCACCAGCCGCACAGTCCCAAGCTCTAGATCCCCGTTTCACGAGAGGAAACCGAAATGGCTACGTCACGCCGCGATGTTCTGTGGGAAGCAGGAAAGTTCCTCATCCTCGGTTCCGCCGCCGTCTCATCATCTCCCTCCGCTGCCCCGGCTCCGACTCCGGCGGCCGCGCCAGCCCTGCCCGCCTACAATCCCCAGGCCCACCTCTGGGGCATGACTATCGACATCGAGAAGTGCATCGGATGCGGCAACTGCGTGCGCGCCTGTGAGAAGGAGAACGACGTCCCGGAGGGCTTCTTCCGCACCTGGGTGGAGCACTACGAAATCGATGGCGCAGACCAGGAGCATCCCCACGTCACCTCTCCCGGCGGCGGCAAGAACGGCTTCCCCCCCTCCAGCGACGCGAAAGCCAAACAGTTCTTCGTCCCCAAACTCTGCAACCACTGCATGGACTCGCCCTGCGTCCAGGTCTGCCCCGTCGGCGCCACCTTCGATTCGCCCGACGGCGTCGTCCTCGTCGACGAATCCTACTGCCTCGGCTGCCGCTACTGCATCCAGGCCTGCCCCTACGGCTGCCGCTACATCAACCCCGCCAAGGAAACCGTCGACAAGTGCTCCCTCTGCTACCACCGCATCACCCAGGGCCTCACCACCGCCTGCTGTGAAGCCTGCCCCACCCAGGCCCGCCAGCTTGCCGACCTAAAGAACCCCAAGGACCCCGTGCACGAGTTCCTGCGCAAGAACAAGGTCCAGGTGCTCAAACCCCACATGGCCACGCGCGCCAAAGTCTTTTACCGCGAACTCGATGGCGCTGTCCGCTAAAAGGAGATCCCGATGCATCCCATCCCAGGCGTCGAAGGTTTCATGTACCCCAATGAGGTCGAGCTGCAGTGGAGCATCCTCATCGTGCTCTACCCCTACATCACAGGACTTGTCGCCGGCGCCTTCATCCTCGCCTCGCTGGAGCGCGTCTTCCGCGTCTCCGCCGTCAAGCCCACCTACCGCCTCGCCCTGCTCACCGCCCTGGCGTTCCTGCTGGTGGCGCCGCTGCCGCTCCAACTCCACCTCGGCCACCCCGAGCGCTCGCTGGAGATGTACCTCACCCCGCACCGCTCCTCCGCCATGGCCATGTTCGGCTTCGTCTATCTCTGGTACCTCATGGTGGTGCTGCTGGCCGAGATCTGGCTCGACTACCGCGCCGACATCGTCCACAAGGCCCGCACCACTTCCGGCCCTATCGGCTGGGTCTACAAGATCCTCACCCTCGGCTCCATGAATGTCAGTCCGGCCGCGCGCTCCATCGACGACCGCGTCGGCTACATCATCACCATCATCGGCATCCCCTCGGCCTTCCTCCTCCACGGCTATGTCGGGTTCATCTTCGGCTCGGTCAAAGCCAATGCCTGGTGGTCCACGCCCCTGATGCCCATCGTCTTCCTGTTCTCCGCCATGGTCTCCGGCATCGCCGCCGTCATGCTGCTTTACCACGCCTCCTGCCTGCTGCTGAAACGGGCGCTCGACATGCGCTGCCTCGACACCATCGCCAAGTACCTTTTCTACGTGTTTGTGATCGATTTCTCGCTCGAAATGCTCGATTTGGTGCACAGAATCTACGAAGCCGACGAATCCTTCCGCAGCCTGGACTTCATGGTGCACACCCGCCTCTACACCTCGCAGGTGATTCTCCAGATCCTCCTCGGCACCTGCCTCCCACTGGCCCTGCTCGGCGCCGCCCAGGTGCTGCGCCTGGCCGAATCCACCCGCCGCAAGCTCTACGCCGTCTCCGGCGTTCTCACGCTCATCGGCATCTTCGCCATGCGCTGGAATGTGGTAATCGGGGGCCAGCTCTTCTCCAAGAGCTACCTCGGCTACACCACCTATAAGCTGCAATTCGCCGCCCGGGAGGGCCTGCTGTCCAGTCTTGCGCTCATGCTTCTCCCGCTCGGAATCCTCTGGGTGCTCGTAAAACTCCTGCCTCCCTTCGAGGAGCCGCAGGCCCTGTGAGGTGTGCCCATGCAATCGGAATCCCAGCCCTCCGCGGGCGATGTCCAGGATCTCGCGCGCCAAGTGGGTGAGTTGCGCCTGCGCCTCGCCGCCGTGGAGCGCAAACTCGCCATCCACGGCTTTGAGGAGGAATCCGGCGAAGAAGACGTGCTCGAAGGCCTCAGCCTACCCCGCATCGGCGACACCGCCGCCACCACC
This sequence comes from Acidobacteriota bacterium, assembly GCA_016213725.1. Lineage (GTDB taxonomy): Bacteria > Acidobacteriota > Terriglobia > Bryobacterales > Bryobacteraceae > Paludibaculum. The sequence goes on along the minus strand of JACQZS010000243.1, from coordinate 32,851 downwards.
ACCTCCATCGGCATTTCGCTGCTCGGCCTCGCGCTGGCGTACTTGTTGCGGGCGCTGGCCGAAAACGGCACCTACTCCGCCCGAGGCGGTGTGGCTCTGGGCCTGTGCTACGCCCTGGCCTGGCTGATCTGGGCCGCGCGCACCCCGGCCTCGGAAACATTCTCGGTGTGTTTGCGCTCGCTCACCAGCGTGCTGATCCTCGCCCCGCTGCTGTGGGAAGCCACCGTGCGCTTCCAGGCCATCTCCGCCTGGCAGACCGCCGGGCTGCTGATGTTCTTCTCCGCCTTCGGCCTGGGCATCTCCTGGCGCAAGAACCTGAACGCCGTGGCGCTCATCAGCTCCGTCGCCGGCCTCTTGCTGGCCGGGGCCTTGATTCTGCGCACACACGAGCTGATCCCCTACTCCACAGCACTGCTGGGCCTCGCCGCCGCCGTGGAGATCTCGGCCTGCCTGGAGCATTACCTGGGAGAGCGCTGGATTGTGGCCGCCGTGGCTGACCTCGCCCTCGTGCTCACCACCTTCGCCGCCGCCCAGCCCTCCGGCTCGCTGCCCAGCTATCCGGTCCTGCCCATGGGGCAGGTTTTGGCCCTGCAGATCGGGCTCACGGTCATCTACCTCGCCAGCACATACGTCAGGACCCTGGGGCGCGGCTTCAACATCGCCGTCTTCGAGATTGCGCAGTGCGTCGCCGCCGCCATCATCGGCTCCTGGGGCGCCATCACCATCGCCCACGGCCACGCCGCCTCGGTCCTCACCGTGGGCGGCTTCTGGAGCCTGTGCGGCATCGCCTGCTACGTGGTGTCGTTCTTCTTCCTGGAGCGCCATGCCGGCAAGGACCGCAACTTCCTCACCTACTCCACCTTCGGTCTGGCCTTGGTTCTCATCGGTTCCGGGTTCCTGTTGAGCGGCGCGTTCCTGGTCGCTTTTTGGTCCGTCCTGGCTGTGTTCTTCGTCACCGCCGGCGGCAGCTCCGGACGCATGACGCTCAAAGTCCACTCCGGCGTCTACGCCTTGCTTTCGCTCTTCTCTTCCGGCCTGGCCGCCAACACCGCCTCGCTGTTCTTCTCTTCGGAGGCTCATCCGGACGCGCTCGCGCCGCATTATTCAGCCTGGATCGCCGCCGCCGGCTGCCTGGCGGCGTACTTCCTGTTCCTGCGCGCCCCGCTGCCGCCGTCTCTCTCCAAACTCGGCTCGCGCCTCTATGCCGCGGCCGCGCTGCTGCTCTCCGCCAGCGCGCTGTGGAGCCTCGCCGGCGCCGCTTCCATGGCCGTGGCCCCGTTGTGCCGCATGCTCTCGACCGGAGTGGGTGCGCGCGATTTCTGTCCCACGCTGCTCACCGTCACGCTGATCGGCACGGCCCTGCTGGCCGCCTGCAGCGCCATCTACAGCCACAGCCGGGAGTTGCGCTGGTTCGCCTGGCTCTTCACCGCCATCGCCTCCGGCAAGCTGCTCTTCCAGGACTTCCGCCAAGCCAATACCTTTGCCATGGTCCTGTCTCTCATCATCTACGGCAGCGCGCTCATCTGCCTTCCGCGCATCCTGCGGCGAGAGCACAACGCAGCGGCCGGATCGGGCGACTAACCTAGTGAACAACTAGGACCTCCGACCCCTTCCTATCAGGCCTTTCAGGGAAACTCCGCCAAACAGACTTAGAACTCTACTGTTCAGCAATCACTCCGCCGACGAATTGATACATGAAGCAATTGTTAGTGATTGCGTCCGTCTTGGCGGATCCCGCTGTCCCGCACCAGCCCGGCCAACACTAAATCCCTGAAAGGCCCATCATGCCCACCTCTCGTAACGGCTCTCAAATCCTCCGGCTGGCACTGCTCGCAGTTCTGCTTACCGGCTCACTCGCACCCGCCCTCCAGGCCCAACTGTTGTGGAACTCCACCGCCAACTATCAATACAACGTCGATTCGCTCATTTATGTGCCGTCCACGCACGTGCTGACGGTGGTCTTCTCGGTGACCAATCCAATGAGCGCAAACACGCCCTACAACATCCTGTCCGGGGTGGCGCCGTACCCCGCGGGGGTGGCTTCGCTGCGCGTTGTCGTCGGCTGGACCAACAACTCCTACGGACTGCCCGAGTTCACCAACACGGCTGCGATCACCACGGTGACGCGCACGTGGATGACGGCGGTCCCGCCCACGGCTCCCAATGGCGTGGCGCCGGCCGCTCCAGTGTCGCTGAATGCGCTCGCCGGCCCCACGGCGGCCAAGCCCTGCGGCGCCGCCGGATCGCCTCCGTTCTGTCCCACCGGCCGCTTCTGGATGATCACCACGCTGCCCGCACAGGTCTCCGGCGTAGGCCGGTTGCTGATAGAAGGGCACCCCAGCGAGCAGACCGGCTTCGACGCCCTGAACCAGCCTGTCTACGCCAGTGTTCCGGTGAAGACGCTGGCCCGCGACTTTGCCATCGACACGGCGACGCCGCGCCGCCAGATCGTCGAGTTCAACAAGTGCAAGCAGTGCCATGACGACCGCCAGCATGGCAACACCATTGTCCCCCGCCTCAGCCTGCACGGCGCCAACCGCAACGAGGAACCGGCGGCCTGCGTGGTGTGTCACAACCCCAACCAGACCGACGCCGCCTACCGCGCCTCCGGAGCCGAGCAGTCGGTGGACTTCAAGCGCATGGTCCACTCCATCCACGCCGGCGGCTTCCGCAAGACGCCCTTCTCCGTGGTCGGCTTCCGCGGCACGGTTGTGGACTTCTCGCAGGTGCGGTTCCCGTCCGAACTTCGCAACTGCACCAAGTGCCACATCGACGACGGCCGCAAGGGCACCTTCGAACTCCGGCAGGTCACCAAGCTCGGATCCACCATCAACACGGGCAGCGTCATCAACAACACCACCAGTTCCACTGTTGATCGCGATCCCTCCAACGACCTGCGCATCAGCCCCATCGCCGCCACCTGCTCCGGCTGCCACGACTCCGCCGAGGTCCGCTCCCACATGATCTCGAAGGGCGCCAGCTTCGGCGCCTACCAATCGGTGCTCGAAGGCAAGGAGCAATGCGTCACCTGCCATGGGCCGGGGCGCAGCGAGGACGTGCGCCGCGCGCACGAGATCCGCACCTCAGGCAGCACTTACGACCGCTGATTCCCGGCGGTCTGTCCGCGGCGCCGGCCGTCTCCACCGGCGCCGCGCTTTTCATCGATTACTTTGGGGGGGCGGGCTGGAAGCCGCGGCCCCTGGCGGGCCGGCCTCCCACCGCCGTGCCGTCCATGCGCACGTCGCGGTTCAACACCATGTCCACCGTGGCGCCCTTGTGCAGCGTGGCCTCGGGGCCGCGTGTCATCAGGACGGCGGCCAGGCCGGCCGCGGCGCCCGCGCCGGCGCCGATGGCGGCATCCGAGCCGTGGTCCCCAATCCAGCCGCCCATCATGGTTCCGGCGGCGGCGGTGGAGCCTACCGTGAGCGCGTCCCTGCCCTCCGAGCCCGGCCCGGTGACCTTGCCTTCCTGGCGGTCCAGTTTGCCGGGGTTGTCGCCGTCGAGCGAGCCCAGCTTGCCGGTAAGGTCGATGGAACGCCCGTCGGAGAGCATCATGGAATCGAAGCGCACCGCCAGCTGCCCCTTGCCCTTCACCTTGCCCGGCCGCACGCTCTTCACCACAGATCCGGTGACATAGGTGCCCTCGGGGATGACGATGCGCCCTTCCACCGCCACAGGCATCATCGTGCGCAGGTAGATCTGATCGCCCGGCTCGGCGTTGCGCGTGCTGATGGAGTTCATCATCACCAGCGGAATGCGCGTGCCCGCCGCCAGCAGCACCGTACCGTCGTCCATCACCCGGCTGGCGCCGGCCGGCGCTCTTTCGCGCAAGCTCTCCTGGCCCGCCGCCAAGCCCATCGCCAATATCAGACAAGCCGCCAGCTTCATCCGCGTAGGCCTCCTTCTTTCAATATGAACCCGGCCTCGCCGGAAAAGAAGCGTCTTACTTTTTCTTGGCGGCTGTCTTGGCCTTGCGGCGCTCCTTCGATTCGGCCACGCGCTGATCGTAGAGGGCGATCAGGTCCTCCAGCGGCATGCGCGCCACCGCCGCGCCCACGACATCCAGCGGCAGGTCTTCCAATTTCTTGAACCGCACGCAGCCCTTGCCCATGTCGAGCTTCTTGCCCTTTTCGGCGAACTGGCCGCGCAGCCATTTCTCCAGCTCCGGATTCATGTAGAGCGTGCAGAGGTAGATCGACATGTGGCCCTTCTGCGAGGCCAGCCCGGCGAAGGGCAGCGGCTGCTTCGGGTCGCAGTGGTAGCCGGGCGGATAGATCTTGTGCGGCACGTAGTAGCCGATGGCGCCGTAGTTCATGCCCTCCACGACGCCTTTCGGGAGATTCTTCTTGATGACTTTCCTGACCTGATCGATCGCCTTGCGGCGCTCCTCCGGCAAATCGTTCATGTATTCGGCGACGGTGGCGGCTTTGCTGTTCATGTGGAACCCCAGGTGAAGAACAGTGTACACCCGGTCATCACTTCGCCAGCGGGGGAGGCGTCAGCCCCAAACCGCCGAGAAAGCCGCCGATGGCCTGGTAGACCTTCAGGCTTTCCGCCAGCGAAAAGCCGCCATGCTTGCCGCCCGGCACGGTGAAGAGTTCGGCCTGCACGCCGGCCGCCTTCAGAGCTTTGGTCAGCGCCACGCCGTGCGCGTAGGGCACGGTGGGGTCGGCATCGCCGTGGATGGTGAGCACCGCGGGCAGACCGGCGCGCACGTAGGTCATGGGCGATACTCTCTTGGCGATCTCCACGCGATCGCTCTGCCAGCCCAGCCATGTCACGGCATAGCCTTTCTTGTTCTGGCCATCCAGCAGGTCCGCTACGTCCGTGATGCCGTACCAGTTGACGATGGCGGCGGCCTTGGGCTCCGGCCCGCCCTCGCAGTAGCGGTCGAGTCCGGCGGATTCGGGGATCATGCCGGTGATCAGCGCCAGGTGTCCGCCCGCCGAGCCGCCGGTGAGGATGAGCTTCGCGGGATCGAAGCCATACTGCTTTGCGTTCCTCGCCACCCAGCGCAGGGCGCAGCGGCAATCCTCCACCGCCGCCGGCGCCAGAGAGACGCGCGCCAGGCGGTATTCCACGTTCACCACGTTGAAACCGGCTTCCAGATACGGCAGCACCCACAGGCTGGTGGCCTCCTTCGTGCCGCCCACCCAGCCCCCGCCGTGGATCACGACGACGGTGGGCAGCGGCGTTTCGATGCCGCGCCGGCGGTAGACATCCAGTTTGCTCTCGTAGTTGTTTGCCGTGAGGTAGGTGATGTTCGGAGTCACCGCGTACTGGTTCAGGATGCGAACAGTATCCAGGCCCTGGCCCAGCGCCGTCGCGGCGGCCACCGCCATGCATGCCAGCAATTGAGTTCTCATGATCATCCAGACTACCTGAGTTGCCATATGATGGTCGCAGAAAACCGCCATGGAACTCACTTCAGATCAACTATCCGTCCTGGCCGGCGGCCGGGGGCCATACCTGGCCCGCGCGCTGCGCTGGATCGTCGAATGGGGTGACGTGATGGGCGCCAAGCGCCTGGTCCGCTGCACCAACACACACGCTCTGATGCCCGTGGCCAACACTTTGGCGCGCGGCGCCTCAGCCGCCACCCTCGCCCAACAGGCGGAAGAGCTGCGCGAAGCCTGCCAGCATCCCACCGCCCCCGGCTGCCTTTGCACCGTCCATACGCTCTTCCTCACCATGGATCCGCTGGACGTGCCGCAGAACGACCCGGTGCAGATCGAGGTGCAGCGCGGCATCGCCGAACTGGCCACGCGCTCCGGTTTCCTGCCCACCTTCACCTGCGCGCCGTATCTCACCGGAAACGTGCCCCTCAAGGGCGAGGTCTGCGCGTGGACCGAATCGAGCGCCGTGGTCTACGCCAATTCGATTCTGGGCGCACGCACCACGCGCCACGGCACGGAGAGCGCCATGGCCGCATCGCTGCTCGGCCTGGTGCCGGAGTTCGGCGTGCTGCTCGACGAAAACCGCAAAGGGACGCTGCGCGTCGAGGTCACCGCCGCGCTCACCTGCCCCTCCGATTGGGGCGCGCTCGGCTATGTGGCCGGCGCCGCCGCAGGGCTCGGCATCCCGGTATTTCACGGCACGCCGCGGCCCTCGCAGGACGACGCCAAACAGCTCTGCGCCGCGCTGGCCACCGGCGGCGGCGTCACCATGTGCCACATCGCCGGCGTCACGCCGGAGGCGCCCACGCTGGCGGACGCCTTCCACGGCGATGTGCCTTCCGAGGCCCTGCAGTTCACGCCCGAGACTCTGCGCCAGGCGTATCTCTCCCTGCGCAACCACACGGGCGACGAGATCGACACCGTCATCCTCGGCTGCCCGCACGCCTCGATTCAGGAGATCGCCGAGATCGCCGCGTTGCTGCGCGGCCGGCACGTGGCGGACGGCGTGGCGCTGTGGGTGAACACGGCCCGGCCGACGCGCGCGCTGGCCGAATCCATGGGCATCGCGCAGCAGATCGCGGCGGCCGGGGGCCGGGTGCTGTGCGACACCTGCCCCACCAACATGCGGATTCCGGCGCGCCGGCTGGTGACGCATGGCTTCAAGCAGGCGCACTACTCGCGCGGCATGATCGGCGCGGAGGTGATTGTCGCCAGGACCGCCGCCTGCGTCCGCGCGGCGCTGGCTGGAAAGTGGTGCGGCGATGAGTGATCAGGAGGCCACGAAGACCATGCCGGAAATAACCGTCATCCGCGGCCGCCGCATAGCCGGCGGCGCCGCTGAAGGCGAGGCCCTGGTGGCCGACGCCATGCTCTCGTTCTGGGGCGAGGTGGACCCGGTGAAAGGGACTGTGATCGCGGTGGGCCATCCGCTGGAAGGCTGCGCGCTGCGCGGCAAAGTGCTGGTGATCCGCTCCACCAAAGGCTCCTCGGCAACCCCGATGGTGCTGGGGCTGTGCAAGCTGGAGAACAACGCGCCCGCGGCGTTCGTCAACGTCGAGGCCGATTGCCTGGCCGCGCTGGGCTGCATCGTCCACGGCGTGCCGATGGTGGCCGATCTCGATCAGGATCCTTTCGCCTTGATCCGCACCGGGGACTTCATCCGCGTGAACGCGGATGAAGGCACGGTGGAAATCACCCGCCGCGGCTGACCCGGCCCGCGTGGCGTGGCATAATCACGCCATGCCGCGCTGCTCTTTCGCCGTCTTCACCCTTGCCGTTTGCCCGCTGGCCTTGCCCGCTCCGGCTCAAGGCCCCCTCGATTCTCTTGCCACGCTGACGCCGAACGCCAACAACCGCATGGTGTCACCCGAGAATCCGACCGGGCAGAAAGGGCGCGGCGCCATGGCCGTGCCGAACCCCGCAGATCCGGACCTGGCCTTCTCCAATGCCGCCGTCGACCTGGGGCAGGGCTGGAAGGTGCGCCCCTTTATCAAGGTGAAGGCGCACACCACGGCCACGCTGATGGACGTGGCGGGACCCGGCGTCATCCGCCATATCTGGATGGCCACCTTGGGCGACTGGAAAGGCAATGGGCGCGCCTCCGTACTGCGCTTCTATTGGGATGGCGAAGCCACGCCTTCCATCGAAGTGCCGATGACGGACTTCTTCGCCGTGGGCCACGAACAGTTTGCGCGCGTCAATTCCGCGGCCGTCGTGGTGCTGCCGAAATCGGCTATGAACTGCTACTGGCCCATGCCGTTCCGCAAGTCCGCGCGGGCCACCTTCACCAACGATTCCGACAAGGACCTGGACCTCCTCACCTGGCAGATCGACTACTCCGAAGAGCCCGTCGCCGCCAGCGCCGGCTACTTCCACGCCCAGTGGCGGCGCGCCGTCACCGACCGCGCCAGGCCCGACTACACGATTCTCGAAGCCCGGGGCGAGGGCCGTTACGTCGGCACCTTCCTGGCCTGGACGCAGCTCTCCGACGGCTGGTTCGGCGAGGGCGAGGTGAAGTTCTACATCGACGGCGACACGCAGTTCCCTACCCTGGCCGGCACCGGAACGGAGGATTATTTCGGCGGCAGTTACGGTTTCCCCGAGGTGTACTCGACGCCCTACCTGGGCAGCACGCTGGACCACAAGGGCAAGGACGGCCCGCCCAAGTGGAGCCTCTACCGCTGGCACATTCCGGATCCGGTGGCGTTCCACAAGGAGCTGAAGCTGACCATTCAGGCGCTGGGCTGGTGGCCCACCCGCCGCTACCAGCCGCTGGCCGACGACATCGCTTCGGTGGCTTATTGGTATCAGGCCGAGCCGCCTAGGGCGTGTCCGGCACTCCCGCCGCTCCAGACACGCGGGCCGCGCGGAGGCCAGCGCGGGGGGCGCTGGCCGCGCTCAGCGCCGCGAAAAGAACAACGCGGCGGAGGGCCTGCGGGATGGCCTCCGCCGCGTTGGTTTCGGAAGGACTTGGAGTTACAGCTTGACGGGGTGGAAGTCCCAGCCCTTGCGCAGAGCGGGCTTCAGCAGCTTGTTGGCCTCCGAGTTGTTGGTGATCTGCATCTTGGCCGGATCGTACTCGAGCTTGCCTTCGTGGCGCAGCGCGATCACGCCGAGCAGCATCCATTCGACGAACGGCGCGGCCACGTCGAAGTTGGAGCAGGCCGGATCGCCGCCCTTGCAGGCGCGGATGAAGTCGCGCATGTGGCCGGGCGAGCGCGTGAGCAGCGGCGCGGGCATCTGGTAGTCCTTCATCTTGTCCACGGGCAGCAGGCGGGTGACTTCGCCGTAGGTGCCGGTGGTGAGCAGGCCCTTGTCGCCGACGAAGACGCTGCCGTCGGGCGTGGGGAAGCGCAGCTTGGCGTCGGGGGCGCGCAGAGTCTGGAACTCCTCCCAGTTGAAGACGCGGCCGGGCGAACGGAAGCCGCCTCCGGCTGCCTGCGCGCGGCCCTGGCCGCGGCCGCCGCCCTGACCGCCGGTGGCGAGGAACGGAGGATCGCCGATCCATTCGCCGGCGGGCACGCCTTCGATCTTGGGGTTTTCCTTCAGGCCGTCATACCAGAAGACCTTCAGCGCGGGCATGTTTTCGTAAGGCGCGAAGTCGTAGCGCGTCACCGAGCCCTTGGGGAACATGAAGGCGCTGGGGCCCTCTTTCTTGATGCACTCGACGCCGACGATCTTGCGCTTGGAAAGATGCAGCGCCATGTTGGGGGCGCCCAGGATGTGGCAGGCCATGTCGCCCAGCGCGCCGCAGCCGAAGTCGAAGAAGCCGCGCCAGTTGAAAGGCTGGTAGAAGAAGCCGCCCCAGCGGTCGGGCGTGGTGGAGCCGCCGGCGGTGAAGGGGCGCTTGTTGGCGACGCCGAGCCAGAGGTCCCAGTCGAGCGTGGAGGGGATGGGATCTTCCTTGGGGATGGCCGTCAGGCCCTGGGGCCAGAGCGGGCGGTCGCTCCAGGCGTGGACTTCGGTGACGTTGCCGATCTCGCCGTTCCAGATCATCTCGGCGCACTGGCGGGTGCCTTCGTTGGAGTAGCCCTGGTTGCCCATCTGCGTGGCAACGCCATACTTCTTCGCGCCGGCGCGCAACTGGCGGGCTTCCCACACGGTGCGGACCAGCGGCTTCTGCGTGTAGACGTGCTTGCCGCGCTCCATGGCCCACATGGTGGCGATGCCGTGCATGTGGTCGGGCGTGGCCACGATGACGGCGTCGATGTTGTTCTTTTCCTTATCCAGCATCTGCCGGAAATCTTTGTAGCGCGTGGCCTTCTCGTAGCGCTTGAAGCTGGGATCGGCGCGGCGGTCGTCCACGTCGCACAGCGCGACGACCTTTTCCGTGGGAGACGCGGCGCCCAGGTTCGCAGCGCCCTGCCCGCCCGACCCGATGGCCGCGAAATTCAGTTTCTCGTTCGGCGACTTATAGCCTGCCGCCTTCAGGCTCGGCGCGCTGCCGTAGCCGGCCGCGGGCACTGCCCCGGCCAGAAGTGATCCGTAAAAGAAATGCCGTCTTGAGACTGCCATGGTGAACCTCTCTCTCCCACCCGTTGGCATCATACTAGCGGCAAGACGGCTAAGACAAGCTGTCCCCTTGACACGGCGAGGGAAACTGTAAATAATTACACTATGATGCTCACGGATCGCCAGCAGCAGATCTACGACTTCATTTTGGATTTCCGGCGCTCGAACGGCTGCTCGCCGTCGATTCCGGAGATCCAGCGCCACTTCGGCATCCGCAGCCCGAATGGCGTGGCGGGACATCTGCACGCCTTGGAGGCCAAGGGGATGATCCGGCGGGCCGAGCGGGGCTCGCGCCAGATCGACGTGGCCCAGGCCACGCCGCCGGCCGCGCTGCACGCGCTGCCGATGTACGGATAGATTCCGGCCGGCCTTCCGCAGGACGTGCAGGCCGGCGAGGCCGAATCGACGCCGGTGTTCGACGAGACGGTGCTGGGCTTCCGGCCCAGGCAGGGCTGCTTCGTGCTGAAGGTGCGGGGCGACTCGATGCGCGACGCCGGCATTTTGAACGGAGACTCGGTGGTGATTGAGCCGAATCCCTCGCCGCGCGTGGGCCAGATTGTGGCCGCGCTGATCGACGGCGAATGCACGCTGAAGCGCCTGGTGAAGCTGCGCAACAACTGGTTTCTGAAGGCGGAAAACCCGGCCTATCCGGAGCTGCACCCGCGGGCGGACCTGGTGATTCAGGGCGTGGTGCGCACCGTCGTGCGCCGGCTGGACTAGGCTAAACTGAAAGCTCGCCCATGCCTGATCAGAACGAGATTCAAGATTTGCTGGAACGCTTCCGCCGCGGCGCGGAGCTGATCGCCGTCGTCACAACGGGGGCGGCCGGCGCCGAGCTGGACTACTGCCCCGCCCCGGGCAAGTGGAGCGTCCGGCAGATCGTCTGCCACCTGGCCGATTCCGAGATTGTCGGGCGGGACCGGCTGTCGCGCGTGATCGCCGAGGAGAACCCGACCATTATCGGCTACGACCAGGACGCCTGGGCCGAAAAGCTGGACTACCGCAAACGCAAATTTTCGCAGGCGCTGGAGACATTCCGGCGCATCCGCGGGGAGAACTTCGAGCTGCTCAAAGACCAGCCCGAAACCGCCTGGCCGCGGATCGGCACGCACAATGAGCGCGGGCCGCTGACACTCAAAGACCTGCTGCGCATCTACGCCGACCACGCCGAAGGCCACGCCCGGCAGATTCGTGCCGCGCGCGACGCCTATAAGGCCAGCAAAGCCTCCGCCTGAGAGCCGGCTTCAACTTGCGCCGCAGGGCGGCGTTTGATAAACAGGGACTCGCACCCATCACGACGCACAATGTTCTCCCTATACGTCGAATGCGCCGAGCAGGAAGCGGAATACCTTTCTGCCGAGTTGTGGGAAGAGGGCGCCACCGGTGTGCAGGAAGACGCACTGCCCGGCGAGCGCTGCCTGTTGCGGGCCTGGTTTGAAGACCCCAACGGGCTGACGGAGCGCTTCTCGGAATACCAGCCGCGCATCGAAGCCGAACCGGAGATCGATTGGGAGGCCGCCTGCCGGCAGGCCTGGCAGCCTTTCGACGTGGGCGCGCGGCTGCACCTGGCGCCGGAATGGGACGAGAATCCGACGCCGCGCGGGCGGCTGCGGCTGACCATTCATCCCGGCCAGGCGCTAGGCTCCGGCGCGCATCCGGCCACGCAGCTTTGCCTGGCGGCGCTGGAAGCGCACCTGCGGCCGGGCGACACGGTGCTGGACGTGGGAACCGGATCGGGCATTCTGACTTCGGCCGCGGTGCTGCTGGGGGCCGGCTGCGCCGTGGGCTGCGATATCGAGTTCCATTCGGTGCAGATCGCCAAGTCCAATCTCATCAGCGACGGCGTTGCGCCGCTGGTCTTCACGGGCTCCACACGGGCCATGCGCGGCGCGTCGGTGGACACGCTGGTGGCGAACATCAACGCCGTGACGCACGAGGCCATCGCCCACGAATATGCGCGCGTGTGCCGGCGCACGCTGGTCGTCTCAGGCTTCCCGGACCGCGCCGCGGCGCGTGTAAAGGCCGCGCTCAAAGAGGCTGGCTTCAAGCTCAGCGCCACGTTCACCGACCACGAATGGGTGTGCCTCGTCCTATGCAAAGAAGATCGTTCCTGACCGCGCTGCCGGCCTTTTCGGCCTACGCCGCGCCGCCCAAACCGCACCGCGTGACGGCCGTGGAGCTGGTGCGGCTGCGCGGCCGGCGGATGGCCACGCCGGGCGTAGACAACCAGTTCCAGGTGCAGCCGGCGCACATATACGATGCGCAGCGGCCCAAGCCTTACCGCGCTAATCCGCAGACGGCCAGGGAAGTCCCGGTGAGCGCCATCTACCTGACCGTCCGAACGGACCAGGGCTCGGAGGGCATCTACGGACCGGTGGATAGCGAAGCGGCGGCAGTGATCGCGGCCCAGATGAAACCGCTGCTGATGGGGAAAGACGCGCTGGCGATCGAAACGGTGTGGGACCAGCTCTACCGGGCGAACCGCCACTTCCGCGCCTCGCATCCGATGATGGCGATCTCGGCCATCGACAACTGCCTGTGGGACCTGCGGGGGCGGGTGTACAACGCGCCGGTCTACCGCCTGCTGGGCGGGCCGACGCGCGATGCGGTGGAGGCCTACGGATCGTGCCTGGGCTTTTCGGTGGAGTTGCCGGCGGCGGCGCAGAAGGCGGCGGAGTTGAAGCAGCAGGGCTTCCGCCATCAGAAGTGGTTCATGGCCTGGGGGCCGGGCGACGGGCCGGAAGGCATCCGCAAGTCAGTGGACCTGGTGAAGGTACTGCGCGACGCGGTGGGCGACGATGTGCACCAGATGTTCGACGCCTACATGGGATGGTCGCTCGACTTCGCCGTGGCGTGGGCGAAGCAGGCGGAGAAGTTCAATCCGCGCTGGATTGAAGAGGCGTTTCCGCCGGACAGGCTGGAGGCGTTTGCAGCGCTGCGGCGCGCCACTTCGATTCCGGTGGCGACGGGCGAGCACTTCTACGGGCGCTGGGAGGCGAAGCGGTTTCTGGAGGCGCAGGCGATCACGGTGGTGCAGGCCGATCCCGAATGGTGCGGCGGCGTGAGCGAGCTGGTGAAGATCTGCAACATCGCTTCCACTTACGATGCGCAGGTGATTCCGCACGGCCACTCGCTGCACGCGGCGCTGCACGTGGTGGCGGCGCAGTCGCCGGCAACGTGCCCGCTGGTGGAGTACCTCATCGCGAAGATGCGCAGCTATTACTACTTCGAGAAGCGGCCGCTGGCGCCGGTGAACGGGCGGTTTGAGCTGCCGGAGGGGCCGGGCTTCGGCATCGAGATCGACGAGGCGGAGGTGGAGAAGCGGGAGGCATTTCCGGCATGATCGCGATGGTCACCGGGGCGTCGCGGGGCGTGGGCAGGGGCATCGCGCTGGCATTGGGCGAAGCGGGCGCGAAGGTGTTTCTCACGGGGCGCTCGGGAGAGGCGCTGGAGTCGGCGGCGGAAGAGATCAGGAGACGCGGCGGGGAGGCGGTGCCGTGCGTCTGCGACCACACCGACGATGCGCAGGTGGAGGCGGCGTTCGCGCGGGTCGAGCGGCTGGACGTGCTGGTGAACAACGTGTGGGGCGGCTATGAAAACCATCCCAACGGACTGGGCATGGATCCGTTCTGGAAGCTGCCGCTGGACGATTGGGATGGGATGTTCACGCGCGGACTGCGGGCGCACATCGCGGCTTCGCGGCTGGCGATTCCGAAGATGATCAAAGGCAAGCGCGGATTGATCGTCAACACGATCGCATGGCTGGGCGGGAAGTACCTGCGGCACCTGTACTACGACCTGTCGAAGCAGGCGTGCGCGCGGCTGGCCTACGCGCTTTCGCTGGAGTTGAAGCCGCACAAGGTGGCGGCGGTGGCGCTGGCGCCGGGCTTTGTGCGCACGGAGGCGGTGATGGCGGCGCATGCGCGGCACCCGTTCGACCTGTCGGCGACCGAGTCTCCGGAGTATATCGGGAGAGCGGTGGCGCACCTGGCGCGGGACCCGGAAGTGCTGCGCTGGAGCGGACAGGTGCTGACGGCCGGGCAACTGGCGAAGGAGTACGGCTTCACGGACGTGGACGGCAAGCAGCCGCCGGCGTTCGAGATGCCGGAGGGCTTCGGGCTGGATTAGGTCTGGGGGATCGCGCTTCCGGGCGGTGGACGATAGCCGGTCACGGCTCTTAGAAATAAATCTGAATAGGGCATAACCCTCTTTGATGCACTGAATTGCGGAGGTCCAACCGGAGCCGGATGGAGCCGTCTCCGGTTTGACCCGTTTTCTCTTCTTGGCGGGACGCGGCATTGCGCCCGGACGCAAGCTGCCGCGCTCGAAAGGAGCGAGAGATGAACGAGAAGAGGTGCATCGGCTGGCTGCCGGTGCTGGCGGCCGCCTCGGTGCTGGCGGTGGGACAGACCAGCGTCCCAATTCCGAATCAGACCAGAGGCGGCGATTTCGGAGGGCAGAGTTTCACGCGGCCGGCGCGAACGGTGGCATCGCTGCCGGCCGGTTGCGCCAGTGGCGAGGTTGTTGCGCTGACAACCGGGGCGACGGGGCTTTATTACTGTACGCCCGCCGGGGTCTGGAGCGCCGTGGCGGCGCACAGCCATGGATTGGCTGACCTGTCGGGCATCAGCGGAAAGCAGGGCGCCAGCGGAGTGCTGCAGACCTATGGCGGCGGCACGGTGAACAGCGGAGAGTGCGCGCAGTTTGACGCCAGCGGCAGCCTGACCAGCAGCGGCAAACCGTGCGCGGCGATGGTGCCGAACGCCGGGCAGAGCTTCACTTCGCAGACGGCGGTCACCGTGGCGCACAACCAGGGCACGGCCAACGTGCTGGTGAGTTGTTATGACACTAACGGCGCGGTGGTGCAGCCGGATGAGATCCGGGTGGTCGATGCAAGCACGGTGCAAGTGACATTCGGCCAACCGCAAAGTGGGAGCTGCGTGGTGAACACGGTGAACGGGGGTTGGGCGTCAGGCGGCGCCGGCGGAGGCGGAGGAACGAACCCGTCGGCGGCGGGGCTGCAGAGTTGGACGGGAGTGGCCTGGCAGGCGCGAAGCCTGACGGGCGGCAGCACCAAAGTGAGCGTGGCGAATGGCGATGGCGTGGCCGGAGCGCCGACGATCGATATCGTTGAGGCGAGCCTGCAGCTCTCCCATCTGGGGGGAGCGGTGACTGCGGCGCAGGTGCCGGCATTGGACGCCTCAAAGATCACGACGGGCACGCTGGCGGCGGTGCAGATCCCATCGCTGGATGCGTCGAAGATCACCACGGGCACGCTGGCGGCGGTGCAAATCCCATCGCTGGATGCGTCGAAGATCACATCGGGCATCCTGCCGGCGGCGCGCCTAGGAAGCGGGACGGCGAACTCGACCGTGTTCCTGCGAGGAGACGGGACGTGGGCGACGGCTTCGGGCGGCGGCGGCGGCGGATCAGTGGTCACGAGCGGGGGCGTTACAGGCACGGGAACGTCGCAGGATCCGGTGCGTGTGGATCCGAATGGAGGCGCGGCGTCGCAGGCGTTCTACGTGGGAAACCCCACGGGCTGGGGCACGCTGGCGGCGGCCAGCTGCCTGGAGAAGAACATCACGGCGGCGGGGGTCCAACCGGGCGACGCGATCGCGCCGGTGTTTCCATACCTGGCGAACGGTCTGCTCGGCATGATGTATGCGGCCAACAATCTGATTGTGGTGCGGCTGTGCAATGCGACAGCTGTGGGGATTTCGGTGGGAGACGGACTGGCCTTCGGCGGCCGGGTGATTCGGGGGTTCTGAAATGAGAAGAATACTGGTTCTGTTGCTCGCTTTGTTGAGCGCGGCTCTGTTGTGGGGTATGACGGTGAACGGTTCGCTGGCGGTGCTGGGCACGTTGACGGCGAACGTGGTGGATTTTGGGGCGTCGTCGTCGACGGCTCCGAACAAGAGCGGTATAGCGCTGCCGGCTACCTGCTCAGTGGGACAGACCTATTTCAAAACCGACGCGGCGGCGGGCCGCAACCTGTACCTGTGTACGGCCGCCAACACGTGGACAGTCGCAGCCGGCGCGGCTGCAAGTGCTGCCGAGCCTGACCCCACGGACGTGGGATGGATGGTGCATCGGGAGGAATGTATGGCGGTGGCGCAACAGAACGCCAGCAATGCCGGATGGATTATGGGTGAAAACCTCTGGTTTCTGGCGGGGTTGGGCGGATCGGGGTACTCCCTCAGCGGCGTGCAGCCGGGGAACACCGACATGACCGATGGGCCGAATCACCCCGGACAGTGGCTGCTGCAGACCGGCGCCACGTCAGGCACGGCGTTTGCACTGACCCTGGCGCCCTACGCCAAGACGTCGGCGTGGCTGGACGCCTCGAGGACAGGTTGGAAGGCGTGCTGGGTTTTCAAGCTCGGGACGACGACGCAGATGTCGGCCTGGATCGGTTTAGGCAACGATACGAGCTTGTTCGCCTGGTACAACTACGTGGCGCTTTACTACGACGCGACCACAACGGCGCAGAACTTCCGGTTCCGCACCGGGAAGTACACCGCGGGCACCAACGCCGACTTTGACACCGGAATCGCGGGAGACACGGCATGGCACACCTTCTGCATCCAAGGCGACGACGTGGAACAAGGCAAGGTGCGCATGAAGCTGGACGGCGTTGAGAAAACACTCTGCGGAGCGGGCTGCGATGTGACGGCGACCATCGTGAACGATAAAGCGCTGCAGACGGAGGTGCGGCTGAAGACCAACGAGGCGGCGTCGAAGTCGCTGTACCTGGACTACTACGGGGCGAAGGCGCGCATTTCCACGCAGGGGGTTCGATGATGAAGCGAGCGTTGATGGGAATACTTCTGTGCCTTCCGCTGCCGGCGCTGGACAACAGCGTGACGATCCATGACGCGGCGGCGGCGGCGCAAACGGCGCGCCCGGTACTGATCCATCGCTGGTTCGCGCGAGGCGAGATTGCCAGCTACGCCAAGCCGAGAGTGGCGGGGGCCGCGCCGGGAGCGTGGCAGTGCGACGTGAAGGCGAGATGGGACGACGGCAGCGTGAGATTGGCCTACGTCTCATGGCGGCAGGACATCGCCGGCAGCGGCAGCGTGACGGCGGATTTCGTGAACGACACCAACCGTTCCTCGGCCGGCGACGACACCGCCACCGACGCGGCGGCGCTGGACCAGGCCGGGATGCTGGCGTTCGACACAGGCGGCGGCAGCGGATCGTGGAACGGGATTGTCGAAGGGACGCTGAACTCGATCAGCTACACGGCGAACGCGAAGACGATGCTCGCTGCCGGCACGTGGCGCTACTACTTGCGCGGGCCCGTGGTGACATGGGCCATCGCAGAAGATCGCACCGCGGCCCTTTCGTATGATTTCGGCTGGCAGTACAGCGGAGGCTCGTGGCAGGCGCCATCGGCCTCCCAGTACAAGAGCCTGCACCCGATCATCATGGTGCAGTTCTGGCCCGCCTCTGGCACAGCCTCCGCATGGCCGGGGGTGGAGGTCGAAGCGATTCTATGGAACGCCTCGACTACTCGCCTCCAGCGCATCCCGCTGGACAGGCTCAGGGTGCTGACCGGGGCTGCCGGCACGACGGAGAGTTACTGCGCCGGAACGGGCTGCACGATCACGAGTGCCGGGACTCCGAACATGATCACGCGGCGAACCTGGCATACCGTCCAATGGAGCGGCACGGCTCCATCGGCGGCAGTGGTGGACTTCAATTTCGCCTATATGGTGTACTCGCGGGCCTTGCTGCCTTACGACACCTCATTGAACTTCGCACAAAGCAAAGTCGATGGGCTTCTCTCGACCTACGATTCCAGAACGGTCACCGAAAAGCCCGAGTGGTGTACGCCGGCGTCCGGCAACTGCGCGCTGTGGTTGAAGTACATCCCAAACACGGGCGGCCGCGGGGACATCGCCCCGATTCCCCAGTGGTACGCCTACTATCTCTACGGAATGGGAAACGCCGGCTGGACGGCCACACGGAAGTTGGACGTGTGGAACAAGCTGCTCGTCGGGAACGCGGACGCCGCTACGTCATACCCGATCCACTATTGGGAGTCGGACGCTTCCCGTACGTCCTATTTCGGCAAGACAGTCAACGCCGACAGCCGGCCGACTGTGGGGCTGTGCGACCGCGAGAAGACCACGGACAGTTACGTCGCGGCGGCAGACGCGTTCGATCCGGTCTGCTCCACGGCGCCGTGCGACGGGTCACTGTACAACGGGGACGTGGCCTACACTCAGAACTGGACAAGGGACCTGGCCCACCAGCCCTCTTTCTTCTTTCTCCCTGCGCTGCTGACCGGAAGGCCTTTCTACATCTGGGAGCAGTATTTTCTGGCGCAGCTGAGCGTGCAGGGCGGCAATCCGTGGCGCGGGAACTGGAACGCGACGAGCATGGGGGGCGCGTGCGCTTCGCCCTGGTACGGATCAGGGAGTCCGATGGGGATGAGGTCTATCAATAACGAGCAGCTCCGGGGTGCGTCCTGGACCACCAGAGACATCTGGCTGGGTGCGGCGATTGCCAATGAGACAGACGCGGAAGCAGCGTACTTCGCCTCGAAACTACGGAACATCGACGCGGCCTGGGAGGGGTACTTCAACGTGACCGACGGATTGTACGCGCCGGCGGACACAACCTGTGCCGGTTATGCATGGGACACAGAGACTCGTCCATGGTGCATCGGACGGAAAGCGTTTGGCGAGGCGGCCGGCGCCAGCGACTTGAGGATCACCCACTTCGGGAGCACGCAAGTGGGCAACCCCAACGGGAACCACTCCTCATTGGCCTGCGGCGGTATGTCGGTCTGGCAGCACAACTTCCTACTCACCACATTCGCGTGGGCCAACCAAAGCGGCGTGTTGACAACCGGCGGAAGCCCCGTTTTCAAGCGCACCCTGGCCGAGGCCTCATTGTTCAGCTCACGGACGATGATGGATGAGGCGGCTTATCCTCCGGCGATTGCATTCTACGTCCATCCGACCACCATGCTCAAAGCAGGCGTAGGGAAGGCTCCGGCCAATCGAACCGAGATGAATACGCTGCTGGATCTGACTGGCACAACTGCGGCCAGCATGGGGCTTGCTGACACCACGTTTCAATTCTCCGGGGCCATGGCGGGCGAGGCGAACACATCATATGGGTGGTTGTACTCGCAGCCGATCGGTGTGGTTTGGGTGGAAAGCGAAGCCATCGTGATCTGCAAGCTCACCGGCAGCCCTCGGAATGGAGTGGTCACCGCTACAGTTTGCCCGTCTGGCCGGGGGGCGCTCGGCACGACGGCCACCACTCACGCCAGCGGTGCGGGCGTCAGATTCCAGCATCTCTTCTTTGGCAACGATTGGTCGGGGGGCTACACGACTCTCGCCAGGGCAGGACTCGCGGTCTCCGCTGATGCGTCGACGCCGGGTTACGCCTCGACGCGAGCGGCATTAGAGAGGATCATCGCCGCGCACGAGATCATCAACTCGAACACCGATCCATCGCACGGCAGTCCGATGTGGACCTTTCAGCGCAGGCCCGATCCGGCAGATGTCCGCGCCTCCGCGGCCAGCGGCACAGTCACGCTGCGCTACAGTGCTCCGGACCTTGGCGCGTGCAAGTACACGGTGGCGGGAGCATTAGCGGATTCCTCAGACGGCGGCGACACCAGCGATGGAGGCGGGGCTGTGGCGCGGACGGTGTCGGTATCCGGATTGGGCGCGGGTCCCTACCGTTTTCGAATCACCTGCGGGACAGGCAGGGTCATCGGAACGGTTCAGTGACGAATGGTGAGGCGTGCGCCGCTCCGCCGGCGCACGCTTCCCCGAAGCGAACCGCGGGGAGGGCTTGGCGAGCGCAAGGAAGATCAGCCGCCGCCAAACGGCCAATCGACGCCGTTCACATTGTGGACAACCCAGTCGACGATGGGCGGAAGCACGTCGTCCCAGGAAGCCGGCAATTGGAGGCGGTCTTGTTTCGGCTTGCCGGCGAGTTGAGCAGCGGCGGCGAGGCCATCGAGGAGGCCTTGCGAAGTGGGCGGGACGCCGAGGATATCCGGCGAGAGAGCGGCCAGAGCCGCGGCACTCTTCGGGCCATAGCTGCAGGTCACCACAGTACCGCCGCAGGCGGCCATCTCGAGGACGGGATAGCTGGTATGCGGCGACAGCATGGGGCACAGCAGCAGGTCGGCGGTCCGCAGCAGATCGGCATAGGCGGAATACCCGGCCCAGGGCTCGGGTCTGAGCTGAAGGCCGGAACCCAAGTCAAGAACAGGCAGGCTGCCGCGGCTGCCGATGCTCAGGAACTCCCAATCGCCGGAGAACACGCCGTTGCGAACGGCAGCCCGCAAGGCTTGTAGTCCGAGGCCGAAGAGGTTTCTGGGGTTGGTGGGGCGCGCATAGAACAGCAGCCTGCGCTTGGAACCGGGAGAGGATTGGGTGGGGGGATAGAAGACACGCCGATCGACGGCGGGATCAAAAGCGATGGCGTGTTGAGCGCCAAAGCCTGCCTCGGCATAGAGCCCGGCGCGGCGTTCCACCAGATAGTCCGCCAGGAACCGTTCATTGACGATCGCCCGGTGCGGCATCTGGTAGGTCTCCAGCGAGAGGGCGTAGTTACTGGACCAGGGATAGAAGCCGGGCTCGAAATCCTGGATCAGGTAAAGGAACCAACGGCGATGCATCAGGTCGAGAATGGGCTTGACGGCCTGAGCGGTAGTCCAATGCGTGGCCAGCCAGAGGTCGCGCTTGCCGACGGTTGCGGGATGATCCGAGTCAGCGGCAGAAACAACCTCCAGGGTAGGAGGCATGGGCCGCCCCAGCAGGCTGCTGACGTGACTCGCGAACCAACTGAAGTCGGTGGTAGCGCCGGGAGAATGGGTGACAATGCGCACGGTTAACCCGGTTTCCGCGGCCAAGGCGGCGAGGAGGACGATGGTGTTCGGGCCGCCTGTCATGCCGGCCGAACCGAGCCCGGCCTGCATCACGTTGAGGGCGGGAGGCCGATCGGGATCTACGTGCAGATGATGCTGGGGACAGGAAAGGACATCGACAAGCCTTGATTCGAAGAGCTGCGGCTGGGTGTACTGCAGGACATTCCGGCCAAACGTCTCCGGATCGTCACGCAGCAACCGCAGATGAGTGAAGGCCTTGTTTGCCAGCCCCTGGATCCGTTTCAACATGAGTCCTCCCAGCCGCGAACCGTAAGACCGGCCAGCGGCATGCGTGATACTCCTCGCCAGGCGACACCGATCAAGGAACCCGGAATCATGCCGAGATCAAGCTCTTTGCCTTCGACAGGTTGCGCCGCAAGGCGTCCAACTCGTCGGGCTGGAAGAAGCCGGAGAACCTAAGGATCACCGCATAGAACAAAAGGCACGCCAACCCGAGAAGCGTCTGCAGCCAGAGCGGCACGGGCAGCACGGCGAACAGCGCGCAGACGGGAACGCAGACGGCGACGGCAATACGCGCGAGGCGGCCATATTCATAGTCGAAGTGGTGCGCCCGCTGAGCGGCGACAAAACTGATGACGACAAGCGCGGCGAATGCGATAACCGTGGCGGCCGTGGCGCCTGCGACGTGGAAAGACGGAATGAGACCGAGATAAAGCAGCAGGCAAAGCACGGAGCCGGCCACGCAGATGGCCGTATCGTAAGTAGTGCGGGCGCGCACCAGCAGCACACCCCTGAGGTGCTCTCCCAGGGAGCGCAGGACGAACGCCAAGGCGATCCAGGGCACGTAGGTCGCCACGTCAGCGTAAGCCGGGGGCAGGAAGAGGGCCACTACCGGCCGGGCAGCCACGGCCAGGGCGAGCAGCGCGGCGCCTTGCGCCAGAGTCAGGTAGGTGAAAATCCGGACGTAGTGGGCCGCTCCCGCGGGATCGTTCATCACGCGGAAACGCTCCACGGCCCAATAGGCGCTGAAGGGTCCCTGGAAGAAGTAAACCAGCATACCGATCTTGTTGGCCAGCGCATAGATGCCCACGTCGGAGAGAGACGCGTAGCGCTGCAGGAAGAATCGGTCGCCGTAGTGGACGATCAGCATGGCAAACGAACCGAGTCCGAGGGGTGCGGCATATTTCACCACGGTCTTCATGATCGCCCGGTCGAGCACAATCGGCATCTGGGAATAGGCAACCGCCAGGACACCCAAGCCGAACAGGACCGATACGGCTAGCGAGGACCAGGCAAAACTCATGTAGCCCAGGCGAAACGCGCTGAGGAAGATGATACTCAGCACGGCCTGCAGCACGCTACGCGCAATGGCGACGGTGTTCATGACGCCGATGCGGTCCTTCAGCCGGAGGATGATCATGCCAACTTCGATCACCGGATTGAGGGCGAACGCGGCGAAGTACCAAATCAAGGCAGCCGTGTAGGCAGTGGAGTTGAATACCAGGCGGCTGAGAACCGGACTGGACAGACTCCCCATCAGGAAGACCCCCATGCCGAACGACAACCCGGCGATCAAGACCGTGCTGTAAATCCGATTGTGTGATTCCGGCGGCCGGTCTCCCACGCAATAGACCACGGCATTGCTGAGTTGCAGGGCGCAAAGCGCGGTGAAGAAGTACAGAGTGAGGTCGAGCAGCTCCAAGACTCCGAATTCGGCCGTGGACAGATAGCGGGCATAGATCGGAACCACCAGGATCGAAAGAACTCTCGATGCCAGCATGGGCACTGAAAGGGACGCGCTCTTACTAAGAATCCTGTTTAGGGAATGCAATGTCGACTCTCCACGCCGCGGCAGGAAGCCCGCCAGTTGCCGCTAATGAAACCTGATCGCCGCGGCAACCGGGCTGCCCTGGGGCTTTGTCCGCCTCCTGGTCCGTGCCGCGACTGAGCCAGCCGACAGAGTGGGCGAACCAGGTCAGGGACGGGCAGCAACAAATACATCTACTCCAACGTCATATCTGCACAGAATACCATTACCGCACCCGCCCCCTACTTGCTCGCGGCACGCCGGAATGCCTTCGCAGGGGGAAGCGCAGCCCCTCCGGCGCACCGCCGTGTTGAGAGTTTAAATGTCTCAGCAAAACCGCTGTCACTGCCGGCTTTGAGGGGTCGAAGATCCCTGTGTTATAAGAAACATATGTTGCCCGTGGCCGCAGCACTACCGGATCACGGGCTCGCGCACGCTCATCGCGGGCTGGCGAGCGAATGGTCGGCGGTGGGTGAGGCTGGGGATGCGCATCAGGTGAAGAGGGAGTGCGGGAGTTTCGAGGTTTCCGGCGCGCCGCCCATGCTCGGGCCGCACCTCCGCAGCGCCTTGGGCCGGTAGCACAATGCCGCCATTCACATGCATTTCCGTTGTCCATGAGATTCGCTTTCGGGATCGCGTCTTCACGCGTTGTGCGGAGATGGGCCCGGCCGATGCCGCATAGTGCGGCCGCAGGTCTGGTAGCGGTAGGGCTGGACCGATGCAGCAACGGCACGGCAGAGCCGGCCCGCAGGGAGAACACGAAATATGCCGCCGAAGATTAGCGTGGTCATTCCCGCGTATAACGCCGAGATGACGATCAGAAAAGCGCTCGACAGCGTGCTGCGACAGACTATCAAACCGCTGGAAATCGTGGTGGTGGACGACGGGTCGGCGGACGGTACGGTGTTGGCGGTTCAGAAGTATGGGAGTGGAGTCAAGTTGCTGCGGCAGGCCAACCAGGGAGCTGGCGCTGCCCGGAATCACGGGGTGGAGGCAGCTCTGGGCGATTGGATCGCCTTCTTGGATGCGGATGATGAATGGCTCCCTGGGAAACTGGAGCGCCAACTGCTCGCGATCACGGACAGGGACGCCACCCTGGTGCACACGGCGGTGGCCGGACGACCGGTCCCTCCCACCGAACTGGATTTCCAGGAGCTCTGGCGGCGCAATTGGATAGCGACTTCTTCTGTTGCCGTCCGAAAGGATCGCTTCTGCGCAGTTGGGGGATTCCCAATCGACCTTGCGCCCGTGGAAGACTACTATGTTTGGCTGAAGCTGGCCTTCCGTTATGGCGGGATTCTGGCCTGTTCTGAGCCTCTGACCATCTATAGTCCCACGGACCAGAGCGTCACGCGAAACACAGATCGATTCGTCAGAAGTCTGCTCGAGTGTCTCGAACGAGTTGGAACTGAGACCGGGTTGACACGAGAACAGATTAAAGTCCAGAAGCTGAACACCTACGCAGGCCATGCCAGAGGATTGATCCACCTCAGGCAGCGGAAGGCGGCGCAAATGTGGCTGGCCGAGGCGACCCGCTTGGGGTATTCGTTCCAATGCTGGCTCTTGCGCGCACTCTCGTACCTACCCGACTGGGTGTTCAACGCATACCGGGCTTTGAAGCGTGCTGGTCAGTTCGGCTCAGACCGCGGCCGCAAGGCCGGCGGGGACCACTCCATCACTTAGAGCGGCCTTTGGGTCGGGTTTTCGCGGGAGCCGGCCGGTAGGCTTTGAGTCTCTGAGCGGCCCTCTGGGCGAGAACTTCGGCGGGTTGCTCTCCGCGAGGGATGATCGCCCACTTCGGATTGTCTTTCAGCAGATCTTGATAGCCCACGTGCTGGTTGATCCAGTTCCAGGCCTGATCGCCGCACAAGGCGCCATCGCAAATGCCGGGGAGAAACGATGCCGCCGCCCGGGCGATGTGCGGATAGCCGTGCTGCACATCCCTGTCGTCATTTTCAGGCCATTTCTGAATGGCAAAGTAATCCGGGCTCCAGGCCCGGGCATAGGATTCCCAGGACTGATAGAGACCGCCGTCCGCCTTGAGTACCGGATTCTGGTAGTCGGCGACCAGGTAGTGGTTGCATGCGGGATCCGTGAGTTGGTGGAGCAGGTTTAATGCGAAGGCCTTACGCACCGCGCCTGCGGGAAAACCCAGTTCCTCGATGTGGCCCAGAACCAGGTGGACGAAGTTATATTGCCACGGGGAGTTGATTCGAGTGACGCGATCGGGGGAGGCCGGGTCGGCGTTGAACTTCGGGCCGTCGAACCTGGCATATGGATTGTTCAGATCCATGAATCCCAACGGATTGCTCTTCCCGGCCAGAACATCGCGCCGACCGAAAGACCACGGAGAGCCGACGGACTCGTCGAAAAAGCTGCCGGTGTTCACATCCGCGACGCCCTCCAAGATGGCAAGGTTCCGGTACACCTTGTCCGTGAAGTAGGTCTTTTCCGGCGTTCCATCGGGCGTGGCCCATGCCGCATGGGCGAGTGTCCGCAAGCCCCAGGCATTGCCTCTCGTCTGGTCGTTGATGAAGCCCCAGGTGCTGTGGCGGCAGTAATAGCAATCGCCCGGGTTGCCTGCGGCGGCATTGAGGGCGCCCCAGAACTGCAGCTCTTCCAGGTGGTAATAATCTCCGGTCAGGATGTATGGAAGAAAAGAGATGCTGGGTTGATGCGAAAGATCGACGGTCCAGCCGGAATCGGCATGTGGGCCCGAGTACTGAATGCGATCGTTGGGGTTGGATTCAGCATAGTCGAATCTGCCGATCCAGAACGAAGGGCGTGCCTCCACCGAGATAGGGCGCCCCAAGGCCTCCACGTCGGAGTCGAGCAGATAAGGGCGCGACGAGCCCTCCCGGAAGTGGATGGGGGCGCTGCCGCTGGCATTGCCGCAACCCGCGAAGACCTCCTCCAGGCGAGGATCGAAGGTATAGAGATAGTTCACGTACCAGCTCGGGAACAGACCGATATCGGCCCGCCCCCCGGTGGTGGGGAAGTACTTCAGCCAGAGCGCATTGTCGCCCGGCTCGCCGCGGCCGCTGGCGGAGTATTGATCGTACATCGCTTCCACGGCCGCGTTGGAAACGAACTTGCTCTGGTCGTAGCTGGGCAATACACGGGTGTGAATGAGGTAGGGCAGGTTGTGATTCACCGCGACAGGGGCCGGTTCTGGACCGCTCCAAAAGCTCTTGCGCCAGCGGGCACCGAGAATGTGCTTGAAATTGGGCAGAGAGTAGACCGCGCTAAGGGCGTCCGGGGCGCCCGCCTTGAGCGTGAGGGAATAGGCCATATCCTCCAGGGAGTTCGTCCAGCTAATCTCCCCAATCCACTCCACCTTGACGCCCCGCCAGCCGGGATAGAACGTAGCGACGAACATCGGGTGGAATGGCTTGTGATCGGTCCACCCCTGATCGAACGAGCGCTGCGCTCCGCGGTCCTCAATGACCACCTGCGTGCAGATGGGGCCCCGGAGCCAGTAACGGAAAGCGCCCGCGGAGATCATCTGCCGGGCATCCACTAAAGCGGTGTGCCCCTCGGAGCTCAACTCCATGGTGGCGCCGAAAGTGTATTCGGAGGAGAGCATCTCCTCGGCTGATAGACCGGATCCGGGCTCGGCCGGCTCCTGCTGGCTGAATGTCAGCTCGTTGGGGCCTTCATTCGTTTCCGCCCAGAAAGAAAGAACCGCGTGTTGAACGCTGCCGTCCGGCCAGCGTGTTCTCACCTCGCATTGAGTGCGAGCAGGCGTTCCATTGAAGGAGACCTGAGCCTCTTTGAGAATCTCGCCCTGCGCGAAGATGCGTGAGATGGTGTACGGGCGCCGGACCGCGGACTTCGAATAGACAACCATCACATTCTGTACAGCGCCTTCGGCGGCGCGGCGGGCAGGGCCGGCGGGCGTGAGGCGTTTAATCGCCGGCGGTGCCTTGCCCGCGCCGGGTGTGGCGCAACCGAGTAAGACGATGCCGAGATAGAGGACGCCCAGACGCGTCAACCAGAATCTCACGCCCACACCGCCAAGGGACAGATTGTATGGCATCGGCAGTCCACCTCATTTGGAACCAGATTTTGAGCTTGCGTTTAGTATCTCATGCCCGTCCCACGCCAATTCTCCGCGCGGTAGCAACGCGTACGGTCCGCGCGGCAACCGCACAGCGCCCGGACGGAGGTGAATTCCAGCATCGGGCCAGGCGGGAATCGTCCGCTAAGATGGGATGATGCCGACGACAGAAAGCAGCTACTCCGCTCGCCGATTGCGGGTAGCCATTCTGTGGCCCCACCCTCGCTGGGAGAGAATCAGGCGACGTTTCAAGGACCCGGCACAGCACGAGGAGATGGACGGCCTGAGCTACCTGGAGGAGTCGGGCATCGAGCCGGTCGTCGTGGACTCGTCCCCTGCATGGCTGAACCCGATGGCCAAGCGTGGCAGCCTGTGGTCGGGAGTCGATCCGGTGCGGTTCCTGCGGCTGATGGCGGCATATTGGAAGTACGACCTGGTCCTCTCAATCGACTCTTCCTCGGCCTGCCTGTTCGTGCTGTGCAAACGTCTCCTACGGCTCAGGAAGCCGGTATTGGTGATCGACCCCGCGCTGGATCCCAACTATCGGTGGCGCATGAAGATGCACTCCCTGGTCCTGCCGCATGTACAGGAAGTGATCGTCTTCGGCGAAATCCAGGTGCGGTTCCTGCGGGAACGCTTCGGCAGCGTGGTCCAGGCGCGCCTGATCCGCCACAGGATGGATACGGAGTTCTACGATCCTGATTTGGCGCCCGCTCCCGGCCTTGCGGCCTCTCTGGTTGTTTCAGTTGGCAGCGATATCGGCAGAGACTACGCCTGCCTGGTGCGCGCATCGGACGGACTGGGCGCCCGGGTCCTGGTGCACACCCGGAAGGCGATCGCGGGCCCACTGCCGGAAAACGTGCATGTGCAGAGAAGTTGGCTGACGGAGCAACAACTGCGGGAGCTGTATGCGGCGGCTTCCATCGTCGCGGTGCCTTTGCAGAGGACGATCCATCCGAGCGGAATCAATGCCCTGCTGGAGGCGATGTCGATGGGCAAGGCGGTGGTGGTCAGCGCCAGCCCGGGCGTGACCGACTATGTGGAAGACGGCAAGACGGCACTGGTCGTCGAGCCGGGAGATCCCGGGGCGATGCATGCCGCGTTAAACCGCCTGCTGGCTGACGGAGAACTGCGAGAGCGGTTGGGACGCAACGCCCGGCAATATTGCCAGGAGCAGTGCGCCATGCCGGTGTATGCGAAGCAAGTGGCGGAATCGATCCGGCGCTGTGTAGAGGCCAGGGGCGGGAGCGCTGTCGGCGCATGACACGGCTCGCCACTCTGAACCAGCCCAAGCGGCAGTTGAAGCGTGGCGCTCGGTTACAATTGATGCGAGGTCTCGGGATTTTATTGCGTACTGATATGGCTGCCACGGCGGGTCCTCCGGCTGCAGCGTCCAGGAAGCGTTTGACACTGCCGGCGGGCCACCTTCTTCGGAGGGCAGCGCTTGAATTCGTCCACGAAGGGGCGCGCCGTCCATGAGAAACATGATCGTCGTCGTGATTGTGGCGCTGGTGTGCCTGATGGCGCCCTTCGGTCCGCAATTGGGGCTGTTTGGCTACTATTGGTTCGCCATCATGCGCCCCGACGTGTTGGCTTGGTCGGGGGCCAACAACTACTCCTTCTACATGGCGGCGGTGACCATCTTGTTCGCGCTGCCACGCATTCTGCAGAATCTTCCCGTCCTGATTACAAATTCGCTGTGCCGCGCACTCATCCTGTTTGTGGTGACTGTGTCGCTTTCCGTGGTGTTTGCCGTATCGATGGACATCTGCCTTCCGCAATACGGCATGTTCCTGCGGATTGTCATTATGGCTTTGATCCTCCCGCTGGTGCTTGTGACACGGCGGCACCTGGAGCTGATGATGGTTGTCATCTCCGCCTCCATCGGGTTGTTGGCCGCCAAGTACGGGCTGGCGGGAGTGATTGCCGGCGGAGCCCGATTCATGGCCGGCTACGGCGGCATGCTGAGCGACAACAATACCATGGCGCTGGCCTTCTGCCTGGCGCTGCCGCTCTGCTATTTCATCCGTCCCGTGGTATCGCAGCCGTGGATGAAGATGGGACTCTTGGCCTGCAGTTTTCTCAGCATCGGCGGCGTTTTCTTCACGCACAGCCGGGGTGGTGTGGTTTCGGTTATGGTTTGCCTGCTGTTGATTCTGCTGAAATCGAAGCGGCGGGTCATGATGGGCCTCGTGCTGCTGGGGTGCACGGGCGGCATTACTTACCTGGTGAAGGACACGCTGCTGAAGCGGATGGAGACCGTGGCCACCGTAGGGTCGAGTGACGCCGAATCCTCGGCACAATCGCGCTTGGTTCTGTCGGCGGCGGCGATCCGAATGTGGATGGACTATCCGCTGTTCGGGGTGGGTTTCACCGAGAAGAACGAGCAGGCGCTGATCGGGAAGTACTTGCAGGGTGAGGACAAAGCCCACGCGGGCAAGGTGATTCACAACACGTATACGCAGTTGCTCGCCGATACCGGCATCTTCGCGCTGATAATCTACCTCTACCTCCTTTTCGGCACAATCATGAAAATGCGTGCGGCCGGGCGGCGGGCAAGACAGCGCGGCGACGACGCCGCAGCGGGAATCTGCGACGCCATCTTGACGGCGCTGATCACTTATGCGGTGGGCAGCACGTTCCTCTCGCGCACCACGTTCGACTTCTTCTACATGCTCGTCATGACCGCCGCCACCTACCTGACTCTGGAGCAGAGAGAAGGCTTCTTCACGCCTGTTGTCGCGCCCGCCCCGGCGGAAGCCTCGGGGTTTACAACGATTCCTGCCATGGATGCGCGCCCCACCGCACCGGTGGGCGCAGGGCCGCTGGTCTCGCCGGGAAGAATGAGAATGACCCGGCCCAGACTCCGCCCAAGAGGATAATTCAGTGCGAAGAGACGGTTCTCCCGCGGATTGCGCCGAGCCGAGAGTGCTCAGTCTGTCCGGGGTCTTTCCGCGCGCCGGCGACGAGCGGCTCGGGCTGTTCGTGAAGAGCCGCCTGGCTGCATTGAGCCGCAGAGTGCCGGTGCGTGTCGTCTGTCCTGTGCCGTGGATCGACTTGTCGCGCGGCCGCATCGAACTGCCGGCGCTGGACGCCAAGTCCCCCGGCGATCAAAGCGGCCTGGAGGTCGACTACCCGGTCTGGTTCTACCCTCCCGGATGGGGCACCTGGAATGGCCTCTTTATGGCTCGCGCGCTTCAAGGACGCCTGGCGCGCTGCCGGCGCAGTTTCGACTTCCAACTGATCGACGCGCACTTCGGCCATCCCGAGGGCATTGCGGCGGACCGCTTGGCACGCCATTTCCGCGTTCCCTTCACCGTGACGTTGCGCGGCAACGAAACGATGCACGCGTCCCATCCGAAGATCCGGCTACTGATGGCGGAATCGCTCCAGAGGGCCGCGGCCGTGATCTGCGTCTCCAGCCCGCTGCGCGATTTTGCCCTTTCACTGGGGGTGGATGCCGAGCGGGCGCACGTAGTCCCCAATGGCATCGACGCCGCGGTCTTCCGCCCTCACCCGCGGGAAGAGACACGGCAGCAACTGAGGATGGACCCCGATTCGCTCCATGTGCTTTCGGCGGGCTATCTCATCGCCCGCAAGGGACACCATCGCGTGGTGAATGCGCTGGCGGAAGTGCGCCGGCAAGGCGTGCCCGCACAGCTGTGGATTGTCGGCGGGCCGGGCCGCGAAGGCGATTGCCAGGAGGAGATCCGCAACGCCGTGGAACGTCTCGGCCTGGCTCCTTTCGTACACCTGACCGGCAGCGTGGGGCCGGCGGAACTCGCTCGTTACATGGCGGCCAGCGATGTCTTCTGTCTCGCCAGCGAACGGGAAGGCTGGCCGAACGTGGTGAACGAGGCCCTGGCGTGTGGTACGCCGGCCGTCGCCTTCGATGTCGGAGGCGTGCCCCAGATGCTGCCCGGAGATCAATACGGCATCGTGGTTCCGCCCGCGAACGACGCGGCTCTGACGGCGGCCTTGTGCACCGCGCTGCGGCGCGGTTGGGACCGCGCCGCTATCGCCCGCTGGGGTGCAGGGAGGAGCTGGGAAGCGGTGGCCGCCCAGGTCGCGGACCTCTTCCGCACGATCGTAGGCGAGTCGATCGCCCCACCTGATAGACTGAGTTGAACTACGGGCTATGCAGCACTGGCAGATCGCGGCCCCGGCGCAATGGAGTGAAGAGTGGAGCCGGTCGTCCTGCCCCACAACTACGGGCTCCGGCCGTTCGGAGCGGAGCCGCTCATGAGCGCCCTGAAAATTCTCCACGTCTTTTCCACCTTCGCCCCCGGCGGCGCTCAAGTGCGCACTCTGGAGCTGATGAATCATCTCGGGAATGATTTCGAACATTGGATCTGTTCGATGGACGGCGTCACCACCGCCGCCGCCCGCATCGCCAGCGGCGTGAGTTACCACCTGCTACCCCCTCTTCCGCGCGGAACTCTGCCCGCCATTCAGATGGCGCCTGCGATGTTCCGGCAGGTGGCCCCTGACCTTCTGGTGACGTACAACTGGGGAGCCATGGACGTGGCGATGGCGGCAGCGCTTCACAGGCCGTGCCCGTTCCTCCACACGGAAGACGGCTTCGGGGCCGACGAGGCACAACGCTTGAAACTCCGCCGTGTCCTGACGCGCCGCATTGTCCTGAAGGCGGCCTATGGCGTCGCCGTGCCGTCGCGGACTTTGGAGCGCATCGCACTGGAGCGCTATCGCGTGCCTCCCCGCAAGGTCCTCTATCTACCTAACGGCGTCGACGTGTCCACCTTCGCTCCGCGATCCAATGCAGCCGCCCGCGAGGCGTTCCAACTCCCGCCGCACTCCCTCGTCGTCGGTTCGGTGGGACACCTCCGCGCGGAGAAGGACTTCGGCAACCTGATCCGGGCCTTCGCCCGGCTGCCGCATGAAAACGCCCGGCTGCTGCTGGTTGGCGACGGTCCCTGCCGCGATGACCTCGCCGCGCTTGCCCGCCAGTTGGGCTGCGCCGAACGCGTCTGCTTCGCCGGCTTGCTGCGGGAGCCCGCCCTCGCCTACGATGCGATGGACATCTTCGCCCTCAGTTCCGCCACCGAGCAGATGCCGGTTGCCCTGCTCGAGGCGATGTCCTCCGGATTGCCGGCCGTCTGCACCAACGTGGGCGATTGCGCCGAGATGCTGGACCGCAGTGAGCCGCCGTTCATTGTTCCGCCCGCGCAGCCCGGCCATCTGGCCGCTGCGCTGGAGACTCTGCTGGCCGACGCCGGCCTCCGCCGCACAACCGGCGAGCATAACCGGGACCGCTGTCTCCATCGTTTCAGCAAGGACCTGATGATCGAAGACTATCGTCAAACCTATCTGCGCGCAGGTGGACGAACGGGTGAAAGGGTTTCTGAAGCATGAAAATCATCGTCACCGGCGGAGCCGGTTTCATCGGCTCTCATCTTTGCGAACGACTGCTTTCCGCCGGCCACCAGGTGGCCATCATCGATGAACTGAACGACTACTACGCCCCGCAGCTCAAACTGCGCAACCTCGAGCAGGTCCGCCAGGCCGGAGAAGTGCGCTTTCTGCAATCCGACATCTGCGACCAGCCCGCGGTCTCCGCCTTGTTCCAGGATTTTGCGCCGGAATGCGTGGTCCACCTCGCCGCCCGTGCGGGCGTTCGGCCCTCGCTCGACAGTCCGCTGCTCTATCAGCACGCGAACGTGGAAGGCACCACACTGTTGCTCGAAGAAGCCCGCAAACAGGGCGTCGGCCGTTTCGTGTTCGCATCGTCCAGCTCCGTTTACGGCGCCGCCAGCCGCGTGCCCTTCTCTGAAGACGATGCCGTCCGCTGGCCCATCTCTCCTTACGCCGCCACCAAGATCGCCGGTGAAGCGCTCTGCCACACTTACTCGCACCTCTATGGCATGCAAATCGCCTGCCTGCGCTTCTTCACGGTCTTCGGTCCGCGCCAGCGCCCGGACCTTGCCATTCGCAAGTTCGCCCACAACATCGCCGCCGGCCGCCCGATTCAGGTCTTCGGCGACGGCAGCACCGGCCGCGACTATACTTTCGTCTCCGATACTGTCGGCGGCATCGTGGCCGCCATCGACGCCAACGTCCGTTTCGACGTCTTCAACCTTGGCAATTCCCACCCCATCCTGCTGCGCGACATGATCGCCACCATCGAAAAGGTCGTCGGCCGGCAGGCTATCGTCGAACGCCGCCCTGAACAGCCTGGAGACGTCCCCATCACG
>JACQZS010000017.1 GCA_016213725.1 Acidobacteriota bacterium | reverse complement strand
GCCCCACCGCCCATCACGGCACCTACCCCTTGAAGCCCGGCGACGGCGTTGTCTTCGATGCCGCCGGCTGGCGCTCGCCCGAAGAAGACGAAGAAGGCGGCCGCCTCTTTGAGGTCACCCCGCTCCCCTCCGGCCAGCTCCAGCTCGCCTTCGCCCGCGGCGCCGTCAATTCCACTCGGATTCGCCCCGGAGATCTCCTCTGGCGCACCGCCGACCCCGCCCTGGAGAAACTCCTCAAACCCCTCACCCAAGCCACTGCGCCGGTCCGCAAGCAACCCGTCAGCATCGTCGCCGAAGCCACCGCCGGCCACCCCCTACGCCTGCTCTGGACCCTCGATCACCAGCCTCACATCCGCGTCACCGTCACATCCCGGGAGCCCCTCTCGCCCGCCCTCAACCGCGCCCTCGATGAGGCCACCCTCCGCGCGCAATTCGACCGCCTTGGCCCCACCCCCTACGCGCTCTCTCAACTCGAACTCCGCTCTCAACACCCCGCCTTCGCCCCCGCCTCGCTCCTCAACGACCTTCGCCGCCAGGCCGTCGAACTCCTCCAGCAACGGCAATCCGAACCCAACCCCATCCCGGTCGCGCACATCTCCGTCCCCGTGCCCGCGCCACCCGAGCCGCCCGCATCCGACCTCCCCCCCTCGCTGCACCTGCTCATCCGCACCCCCGCGCAACTCGACTCCGCCATCGCCCTTCGTCCCGCCTCCATCACCCTCGACTTCCTCGACCTCTACGGCCTCTCCCCCGCACTCCAGCGAATCCGCGACGCCGGCCTGGAGCCCCGCGTCGCCAGCCCGCGCATTCTCAAGCCCGGCGAAGAAAAAATCGCCAACTTCCTCCTCCGCCTCGAGTGCCCGCTGCTCGTCCGCCCCGCCGGCCTCCTCGACTGGCTCCGCACCCGCACCACTCAACCCCTCACGGGCGACTTCTCCCTGAACGCCGCCAACGCCATCTCCGCCCGCGCCTTCCTCGACCTGGGCCTCGCGCGCCTCACCCCCACGCACGACCTCAACGCCGCCCAGGTCGCCTCTCTCGCCCGCCTCCTCGGCGGCGCCCGCTTCGAAGCCGTCGCCTACCAGCACCTGCCCATCTTCCACACCGAACACTGCGTCTTCTGCCGCTTCCTCTCCACCGGCACCACGTACAAGGACTGCGGCCGGCCGTGCGAAAGCCATGAAATCGAACTCGGCGACGTCAGCGGCCGCCGCCACCCCGTCCTCGCCGACACCGGCTGCCGCAACACTGTCTTCGGCGCCGAAGCCCAGGAGGCCAGCCTCTTCCTCTCCGCCTGGCTCGATGCGGGCATCCGTCACTTCCGCCTCGAATTCGCCCATGAGTCGCCCCGCCAGCTTCGCCAGGTCACGGAAGCCTTCCGCCATGCCCTCAACCGGACCATCGCGCCCGACGAACTCCGCCTGCGCCTCCGCGACGCCGCCCCGCAGGGCACCACCCAGGGCAGCCTCTACGTCCCGGAATCCGCCCTCCCCGTACTCCAATGAAACCTCTAGTCCACAAGGTCGGCCTCCTGCTTGTCGATGAGGGACTCGTGCTGCTCTGCCGCCGCAAACGCACCCCTACGCCCCTCATCCTTCCCGGCGGCAAGATCGAGCCTGGCGAGACGGAAATCCAATGCCTCCGCCGCGAAATCCGCGAGGAGCTCGGCGGCGTCGCCCTGAAGAACCCCATCAAAGTGGGCCGCTATCACTCCCAAACTCCCGGGCCTGCTTCCAAACCTCTCCGCATCGACCTCTACTCCGCCATCCTCGCCAGCCGGCCCAAACCCACCGCCGAAATCGCCGAACTCATCTGGTTCGGCCCCGCCCACGACCAAGCCCTCCTCCCGCCCAGCCTCCGCGACCTCATCTTCCCTGACCTCAAAGCCCGCGGCTACCTCCCTTGGCCGTGACAGAATAGCAGTCCAAAGAAGCACTGGCACCCATGAACCGCCGCGATTTTCTAGCCGCCCCCATCCTCACCGCCGCCGCCTCACAGTCCGCCCCCATCGAACCCGTCACTGCCGAGGTGCGCGAACATCTCGGCAAGCCGGCCCTCGTCATCCGCGGCAGGCCGGTCTACGCCTCCTTCTACGCCCTGACGGATTGCCCCGGCGGACGTTGGAGCTTTGAGGAGGCCACCAAACCCAGCCTCGCCCGGTTCGTCGAGGCAGGCTTCCGGCTCTTCCAGCTCGATCTTTTCCTCGAAGACTGCATGCCCAGGCCGGGCGAGTTCTCCATTGAACCCGCTCGCCGCCAGATTCGCGGTATTCTCGACCTCTGCCCCGATGCCGCCGTCGTCCTCCGCTGGCACGTCAACGCCCCCCGCTGGTGGAATGACGCCAATCCGGCGGAGCTCGTCGCCTACGCCAACGGCCCCCTCGAAGAGCAGTCCCGCACCCTGCCCGTCCGTTACCTCATGGACGATCTGCGCCGCCTCAAGCGACCCAGCCTGGCGTCCGAAAAGTGGTTCGCCCTCGCCCAGGGGCAAACCTGGAATCTCCTACAGGACCTCGCCCGCACCCCGGAAGGCGACGCCCTGGCAGGGATCCAGGTCGCTTGCGGCGTCTACGGAGAATGGCACTACTGGGGCTTCATTCGCAATGAGCCGGAT
The DNA here is from genome assembly GCA_016213725.1 of Acidobacteriota bacterium. GTDB lineage: Bacteria > Acidobacteriota > Terriglobia > Bryobacterales > Bryobacteraceae > Paludibaculum. The sequence goes on along the minus strand of JACQZS010000017.1, from coordinate 14,441 downwards.
ACCAGTGCCCCCATGCAGCAGCGCTTCGACTCCTGGCGCAAAGCCCGTGGCCGCGCCGCCGTTCCCGTGCCCAGCCTCGAGCAGCGCCGCGCCCTCGACGACGGCATCTTTCGCCATCCGGCCCAGCGCCAGGACGTCATCGACTACTACCGCTGCCAGCAGGAACTCGTCGCCGAACGCATCACCGCCCTCTGCGGCATCGTCAAGAAGAGTTGGCCCCGACCCATCGTCGCCGGCACCTTCTACGGCTACTTCTTCTCTATGTTCGACCGCGCCGCCACTGGCGGCCACCTCTGCCTCCATCGCGTCCTTTCCTCGCCCAACGTCGATTACCTCAGTGCTCCGCAAGCCTACGGCGACCGCTACCGCGGCCTCGGCGCCAGCGGCATATCCCGCGGCCTCACCGAGTCCGTCCGCCTGAACGGCAAGCTCTTCCTCGACGAAATGGACCAAACGCCCTCCTGGCAGTGGCGCAACGACGTCGACACCGCCTTCCAGCTCACAGACCTCGACTCCGACTTCGCCATCCTCCGCCGCAACGTCCTCGAGAGCTACACCCGCGGCGCCGGGCTCTGGTACTACGACTTCGGCCCCGCCAACAACTCCGGCTGGTGGTTGGACCGCCGCCTCATGGACGAAATCGCCCGCATCCGGCAAGTACTCGACCGCTACCACCAGCGCCGCTACCAGCCCGCCGGCGACGTCCTCTTCGTGTTCGACACCGAGGTCTTCTACTACACCGGCTCCATTCAAGGCTCAGATCCCCTCACCGACGCTCAGGCCGTCAACCGCACCATTACTTCGGCCTGGCAAAGCGGTGTTGCCCTGGAAACCATTCACCTCCAGGACCTGCCCAAAGCCGATCTCGACCGCTTCAAGGTCGTCGTCTTCGCCAATACATGGCTTATGACCGCCGAGCAGCGCCGTTTCATCCGCGATCGCGTAATGAACTCCTCCCGCCACGTCGTCTTCCAGGGCATGCCCGCCTACTGCGACGGCGCCAGCCTGAACATCGGCGTCTCCCGCGAGCTTACCGGCCTCGACCTTCGCAAGCAAGCCGCGCCGCTCTTCACCGTCGGCGATGCCGCCCCCGGCCTTTCTCAGCACGGCAACACCTGGTACTCCTCCACCCCACCCAGCCTGCCCGCCGACTGGAGGCGGATCTTCCGTGCGGCTGGTGCGCACCTGTATGTCGAAACCAACGACATCATCCACGCCGGCGGCGGAGTCGTTCTCCTCCACTCCAAAGAGGGCGGCCCGCGCCGCCTCGCCCTGAAGGGCCTCGCTCCCATCGACCTCCAGCTCCCGCCCAAGTCCTCCTGGCTGTTTGACTCAGCCACCGGCGAACGGCTGCTATAGTGCTCCACAATTAGCTATAACTCATTAGAAATCAGTTGTTTGAAGCGCCCACCAGAAATGCTATCCTACATTCACTTCCTGGGCCTCTATGCTAACATCCGCCGCTGAGAACAAGTCTCAAGTCATCCAACCTTCCTCGGACAACTTTTTCAAGTACGATGGGCCCGCCGGGACCGTTGTCTTCCTGGTCGCCTTGCCGCTGTGCCTGGGCATCGCGCTAGCGTCAGGCGCGCCGCTCTTCTCCGGCGTAATCGCCGGCATCGTCGGCGGCATCGTGGTCGGTTTCTTCTCCGGCTCCCAGGTCAGCGTCAGTGGCCCCGCCGCCGGCCTGAGCGTCATCGTCGCCACCGCCATTCAGAGCCTCGGCGACTTCCGTGCACTCCTCCTGGCCGTCGTCCTGGCCGGCGTCATCCAGATCGCTTTCGGTATCCTCCGCTTCGGCGCCATCGCCGACTACGTACCCCACTCCGCCATTCGCGGCATGCTCGCCGCCATCGGCATCGTCATCATCTTCAAGCAGATCCCCCATGCCCTCGGCCGCGACAAGGACTACGTCGGCGACCTCGGCTTCCTCGGCCAGGGCGGTTCGAACACCCTCACCGATCTCGCCGCCGCCGTCATCACCGCTCATCCCGGCGCCATGACCATCTCGGGTCTCTGCCTCGCCCTGCTCATTTCATGGGAGAAGCTCTCGCCTCGCCTGCCCGGCTCCCTTCGTCTCATTCCCGGCCCCCTGCTCGCCGTCGCCCTCGGCGTCGGCCTCAATCAAAGCTTCGGCCTCTTAGCCCCCAGCCTCAAGATCTTTGAGCCGGAGCATATGGTCGCCCTGCCCGTCATGCAGTCCATCCAGGAAGTATCCAGGCAGATCACCTTGCCCGACTTCTCCCGCATCTCAGATCCCCACATCTGGACTGCCGCCCTCACCATCGCCGTCGTAGCCTCCATTGAAAGCCTGCTCTCCGTCGAAGCCGCCGACAAACTGGACCCCTACAAGCGCATCTCGCCACCCAACCAGGAACTGCGCGCGCAGGGTCTCGGCAACCTCATCAGCGGGATGCTGGGCGGCCTGCCTGTCACCAGCGTCGTCGTCCGCACATCGGCCAACGTCTATGCCGGCGCCCGCACCTGGCGCGCTGCCGTCATCCACGGAGTTCTCCTCCTGGCCGCCGTGCTCTTCATCCCCTCTCTCCTCAATCTCACGCCCCTCGCCTGCCTGGCCGCCGTGCTCTTGGCCGTCGGCTACAAGCTCACCAAACCGGCTCTTTACCGCGAGATGTTCGCGTCGGGCTGGAGCCAGTTTCTGCCCTTCCTCATCACCCTGGTCGCCATCGTCTTCACTGACTTGCTGAAGGGCGTCATCGTCGGTCTCTTCACCGGCGTCTTCTTTGTCATCCGGAACAACCACCACCAGGCGATCACCGTCGTCCACCAGGGACGCCACTATCTCCTGCGCTTCAACAAGGACGCCTCCTTCGTCAACAAGAACGAGTTGCGCACCCACCTCCGCAAAATTCCCGAGGGCTCTCACCTCTTCATCGACGGCACCCGCGCCCTCTACATCGACTACGACATCCGCGAAGTGGTGGAAGACTTCAAGAAGCTCGCCCCCTACCGCGGCATCAGCCTGGAGTTCACCAACTTCTAGAGGCCCCTCATGGATTCATACAAGAAGCTGCTACTCGCCAATCAAGCCTGGGTTCAGGACAAGCTCAACGTCCATCCCGACTACTTCACCCGCCAGGCCTCGCATCAGAAACCCGAGTTCATGTGGATCGGCTGCTCGGACTCACGCGTGCCCGCCGAGGACATCACCGGCGCGGAGCCCGGGGAGTTGTTCGTCCATCGCAACATCGCCAATATGGTGATCCACACGGACCTGAACATGCTCAGCGTGCTCCAGTACGCCGTCGAGGTACTCAAGGTCCGCCACGTCATCATCTGCGGCCACTACGACTGCGGCGGCATCAAGAACGCCATGACGCGGAAAGACTTCGGCCTCATCAACAAGTGGCTGCGGCACATCAAGGACGTCTACCGTATGCACCGCCGCGAGTTGGACTGCATCCCCGACCAGCAGGCACGCCTCGACCGCCTCGTCGAACTCAACATCGCCGAACAGGTGACCAACCTGGCCCAAACCTCCATCGTCCAGAAGGCCTGGAAGGCCGAGCAACGGCCCGTCATCCACGGCTGGATCTACGACCTGCGCACCGGCTACATCAAGGAAACCGCGTCACTCGGCCCGGACTCGCGCCTCGACGATATCTACATGTTCGACCTCGACGACCACAACTTCGGCTGACGCGCCACCCTGGGCCCGCCCCCGCATAGACTAGGGAATGCGGAAGCCCTATGCCCCAGAAAGAACATCGCCTCCTGCGCGTGGGCGTGCTCGGCTGCGGCGCCATCGCCCAGGCCGCTCATTTTGAAAGCTGCGTGAAGGCGCGCAACGCGGAACTCCACGCAATCTGCGACGTCGCCTCTGACCTGCTGGAGCGGATGAAGTGGATCCACCAGCCCCGGCGTACCTACTCGCGCTACGCGGAGATGCTCGCCGACTCCGAACTGGAAGCCGTGATCATCGCCACCGCCGACCAGTTCCACGTCCCTGCGGCGCTGGCCGCTCTACAGGCCGGCAAGCATGTGCTCTGCGAGAAACCCCTGGGCGTCTCGGTGGAAGAAGTGGAAGAGTTGCGCAAAGCGGTGCTCGCCTCGGGACTCGTGCTGCAGGTGGGCCACATGAAGCGCTTCGACGCCGGACTCGAAGCCGCCAGGGATTTCATCGCCGGTGAGATGGGCGAGATGCTGGCCCTCAAGGCCTGGTATTGCGACTCCACTCACCGCTACCCGATGACCGATGCCGTGCAGCCCGTCATCGTCACCAGTCCGTCGGCGCGCAAACCGTCCGGCGACCCCAAGGCCAACCGCCGCGCCTACTACATGCTCGCCCACGGCAGCCACCTGGTGGACACCGCCCGCTTCCTCGGCGGCGAAATCGTCGAGATCCAGGCCCGCACCCTCGAGCGCTTTGGCGCCTATTGCTGGTTCGCCGGCGCCAGCTTCGCCAGCGGCGCGCTCGGCCACCTCGATTTGACCGTCGCCGTCCGCATGGACTGGCACGAGGGCCTGCAGGTCTACGGCGAGCACGGCAGCTTGCTCGCGAGGACTTACAACCCCTGGTATTACAAGACCAGCGAGGTGGATATCTTCCGCGAAGCCACCGGCGCCACCACGCGCGTCCTCGGCGCCGACGGCCATTTTTACCGGCGCCAGCTCGAAGGCTTCGCCGACACCGTCCTGCACGGCGCGCCCATGCGCGGCGCCAACATCGAGGACGGCATCGCCTGCGTGCGGGCCATGGTGGCGCTGGAGCAATCCGCCCGCACTGGCCGGCCGGTGAAACTCGCCGCCGTCAGCGGAGGCCTGGAGTGAAGCTCGGCATCTTCGCCAAGACATTCTCAGGCTCTGATCCGCGCATCGTCCTTTTGGCCGCACGCAACGCCGGATATGCCGCGGTGCAGTACAACTGGGCCTGCTCGGGCCTCGCTGCCCTGCCCCAACACATCCCAACTGAGCATGTGGAAGCCGTACGCCTGGCCGGCAGACAATGCGGCGTGGAGATCTCCGCCGTCTCCGCCACCTACAACATGGCCCACCCCGATGCTTCGGTGCGCCAAAGCGGCCTCGCTGCCTTGCGCGCCATCGCTGCCGCCGCGCCCGCCATGGGCACGCGCCTGCTCACGCTCTGCACCGGCTCCCGCGATGCGGCCAATCAATGGCGTTTCCACCCCGAAAACTCGTCGCCGGAGGCGTGGAGCGTGATGCGCGCCAGTATGATTGCGGCCCTTGAAATCGCAGAGCGGCACAACGTCGATCTCGGCATCGAACCCGAACTCGCCAACATCGTCAGCACACCCGCGCTCGCCCAACGTCTGATCGATGAGCTGAAAAGCCCCCGCCTGCGGATCGTGCTCGATGCAGCCAATCTCTTCGAAGCCGCCCCGCTCGCCGAACAGCGCGAAATCGTCTCGCGCGGCATCGAACTGCTGGCCGACCGCATCTCCATCGCCCACGCGAAAGACCGCTGCGCCGGCGCCCGCTTCACCTCCGCCGGCAACGGCGTGCTGGACTACCCTCACTATCTCGAATGCCTGCGCCGCAGCGGCTTCACCGGTCCGCTGATCACGCACGGCCTCGCTGAAAGCGAAGCGCCCCGCGTCGCCGGCTTCCTCAGCGGGCTTCTGAGTGAATCTTCCGCGCGATGAGGCCCACCGTCTCTCTCCCGTCCAGATGCAGTTCGCGCGGCAGGCCGCACCAGCGGTAGAGCCAGGCCCTCTCCACTACCAGGCCCGCGGCCTCGGCTTCGCGCCTCAGAATCACATCGTCCAGCAGGTGAATGGAGCGCGGCATCTCGCCGCGCATGCGGTGCGTGACGTAGTCGCTTACCTTTTCCATCACGCCCGGAAAGGCGCTCCCTGCCTCCACTCGGCGCAGGTACTCCTCCGGAAATGCGCCCCACACGGACTGGTAGGGGCTGGCGGCCTGCACGAACAGTTTTCCGCCGGGTCGCAGCCATCGCTCGATCTTGCGCAACCCTCCGGTCAGTTGCCGCGGCGTGAGGAAGTGCAGGACGTTGGCGGCGTGAATCGCCGCCAAACTGCCGTCTTCGAACTCGATTTCGCGCGGAAAACGGCCGATTTTCTTCTCAAAACGCGCATCCAGGGTCTCCAGATGCCGCTCATCGAGATCGTTGGCGATGACGCGCGTTGCCCCCGCCTGCAGCGCGGCGAGGCAGGCGGCGCCATAGCCCGCGCCAACATCGAGCACGGGCCCGCCGGCGGATGCGGCGAACGCCACAAACAGTTCGCTGGCCTCGCCGAGGCGGCGCTTTGACCAGCCCATGCGGTTCCTGGTGAGCACGTCTTCTTCATGGTAACCGCCGCCTCAGGCGCCGCCTCAGGCGCCGTCTCAGGCATGGACCATCGCAGCCGCGTTGTGATAGTGCCGTTCCCCCTGCGGAGTGTGGATGGTGAGTGTCGCTTCGATGCGGCAATTCCCGTCGCTGTGGCCATTCAAGGCAGCCGTCGCTTCAAGCAGGAACAGCGGCCCGAAGGCCATGAAATCCTGCCGGGCATAGAGCCGCCGGAAGCGGCGGTGGAAGGCGTCGACCAGGGCGTTCGAGTAGCGGATCAGCTGGCGCACGGCGGCGTCGGGCTTGAGCGAGTTCAGCGTGCGGAGTTCGCGCGAGTAGGACAGCAGGCGGATGACCTCTTCCACCAGGTAGTTGTCGGCGGCCAGCAGGGCACAGAAGTTGCGGCGCTGACGAAGCACATTGGCCAGGATGTAGCGCATGTCGTTGGGCTCGTAGTAGCTGGCCTGATCGGGGCGGCCGGCGGCGCGCAGCAGGTCGCGAATCGAGCGCAGGATGGCGGGCAGCGTGTTCTGCGAGGAATAGATGGCGCGCTCCACCGCGTCGCGGTCCATTACGTCGTAGCCGAACTGCCGCTTGCGGACCAGGGTGTAAGGCTGCGAACACTGCCACGCGAGCAAGGGGTGGACGGCGCTGGGCGTGTGGTAGTTGTCGATGCTGGTGAGGTAGAGCGCGGGCAGCCAGCGCCGGCCCATGGCCTGGATGACGCGCGAGACGCGGCAGAGCGTGGGGATGTATTGATCGTCCCTCGAGTGCGGCGCATTCATCCAGGCCTCGGCGAAGGTTCCCGGGATGGAAAGCGTGAGCGAGGCGCGGCACGGCTCTGCGGGCAAGGACGGGCGGGCGACTCCGTACGCATCGAGGACGGCAAAGAACGCCGCGTTGTCGTCGCCGGCTGAAATAGTTCTCGTGTCGCTGAAGGTGAGCGAGGAATTGTCACGGACGGTTTCCCCGTCGCTCGCCGAGAAGGCCGCGGAGAAGATCAGCGTGGAGGCGCGTTGAGAGTCGGAGATGGAGTCGGTGGCCTCGGCGGCGTAACGGATGACCAGGGCGCCGCCCGGCTGGGGCACCACTTCAGCGTGCGCCAGAGCCTGGCGCTTCACCTGGAACTCGCGGCGGTCGAGGAACGGCAACTCGAATTCGATGTGGCGCGCGCGGCGCACCTCGTGGGTGAGCACGCCGCGGAAGATCTTGATCTGCGGCGAGGGTTGGAACAGCGGCGTCAGGTCGCCGGAGAGCACCTGGCGGTAGAGCGCGAGCCCTTCGCTGGTGAAGCGGAAGGAGGCTTCCGCGAGAATGCTGCGGCCGGCGCTGCGGGAGAGCGTGAGCGAAAGTTCGGCGCTGAGCTTTTGAGAGAGCGCCTGGGCGGCAGCCTGGTAGGCGCGGGCGCTGAGAGCCCTCCAAGGCTCGGCCAGCCGGTCGAAGGCCGCCAGATCTTCCTCGCCGAACAATTCCCGCAGGCGCTCTTCGGCCCAGGGCCAAGGTTGCGGTGAGCTGAGTTCGCGAACCGCGCGGGCCGGCAGCGCCAGCAGAAGACGCTCGACTTCAGGCCGGGCGGCGAGCGCTTCCAACTGGCCGGCGGCGGCGCGGAGCGGCTCCAGGTGGAGTTCGGACGAGAGATTTGTGAGTGCTGTGCCCGCAATCGCTTCCAGGTAGCGCGCGGCGGGCGTGGCGGCGAAGGCGGCATCGGCCTCAAGGGCGCCGTTGATTCTCTGCAGCAGCGCTTCCGGGGTGGCGGCCGGCGAGGAGAGCCAGGCGGTCCACTGGCGCAACTGCTGCCAGGCGGTAGTGGAAGAGAGCGACGACCAGAGGGCGGATTCCGCGCGGGCGCCGATGGTACGCCAGTGTTGGATGAGCTGATCGAAAGAGCCGACGGTGGCGCCGCAGTTGCCTGCGATGCGGGTGAAGCGTGAGCTGCCGATGTCCTTCATGACGTCTCGCAGCCACTGCAGGGGATGGATGCCGAGGATCGCCTGAAAGAGCGGATCGGCGGCGCCGGAAGGGGGCTGGATGGCGGCCTGCGCGGTGATAGTGGCCTGCGCTTCCAGGGAGTTGGAGGAAGCCGTCGAAAGCTGGAGGCGGAGCGCGGGCTGGCCGTCGATTTCGTCGCGGGTGACGGTGGCGGAGTAGCGGGTGGAGAGCGATGCGGAGACGTTGGCCTGGGCCTCGGAGTCGATGCGGATGCCGGTGGTTCCGCGAAGGACGCTGCAGGCGGCTTCGCGCAGCCAGCGGAAGTCGAAGCCAAACGGAGTGGGCGACGTGAAGGAGAGTGTGCGGCTTGAGTCGGCGGTGACGGTGACGCCGGCCGGCAACTGGGACGGATCGGTGATGTCCTCGGGTCGCAACTGGCCGCCGGCGGCCTGCTGCTGGGCGGCGCCAAGGATGATGGCTTCGAGTGTGGTCATGCGAACTGCTCCTCAAACAAAAAGCCCCGCGCTGGGCGGGGCCGGATATAAAAAGCCCCGCGGAGCGGGGCTGGTTGCCGATGAGATCCGCCGCGGTGGCGGACGATTTCAGGCGCAGTGATGCGCGCAACCCAAGTGTAGCAGCCACACCCAAAGGAATCCGGGGTGGACGCCACGCAGGGGCGTAGCCGGGAGTACCGCTAAAACTCTAATACGACACGGTTTTTGCGCGGTTTGTAGTCCACGAAAAAAGTTTTTGAAGTGCTGTGACGGCGCCGGCGGCGAGCCAGAAAATGGTTCAATTCGCCGAGCGATGCGAAGAGTCCGGCGAAGCGCGGATCGTGCCGGGGAGGCGGCTTGAGGTAGCGGCTGAAGTCGCGTGTGGTAAACGCGGATCCGGCGGCCACCACGGCGGCGCCCATGGGGCGGTACTCGTGCGTGCCCGCCGCCCAGAGCGTATCCTGTTCAATCCAGAGCGCGAAGCCCACTTCAGCGCAACTCCCCGGGAAGGATGGTCCAGGCGGAGGGGTGCTGCGTGAAGCCGATGTTGGGGTAGTAGTCCACGGCCTTGGGCGCGGCCAGAAGTACAATGCGGCAGGGCGCCGCCTGCTGGACAAGCTCCAGCAGACGCCGGCCGATGCCCTGGCGCTGATGGGACTCGCGCACGCAGAGGTCGGAACAATAGGTGACGTAGGCGTAATCGGTTAGGCAGCGCGCGGCGCCGATGACGGTATCGCCCTCCCAGGCGGTGGCCAGGAGATTGGCGTGCGCGAGCATGGCGCGGATGGCGTCTGGCCGGTCGACGGGGCGGCGTTCGCCGAGAGTGGAAGCGTTGAGCAGCTCGATGTACTGCTCTGGGGTCAGGGGCCGGTCGATACGATAGTCCATCTTGCTATACGATAACTTGCGAGGGATCCCTTATGACGAGAAAAGAATTCTTCCTGTCGGCGGCGGCCGCAACGGCCGTAGCCTCGGCACAGAGTGAGCAGAAGGTCCAGCGCAAGAATCGCCTGAAGCAGGGCGTATGCGGCGGAGTCTTCGGCAGAAACATGCCATTTGAGGAGCGGGCCAAGAACGCAGCGCGCCTGGGCGCGCATTGCTACGATCTGCAGGGCCAGCAGAACTGGCCGGTCCTGCAGAAATACGGCCTCATCCCAACCATGGTGCCGGGCGGCGGCAGGCTCACCGATGCGTGCAACGACAAGACGCTGCACGCCGATGTTCTGAAGCAGTTCCGCGAGAACATTCCGGCGGCGAAGAAAGTGGGCTCGCCGCACGTGATCACCTTCTCCGGCAACCGCCGCGGCAAGAGCGACGAAGAGGGGATGGAGAACTGCTACATCGTGCTGAAGGAGGCGGTGAAGATCGCCGAGGACAACGAAGTCACCATTTGCATGGAGCTTCTCAACTCGAAGGTCGATCACAAGGACTATCAGTGCGACCACACCAAGTGGGGCGTGGAGCTGTGCAAGCGCGTGGCCTCGCCGCGGATGAAACTGCTGTACGACATCTACCACATGCAGATCATGGAGGGCGATATCATCCGCACGATCCGCGAGAACATCGCCTACATCGGCCACTTCCACACGGCGGGCAACCCGGGCCGGCACCAGTTCGACGACACGCAGGAGCTGCAGTACGGCCCCATCGCGAAGGCGATTGTCGACCTGGGCTACACGGGCTACCTCAGCCACGAGTACTCGCCGACGACGCCGGATCCGCTGAAGACGCTGGATGAGATGATGCGGATTTGCGACGTCTAGGCTTTAACTGATTTGAACGAGAGGGCCGGGGCCATCGCCCGGCCCTTTCCTTGTGCAGTGAGGTGAAAGTCGTGCGTTCTCATTCGCGCGCGAGGTCGCGGACAAGCATGGAGAAGCGCCTCCGGCATTCGTGCATAGCCGGTAAGGCGGCATGCACCCGCGCTCGCTAGTTGGGCGGAAAAGACTTGGCGCGATTCTCTTGGGCAGCTCAGTCGCGCAGGACGAGAGGCGGTTGGGAAAGCGTTGACAGCCGTGCGATGGCGGCCTCGGGTTTCGCGTACTGCGCCGCTGCCTCGAGGCGGTAGCGGAAGGAGTAACCGCCGCCGAGGTAGAGGCGGAAATTGGTTTCCCACTTGTTGTTGGTGAGCCAGGAGTAGAGCGGGCCTTCGCCGCTGGATTGCGTAGTGAAGTGCCAGAGATTGAGGCCGTTGAGATGGACGAGAGGGGCGTCGAGGGTAGCCCAGGCGACGCCCAGACCGGGAGCTGAGAGAGCGGCGCCTTTCTGGAGGCAGTAGTAGTCGCAGCAGGCGCCGGGAAGCTGGTCGATGCCGGGACGAATGACGGCTCCGGGCTTGTCGAAGTACCAGCGGGCGTTGGGCAGGGCGAGGGGGAAGTGGGCGTAGAGACCTTCGGGGTCGGCGACGTTGGTTTTGATGGCGCGGAAGGTGAGGTCGATGTGGGGGAGGTTGCGGTAGCAGACGAGTTCGACGCTGGCCTCTGTTGTGCCGGAAACGGAGTAGGTGAAGATCCAGCGTTCAAAGATGGGGCCGGAGGAGGCGCGGCGGATGGCGGTGACATTGCCGAAGGAGACTTCGGCAGCGGGGCGGTGGCGTTCGCCGCTGACCTTGCCGGCCTCATAGCGAGTGGCTTTCGGAAAGATCTGGTAGACAGGGCAGCCGAGTCCGCCCCGCTGCGTTGCCAGGAGTTCGGTGCCTGTGGGACGGTGGGTCCAACTTACGATGCCTGACTGCTGGGACCAGGCGATGCGGTAGAACTCGTTCTCGAAGGAAGCGCCGGCGGGAGACTCCGTCGCATTCGACTCGGCCGCTGGAACGAGCTCGAGGCGTCGGCGGGCGTTGGGCTCGAGCTCGCAGAATACGAACACGGAGCGGCCGCGGGGGCTGGGCTCGAGCTGATGCGGCATGACCCGCCCCTGCGCGTCGCGCACCTCAAAGCCGCGCAGGAGGAAGGGCGTTTCGAAGAAATCCACCGGCAAAGCAACAGCGGCGCGAACACGCTCGGAGGAGGGATTCAGCAAGGTGTATGAGAAGGGGCGGCCGGCAGCGAACTCGCCCTCGCCGCGCTGGGCAAGGATGCGATTGAGCGCAGCGGAGGCCAGTTCGTCGGCCTGAATGGCGTGAAGAGATTTTCGCTTGAATACCTGATCCGAGAGGAGGGTGGGTACGGCGGTGTTCGAGTAGCCGAAGGTGTGCTCGGCGTAGAGGAGCAGCTTGCGGTCGATCGCGTCGAGATCGGCGGGCGGGACGAGCCTGGCCTGAGGATCGAGGCGTGTAACGAGACGGCGGGCGCGGAGGGCATTGCGGTAGAGGGTGGTGTCTTCGGGGGAAGAGGCAACGCCGTCGCTCCACCAGTCTGTCCATTCGCCGCGGTGGACAGGGAGGGAGGAGGATACGGATTCGAGGCGGGTGAAGAACTCGCCGAGCGTGGCGGAGCGGACCCGGACCTGCGAGCCGAAGCGCGAGTTCCACTGGGCGAGGATGGAGCAGTAATCTTCGTTGGGCGGGGAGTTATCGGTGTAAGTGCCTGAGCCCATGAGGGGCAGGAAGTCGTAGGGATAGCCGGACTGCTCGAGCCACTGGAGGAAGGGGAAGAGCTTGCGCTCGGCGACGTCGGTGGTGGTGGTATCGAAGAAGCCATCGGGGCCAGGGAGATAGAAGCCGGGGATGCCGGGGTCTCCGGCAGGGGCGGAGCGGCCCATAAGGCCGAAGAGGTTGGCCTTGTGGTAGGCCATGCCGCTCCACACGAGCAACCGGCGGCCGGAGGGGGTTTCCCACCAGAAAGGGACCAGGGGTTTGCCGAAGGGGTAGCCGCCGTGGTGGGGGTTGATGTTGGTGGAAAGATAGCGGATGCCCCCCTCGGCCCGGACCTCCGACATACCCCAGGAGAAGCCGTTGATGTCGCAGGCCATGGCGGCGGTGAGCTGGAGTTTCTCTGCCTTGGCAAAGGCGGCGGAGTATTTGAGGCTGGTGCGGAGAAGCTCCTGATCTGGCAGTTCAGTCAAGTGGAAGTAGAAGGCGGTGAGTTCCAGCAGGTCATCGCGCATGGCCTGGATGAAGCGGGCCCGATCAGCGGCAGAGGCGGAATTGAGGAACTGCTCGACTTGCCAGAAGCCCTCCATCGTGAAGCGGAAGCGGCACTCGGAGGCGCGGTCTTTCTGGCGGGGAGAGAGCGCGGATTCGAGGGCCTGGCGGAGGAACTGCTGGTGGTAGGAGGCAATGACTTCCTGGCGCTCGGTGTAGCCGACGTCGATGTGGCTGTGCTGAATGACGTAGATGGTCCAACGGCGTGACAGCTTCGGGGGCGCGGCCAGTGCGGCCAGGGGGAGAGCGGAGAATTCGCGGCGCGTGAGCGTCATGAAGTGATTATGCCGCCAATCGGCTACACAGAGCCGAATCTCCGCAATCCAGCGGCACTACCCAAAGAGGACGGCCGCCGCGAGCCGGGGGGCTGCGGCGGCCGTGAAATAGCCGGCAGGCGAAAGGCCTGCCGCGACAGGGTCAGAACATGAGGCGCGCGCCGAATTGGATGATGCGGGGATCGCGCGCCGAGGTGATGGTGCCGAAGGTGGCGCTGACGTTGGTGCCGGCGGCGCCCGGGCTAAAGCTGACGCCGGGGTTGCCGTAGTTGGTGTGGTTGACGAAGTTGAACATCTCGGCCCGGATCTGGAACCGGAGGTTTTCAAACAGGGTTGTGTCCTTGATGGCCGAGAGGTCGAAGTTGACGACGCCGGGGCTGCGGACGTCGGGCAGAGTGCGGCCGACGTTGCCGAAGGTGAAACTGGGCGGATTGAGGAACTGGGCGGTATCGAACCAGCGTTGGGGGGTGGGGTTGTTGAGCTTCGCGCTGATTCCGGTGGAGTTGGGCCGGTTGGCGAGATTGTTGTTGGCGCCGCGGACGGTAAGGGGAAGCCCGCCCTGCAGCGTGCCGATGACATTCAACTGCCAGCCGCCAATGACCGCGGCGGCGAAGCCGGACTGGGCGTAGCGCTTGCCCTTGCCGAAGGGCAGTTCGTAGATGCCGCTGATGACGAGGCGGTTGGCGACGTCGGTGGGATCGACAGAACGCTCGGCGCGGCGGTTGTACTTCCCGTTCTGGTAGCCGTTGTCGGAGCCGACCTCGACGGCGCCGAAGTTCATGGGAACCACAGCGCTATCGCTGATGAGCTTGCCGAAGGTGTAGGAAGCCAGCAGCGCAAAGCCGTTGGAGAGGCGCTTCTCGGCGCTGACGAGCAGGGCGTGGTAGATGGAGTTGCCGGCGTGGGGCAGACGCGCATTCACGCTGGTGTAGTAGGGGAAGGGCTTCAGCGACTGGGAGCGGCTGATGGTGGCGCCGCCGAGAGCGCCGCTGACGACGCCGGCGTAGGGATTGGGGACCTGGTCCTGCAGGGCGAGGCCGAGGGAGTTGTTCTTGGGATCGAGCTGATTGTAGTCGTAGGGGCTGGCGGCCAGGTGAGTGGCCTTGTTGGCGGAGTAGGAGGCGTCGAACATCCAGCGGCCGGGGAGCTGGCGCTGGAGGGAAAGGGTCCACTGCTGGGACATGGGGACCTTCTCACTACCCTGGTCCCAGTTCACGCCCTGACTGAGGAGGAAGCTGGGGCCGAGTTTGGCGCCGAGGGGCTCAGTGGCCGCGTACGGCAGGCCGTCTTTGAACTGGAAGACGGGGAGGTTGGAGTTGGCGGAGTTATAGGAGGTGGAGGTGTTGGCAAAGCCAGCCGTGCTGCCGAAGAAGTCGCGGTAGAAGGTC
>JACQZS010000239.1 GCA_016213725.1 Acidobacteriota bacterium | reverse complement strand
CTGCGGGTGCCGGTGCCCGCCGGCGACATGGAGCGGATGCGGCGCGCCGACAGCGGCGAGCGGGCGCGAGCGGAGGGCGTGGCCATCGCGCGCGAGATGGTCGAGCGCGTGCGCCCCATGGTCCAGGGCGTGCAGTTGAGCGCGCCGTTCGGCCGCTATTCGATGGCGATCGATGTTGCCGAGGCCATCGGGCCGCGTTAGACTGACTGCTTCCGACCGGATCAAACAGCAGTGGCAACAGACCTCATCGAGATCGACCAGGAACAGCCCTCCGCCGAAGCTATCGAGAGGGCGGCCGTGGCAATCCGGCGCGGGCAACTGGTGGCAATTCCCACCGACGCGCTCTACACGCTGGTAGCAGACCCGTTCAACCTGCGGGCGGTGGGGCGCGTCTTTGCGGCCAAAGGCCGCGAGGCGCATCGCTCGCTGCCTCTGCTGGTGAGCGATTTTCTGATGGCCGAGGAGCTGGTGACGGAACTGCCCACGCGGTTCTATCTGCTGGCGCGGCGCTTCTGGCCGGGCCCGCTGACGGTCATCGTGCCGGCCTCGGCCAAGGTCCCTTTGAAGGTCACCGGCAACACGGGTCGGCTGGCCCTGCGTCAGTCCCGTTCGCACACCGCCTCGGCTCTGATCGAGTACCTGGGCCAGCCGCTGATCGCCACCTCCGCCAATGTCAGCGGACAACCCACCTGCCGCTCAGGCATCGAGGTGTTCGGGATGATGGACGGGCGAGTGGATCTGGTTCTGGACGGTGGGCCATGCCTGGGCGGGGGCTCCACCACCATCGATATCACCGAACCCTACTGGCGCATGATCCGCGCCGGCAGCATCACTGAGAAGGAGATTGCCGATTGTCTGAAAGGAGCTTGAGTGGCCTCCTGCTGGCCACAGCCCTATTCCTGCCGCTGGCCGGCAGCGACCTGCCCCGCGGAGGCGAGTTGGGAAAGCGCTGGAAGGCTCGCGATTGGACGCCCAGCTTCCAGTTGGACGGAACGTGGGAACGCATTGGAACTTCCAACCGGTTCCAGACCATGTATACGGACCGTCGAACCCGGCAAGCGCTCAATTGGGAGGTGACGGTCGTCTCCATCCAGGGCCAAAACGTCACTTTCAAAGCCACGCTTGCTCTCGGCGGAAAGCCGGCGACATACCAGTTCACGGGCCGCATTCAACCAGACGCCAGAACCATCAAGGGCAAGGGCGGCTGGTGCACGAATCCGAATCTTTACTGCGGCTTTGAAGTCGTGGCGGATTGGCCGGTGGCAGGCGAGTCCAGATCCACTCGTCCGGGTGCGACCCCGACGGCCTTGCCGGTGTTAAAGGGTTCGACCATCCCTGGACGGGCCACCCCGGGCCAGTTGTGGAAAGTGCGCGACACCACCGCGGGCGGCTTTGACTACGAAGGCACGTGGACGTTCAATGGGGAGTTCGTCCGTTTCGACTACCGGGAGCGCACCACCGGCGCCAAGGCTTCCGGCACCATGGACCTGCTGCGCTGGGACGGCCTGAAGGTCGAAATCCGAAACCTGGCCGCATCGCGCACCTATCAGGGCACGCTCCAGGCGGACGGCAAGACGATCAGCGGAACCAGCCCCTCCTGCAAGGGGCGCCCGGGATGCGGCTGGAGCGCGACTATTGAAAAGTAGACGGCGTCCGCCCGCCTGACGAACAGAGGACCGAGGTGGCGCTGTGGCCTCTGCCAAGGCGCCTGGGAAATATAGTTTGGTTCACTCCCGCCGCGCAGGATATCCTGGTTACAGGAGCGTTCCTGCGAAGCAGGTCACCGGTTTCCATAATTGATCCGATGCAAAGTGAATCCGGAGCTCGACTCGTACTTCGGCGCTGGTGAGCATGCTCCGCAAGGAGAAGCCTGAAGGCGCCCGGCGGGCTCCCCCCGTGTGACAGCTCGGGGTCGATTCCGAAACCGGAACGGCTATTGTGGTGCGCTCCCATAACTTTCCCTCATGAGAATCCTTTTCATCGGCGACATCTTCGCGTCGCCAGGACGGCGCATTGTCGCAGAGAACCTCCAGCCGCTGATCTCGGAATATGGCATCGATCTGGCGATCGCCAATGTGGAGAACTCCGCAGGCGGATTCGGAGTGACTCCGAATATCGCCCAGGAGCTCCTCTCTCTTGGACTCGACGTCCTCACCACGGGCAATCACGTCAGGGACAAGCGCGAGATCTACGACTACCTGGACCGCGAGCCGCGCCTGTTGCGCCCGGGCAACTACGCCGCTTCCCTGCCCGGCACCGGAGTGTATGTGGGAAAGGCGCGCAACGGCGCGCCGTATGCCGTCATGAACCTGCAGGGACGGGTCCACATGTCCGCCATCGAGTGCCCCTTCGTCAAAGCCGATGAGGCGCTGGCCGCAGTCCCGCCGGAAGTGAAGATCCGCTTTCTCGATTTCCACGCCGAGGCCACCAGCGAAAAAGTGGCCATGGGCTGGCATCTCGCCGGCCGCGCCACGGCCGTGATCGGCACCCATACCCACATCGCGACCGCCGACGCGCGCGTGCTGCCCGGCGGCACCGCCTATCTCACGGATTGCGGGATGACCGGTCCGTACGACTCCGTCATCGGAGTGGAGAAGGACACGGTGCTCAAGAAGTTTGTCACGCAGTTGCCCATGCGCTTCGAAGCCGCCAAAGGGATGGTGGAACTACGGGCCGTCATCGTGGACGCCGACGAGGCCAGCGGGCAGGCTACAGCCATTACTCCGCTCTGCATTCCGTCGGCTTAGGCTGGCCGCCCAAGGGATCAGGCGGCGGCTTCTTCGTCCAGCTCCGGCGTGCTGTTCAACTTCGCCACCTGGACCTTCTTGGCGAGCCCCAACGTGGCCAGCAGCTTGATCTGCAGCCAGGTGGGATCGAACTCAAACCAGGACAACCCGAGGCGCGCCGAAGAAGGATGCGCGTGATGGTTGTTGTGCCAGCCTTCCCCGAACGTCAACAGCGCCACCCACCAGTTGTTGCGGGAGTCGTCGCGCGTTTTGAACCGGCGCCCGCCCCACATGTGTGAGGCCGAATTCACCAGCCAGGTGGCATGCAGACCGATGACCACGCGGGTGCAGATGCCCCACAGCATCATCGACAAGCCGCCAAAGCCGAGCAGGATGAGCCCCAGGATCACCAGCGGCACGTAGTGGTAGGTGTTCAGCCAGCGGTAGAAGGGATCGCGGCCCAGATCCGGCGCATACTTCGCCATCGTCTCCGTGGCGTTGTGCTTGGATTCGCCGAAGAGAATCCAACCCATGTGCGACCACCAGGAGCCGTCGCGCGGGCTATGCGGATCGCCAGGCTGGTCTGACCGCTGATGATGGACACGGTGCGTGGCCACCCAGAAAATGGGACCGCCCTCCAGCGTGAGCGCGCCACACACGGCGAAGACATACTCGATCGGCTTCGGGACCCGATAGGAACGGTGCGTCAGCAGCCGGTGGTAGCCCATGCCGATGCCCCAGCCGATACACAGCCAATAAAGGATGGCGGCCGTGGCGACCGATTTCCAGTCGAAGTAGAAGAACGAAGCGATGGCGCCAACGTGAAACAGTACCAGGGCAACGGAGGTCACCCAATTGACATTGTCGGGAGTGTAGGGAACGGGGGCCGTAGTGGTGGGGGAAGGTGTTTTGTTGGGCACGCGGGAATCCAACTGTGGTTTGACCTTAATTCTATCTTTAGTTGTACAGATTGGCAATCTCCAACCAGTTGGTTAGAGGCCGAGAGGGGGAGACGGGATTCAGGAATCGGAGCGGCGTCCGAGTAGGCGGCGGAGAAAAGAGGGTTTTGGGCTGGCAGGACTAGGGGGGAACGAGGAGAGGTCAAGGGGAGCGCCATCGACGGCCGCCAGGGGGTGATCGACGCAGAGAAGGCGGGCAAGTTCTTCAGAGTAGTGGCTCGAAAGCCATTGATAGGCAAGATCGAGTCGGGGCGGACGGCTGCGCAGGTCGTGGGCATCGGAGGCGACGAAGTGGGCCAGGCCGCGGTCCAGCAGCAGGCGAGAAAAGGCCAGCGCCTTGGGGCCGAACAAGCCCAGGAGCGAGGAGGCGGTGAGTTGCATATAGCGGCCCTGGCTCACCCATTGCTCGATGAGCTCGATCCTCTGGCGGAGCAAAGGGTTGCGCTCCGGATGGGTGAGGATGATGCGCATGCCGGCGTCTTCCAGCCGCGACCACAGATCGGAGGTATTGGCGAAGATGGTCAGGTCTGACAACTCCATGAGCAGGTAGCACTTACCGTCGATTGTGTAGCGCGCCGGATGGTGGAGCGCGGCCTCGATGTTGTCCGCCATGAGATGAAAATCGCAGGCGCGGACCAGGCGGATGCCGGCAGGCGCGGCCGCCCGGGCCTCATCCAGCAGGCGGTCGACGTTGTCAGGGTCGTAGCGGAACTGCACGTCGGCGTGCGGAGAAGCCACCAGAATCTTCGTTCCATGCCTCCAAGCCATCTGGACCATAGACATGGACTGTTCGGCGGACTGTGCGCCGTCGTCAATGCCTGGCAGGAAATGAGAGTGAATGTCGACCATCTCGGAGTTCCCATTTTACCCGGGAACCCTCCGCGGCTCAGAGTGCAGAGTGCCGCGAGGCATCCTCTCGTCAAAAACAGTACGGTTCAGGGCGACGGACTAAAGAGTTCTGCTTAAGCGACCGATAGATGGCGAAGGAAATGAAGTACTCGCGGCGCCCCCATGCGGGGGACGGCCTGGGAGGCGTTTCCTGGAAGTTGCTGGAAGATCGCTGGGTACAGAATGAAGAGCAAAGCTCATCTGTTTCAAATCTCGATTCTGGCGCTCGGTTTGGTCCTTGCAGTCCGGCAGAGTCTGGACTGGACCAGTACGCGGGAACCGATCTTCCTCACTTATCTGGCACTCTCCATTCTCACCTCAATGCTGCGGTTGGGCGTGCCCACG
>JACQZS010000238.1 GCA_016213725.1 Acidobacteriota bacterium | reverse complement strand
GCCAGGACGTTGAGGTCCTGCTTTTGAGATTCAAGGCCGCTGCGCATCTCTTCGAGCGAGCGTTCGACTTCGGCGCGCTGCTGATCCTTCTCCTCGACGAGGAGGGCCTTGGCCTGGCGCTCGCCGGAGTGGCGTTCGGCGTCGCGGGTGAGGCGGTCGAGGTCGAGGCGGGCAACGGAGAGGCGCTGGTTGGCGCGGTTGAACTCCTCGGAGACCTTGCGCATCTCCTGGTCGATGACCAGGGTGTCTTTCTCCTGGCGCTGCTGCTCGGCGCGCAGCTGTTCAAGCGACTCGGAGAGGGTTTGGATCTCGGCTTCGAGCTGTTCCAGCGCAGCCTGGGCGAGGTTGAGGGCGTGCTGGCGCTCCTGGAAGAGGCCGGAGATTTCGCGCAGCTCGCGCTTGAGGGCGAGCGGGCCGGTTCCGGTCTTCTTTCCGCCGGAGACGGCGTGGCCGTGGTAGCAGACGCCATCGGAGAGGAGGAAGAAGAGGTCCGGGTAAACGGTGGAGAGCCGCTGGGCGGAGTCGCGCGACTCGGCGAGGAAGCAGCGGGAGAGCCGGGGTAGGAGGGCGGCCGGGGCGTTGGTGAGTCCGTTGGAGAAGCGGACGGCGTCGCTCAGCCGGCCAACGATCCCGGTTTCAGGACCGATGGCCGGCTCGGGGACGGGGGAGGAAACGACAGCGGGGCTGTCGCTATGAAGATGAGGCTCGACCAAAAAGGTAGCGCGGCCATCGAGGTCTGAGCGGAGCAGTTCGATGCCGTGGCGGGCGTCCTCCCAGGACTTGACCACAACATATTCGAGTTCCTCATGGAGGAACTCTTCGGTGGCCTTTTCAAAGTCGGGATGGGTGAGGTCGATGAAGTCGGCCAGCACGCCGGCGGGCTTGAAGGAGTCGGCCTGGCCGTGCTCGACAGCGCTAAAAAGACGCTTGACGGATTCGGTCGTATACGCGCGGTGAGAAAGAATTTCCTCGAGCGAGTCACGGCGGGCGCGGAGGCGCGATGTGTCGGTTTTCAGGCTGTCGAGCTGGCGGCGCGTTTCGAGCGCGGAGGCGCGGCGGGAGGAGAGATCCTCCTCCACGGAGCCGCGGCGCTCCTGGATGGATTCGAGCTGGAGCTGGGAGGAGGAGAGGCGCTGGGTGAGCTCGGTGCGGGCGGCTTCGAGGCGTTCGAGGTCGGCCTGGGCGGTCTCTTCATCTTTGCGGACGCGGGTGGTGTCGCGCTCGATGCCGGCCAGGAAAGAGTCGATCTGTGCCAGTTGGTTTTTGAGGGAGGACGCCTCGCCGAGCAGGCGGACCACCTGCTGGCGGGAGAGTTCGAGGGTGCGCTCGCGCTCGCGGAGCTGGTTCTGGAGAACCTCTTTCTCCTCATTCTTCAGAGTGAGACGTTCGCGGGCGCCGGCGGTGGCCTGTTGCAGCTCTTCGAGCTGGGCTGCCAGGTTGGTGCGCTCGTTCTCGAGAGATTCGAGGCGGCGGGCGAGGTCTTCGGTCTCGGTTTCGCCCTGTTGGAGGCGCTGGTCGGTAGCGGCGATCTGGCGGGCCTGGGAGTCGATCTGTCCGCGGGCGCGTTCGGATTCGACGCGGACCTCGGCCAGGCGTTTACGGGTCTCGGTGAGGTCGGCTTCGAGCTGGTAGAACGATTCGCGGGCGGCGGTGAGGGCCTGCTCCTCCTCGTTGACGGTGGACTGGAGCTGCTGGTAGGAGCGGGTAGCATCGCCGAGATCGAGGGCCACTCGGGCGGCTTCGCGCTCCAGCAGGAGGTAGCGGCCGGTGAGGGCGACGCGGAGCTGGGAGTCGAGGTCGGTCTTGAGTTCCTCGTAGCGGCGGGCCTTGCCGGCCTGGCGCTTGAGGGAGTTTACCTGGCGCGACACCTCTTCGAGGATGTCGAAAACGCGGGTGAGGTTCTGCTTGGCGCCTTCCAGTTTTGCTTCAGCTAATCGCCGCTTGTTCTTGAATTTACTGATGCCGCAGGCCTCTTCGATGACGGCGCGGCGGTCCAGCGGTTTGGAGGAGAGAATCTGCCCGATGCGGCCCTGCTCGATGATGGCGTAAGACTCGGGGCCGAGGCCGGTGCCCATGAAGAGTTCCTGGATGTCGCGCAGGCGGGCGGTGCGGCCGTTGATGAGGTATTCGGAGTCGCCGGAGCGGTAGAGGCGCCGGGTGATGGTGATCTCCTGCTCTTTGCCGGTGCCGGTGCCGGCGGGCGCGGCAGCGGGGGCGGAAGCTTCCGGGGCGGCGGCCTCAGCAGGCAGTCCGGCGGGTGCGGCTTCGGCGCTCTCGACGGCGGGAGTGGTGGGATCGGTCTCCGTGGTCTTGGCGGCGGATTCAGCGGCGGCGGCCTTGGCGGTTTTGGAGAACTTGACGGGCTCCGGGCGGGCGCCGGGGATGAAGGTGGAGCCAGTGGGGTCCACCAGGACCATGGTCACCTGGGCCATGCCGACGGGTTTGCGATTGCCGGTGCCGGCGAAGATCACATCCTCCATGCGGCTGCCGCGCAGGGACTTAGCGGACTGCTCGCCAAGGACCCAAGTGATGGCATCACTCAGGTTCGACTTGCCGCAGCCGTTGGGGCCGACGATAGCGGCGATGCCCTTTCCGGGGAAGCGCATCTCCGAGCGGTCGCAGAAGGATTTAAAGCCTTGAAGTTCAACTCGTTTGAGGATCAGCAATGGCGTATTCCTTTCGGTGGAAGGCCAAGGGTTTCGACGCGCGCCAATCTCAATGCGCGGCCGCTCGGGGGGAGGGTTGATTTCAGGATACACGGGGACGGTGCCGGATGCAAGAGCCCAGGGGGCTAGATTCGGTAGTGCGATTCGAAAGGCCCCTAGATTTAGTGGCGAAGGGAGATATCGTTGAGAATTTTGATGAGGTGCTGTAAAGCGGCAGCGCAAGGGGAGGCGAGAGGCCCAACGGGATTTCAATGAGTTAGGAGGGATTGTGTACAAATCTTGTGCTGAGTGGCGGGCCGGGTGGCCGTGAACGTGGGGAAGGGCGGTGGTTGGCTTGGCTTGGCGGAGGCTGGAACGAATTTTCAATAAGTTAGGAGGGATTGTGTACAAATCTTGTGCTGAGTGGCGGGCCGGGTGGCCGTGGCTTTGGGGAGTGGTGGCGAGGCGTACGGCGCCGTGGGGGGTGGGACCACTTTTCAATGAGTTAGGAGGGATTGTGTACAAATTGTGTGCGGACTCGGGGCCGGAGGGGACCGGAGGTCGGGATGGCGTGGCGGGGAGAACGGCACCCCAGGATGGGCTTAGGATTGGCTGGCCGGGCTGGTCCAAGCTTCGAATTGGCATGTGAAGGTGCATCATAAGCCACATGGAAGAACAGGGTTCGAATCCGGTTGATGGTTTGCGTTCTATGTTATTGATAACGAGTAGAAAATTTCACATCTCGTAGCGGCAATGATGAAGTTCCTATCAGTTTCGCGGCGCAAAGAGGAAGGGGAAGAGGGAGGAGTCGCGCGCCGCAAGAACACGGCCATGGATGCAGGGGGGGCGCGAAACGGGTGAGTCTAGGCCGGAGCCATGGTCGGGTTCCGCGGCTGTCCTCTTCCGGGTTGCGTGAAACAAGAGGTTGTCCGGAACTGGATTGGAACCGCGATTCCCGCCGGATCCGTGATCGGCTCCGGCAGACGGTCTGCGGAAACGAGAGTCGCAGTCGAAGAAACGATATCGTTACGATGGCGTGGAGACGAATATCGGGGTGGCGACGAAGCAGCCGGCCTTACGCGCCGCAGGTTCAGCGGAACGTGTGAGCCCGCTCAGACGAAGTGGCCCGGCTTCACGCTGAAGAGAGCGCCCAGCCTGCGGGCCTGTTCGGTGCTGATGGGGCGCTTCCCGTTCAGGGCTTCATTGGCATGGCTTCGCTGCCCGAAAACGGGAATCAGCACCGAAGCGGGCTGGCCGATGCTTCGAGGAGGTAGCGCAGCCTCTCGGCCGGGGTGCCATCGCCCGGAGGCAGTGCGTGGCGACGGTCATAGTCCTCGACGAGGACAGCCACGAGTTTCATGAGGCGCGTCTGACTGGGGGTCCGGCGGTTGGGCCGGCGTGAAGATATCATTGGCTCGGCATCTGAAAAGGGTCTTTCGTGCAAACCAGAATTCCCGGCTCCCGCCAGGGGTTTCATCTCATAAGCCAGGAGCAGGTTGGCGGACTTTGTGTTGGCCGGTTCAGGTGTACGATCTGGCCGGGAACCAGACGACGATTGGGGGATACAGTTCGGTCTACGACACGGAAGGCAAGCTGAAGACGAGCACGCCGAACAGCATCGTGACAACGATGGCCTACGACGGAGAGGGTCGCCGAGTGAAGATGGTAACGGGGAGCCGGACCACGGTGTTTGTGTACGGGGAGGGCGGCAAGCTGGCGGAGGAACTCGACACGACCATGCCGGCGGAGAGCGGCGTGCGGTACTTGGGGGTGGACCACCTGGGGAGGACGCGGATGGCGTTCGACGGGGCCGGGGCGGCTACGAAGTTTCCGGATTGCTCGCCGGACGGGGAGCAGACCGGGCCGGGGGTGAATGGGCGGAGCGGGGCGTGCTGGGGGGGGTGAGTAGAGAGCCGCGGGTGAAGTTTACGGGGGAAGGAGCGGGACGGGGAGACGGGGCTGGATTCCTTCGGGGCAAGGTATCTGAGCGGGGTGCAGGGGCGCTGGACAACGTCGGATGGGTCGGAGAAGCCGGAACCCGTACCATATGAAGTTTTCAGCGATCCGCAGACTCTCAACCCGCACGTGTACGTTAGGGGCAATCCGGTTGGCAACAGAGATCTGGACGGCACCTGGATTGGCCGGAAAGGCTGCGCAATGGACTCCATGCGGATGGTTGGAGGGTAGACAATGAACTCCCCCAACAACCGAATGGAGTGGCAATCATTGAAGTTGATCGACGTTCATCTACCCCTTCGGTGGGAGCATTCACCTCGACTCCGTCACCGCGCCGGGGGGCACTTCGTCCTCATGGCGGACGGCTTCGCGTGCGCCCGTGAGATCGCTTGCCAGCAGCGTGATCCGCTCGCTGGCTCTGCCTTGCACCTCGAGGAACAACTGCGATCCGGCCGGCGCGCGGCATCCGCGGAGGAAAGCGGAGCGGGCGTTGATGAGCCGGATCGCCGGCTGTGCACCCGAGGCGGCCGAGCAGGTGAAGCCATCCACGCTGAGGTTGCTGACGTCGTCGCAAATGAGGGCCGGGCGAGCATCCTTCTTCACTGCCCGGAACTCGACGTTTTGCAGGTTGAGTCCGCTGACGTGGCGGCAGTACAGGCCAAAGGCGGGAAGCCGGCCGAACGGACGAACGTCCGGGTAGGCCGTGGGGACTTCCGGGATCGGGCGAGCGACCCAACTCTCCTCGCCGCCTTCCTCGCTGTCCACGCGGATGTTGGTGAGGCTGACATCTTCGATGTCGAAGCCAGGCACGCCGGAAATCAGGCTGCTCAGGATGGAGCCGGTGGCATGCACGTTGTCGATCTTGACACCGCGCAGGGTTCCGGCGGAGCCATCCGGGCGCGCGCGCCGCAGCCCCCGGCGCATGAAGATGGGAGTGCGGGCGCGCTGGATGCGGACATTGGAGATCAGTACGCCCTCCAGCCATCCGCCGTCGACCATCTCGATGGCGATGCCGGTGATCAGCCGTTCCTGGACCGGGACGTCATCGTTGGCGATCACGCAATTGGAGAACACCACATTCTCGAAACCTCCGCGCGTTGCCGTCCCGAATTTGAGGCCGTTGCACCCGCCGCTGAGCACGCAATTGGTGATCGTGATGTTCTTACTGACCCGGATGTCTTCGCCGTAAGGATTCTCGCTCTTCAGGCAGATATTATCGTCGCCCGTGTTTATCAGGCAGTCGGAGATGAAGACGTTGCGGCAGCCGGTGGGATCGATGCCGTCGGTATTGGGGCCGTGGGTCGGATTCCAAATACGGATGCCGCGAATCGTCACGTCGTCGCAGTTGAGGGGCCGCAGAGTCCAGCCGGCGGCGTTCTCGATGCGGACATCCTCGATGCGGACGTGGCGGCAGTCCACCAGTTCGATCATCGGGCTGGGCCGCCGTTCGCGGCCCGAGGCGTCGGCGGCCGTCTTCCACTGGTTATGGACGGCGTCCCGCCACGCGTTCTCCGGCGGCATGGGGGGCCTTCCGCTGGGCTGCCAGAAGGCCTTCCCTTGTCCATCGATGCGTCCGGGCCCGGCAAGCGCGATGTTCTCCGCGTTGCGGGCGGAGATGAGATGGCTGCCGGGCACGTGGTTGCGGGCATCGGCGGGATTGCCGGAGTAATCGCGGATATCGGTGCTGCCGAGCAGCGTGGCGCCTGCTTCGAGGTATAGCGTCACGTTGCTCTTGAGCACGACCGTTCCGGTCAGGTACGATCCCGGCGGCAGGTAGACGACTCCGCCTCCGCTGGCCGAGCAGGCATCGATGGCCCGGTTCAGGACGGCAGTGTCGAGCGTCTTTCCCGTCCCGGAGGCCCCGAGCCTGCGTACGTCGTAGATGTGCGGCCCGCCGGCCGGCGGCTCGCCCGAGGCGGGCGCGGCGGCAGCCAGCCCGGCTGGGAGGGAACTGAGAATGGATCGTCGGTTCATATTCTCCTGCTTTCTACCAGTACAACTTTATGGCGAGTTGGATGATCCGGCCGGGCGCGTTGTTTCCGGCGTCGAGTTTGCCGAACGTTTGGATGTAATAAGTGGCCAGCACCGCTTCGCGACTGCCGGCGGGATAGTAGCCCGGCGGTTTATCCGAGTAATAGGGCAGTGGGCCGGCGAGCGACAGGCCGGTGCGGCTGACTGGAGGCGTGCCGCTGAACAGGGCTGGACTGGAATTGGGACTGAGCGAGAACGAGGTGTGGTTGAGCACGTTGAAGAATTCGCCGCGCAACTGCACGTACCGCCGCGCGTTGTCGAAGGGGTGGAACTCGCGGAACAGCGAAACGTTCAAGCCGGGCCGGATCGGCGACCTCGCCCAGTCGAGCGTGCGTGCGGCGTTGCCCAGCTTTCCATACGCGGGGCGGGCGAACGCTTCCGGGTTGATGTAGGGCACGTCGTTGGCCTGCTCTCGCGTCCAGCGGGGGTTATAGATGGGAACACCGGGCACGATGTCGGGCCGGATCCGCTGCTGGTTCGAGTTGGTGACGCTGTTGGTGGTGCCGTTGCTGTCGGTTGCGCCCAGGAATGGCGAGAACGGGAACCCGCTGTACAGGCTGCCCACGACATTGACCGCCCAGCTTCGCAGCAGCCAGCTCCGCTGGAATGGCGACTCCGCATTCATCGTCAGGTTGATGCGGTGGCGCTGGTCGAACTGGGACACCGAGCGGTTGGCCGCAAGGTCCTCCGGGTTCTGCGCGATCGGGCGGCCCCAGTTGTAATTGCTTGACAGATTGACGTCGAGCCCTCCATCCGAGCCGGTGTCGATCGACTTGGCCCAGGTGTAGTTGAAGCGGAAACCGATCCGCTCGCGGAACCTCCGCTCCAACTCCACCGTGCCGGCGTTGTAAATCGAAGTGCTGTTGGTGAGCCCCGTGATCTGCACGGGTCCGGCTGTGGGGTATGGCCGCATGAGATCCTGTCGTGGGACGGTGATGGGGTTGCCGCTGCCATCGACGCGGCCGAATGGGTCGGGAACGCGTTCTGCCGGGTCGCCGCCCGAGTTCAGCAGCTCTTCGTACTGCGCCTGGTTGGGCTTGTTCACGTCATAGAGGAAGGAGTAGAGGTGTGTGCCTTTCGATCCCAGGTAGCTCACCGAGAGCACCATGGCGTGAGGCATCTGAATCTGCGTGGTCAAGCTCCAGGTCTGGATATAGGGTGAGCTGTTGGTTTTCGAGAACGAATAGAGCGAACCCCCAGTGGGCACGCGCGGATCCACGGGCGTGCACCCGGCGCACAAGACGCCGTTCGACGGAATCTCCAGGATTTGCGGATTCGGAGTCACCTTCGGAGGGTTCCGGCCCAGGGTGACCAGCGACATCGGATCGGCGGTCAGCGTGGCGGGGGGCGTGGCTGAGGTTCCGACCCATTGTGTATAAGAGTAGGTGGAATTGGCGGAGCCTCCACCGAAATCGGGCACCGCGGAGCGGCCACGCGCCAGGTTGCCGGCGTGGCTGATGCCATAGCCGCCGCGCACGACCATCCGGCGATGCTTCGCCCAGCTGAAGTCCGGCGACCACGCGAAGCCAAAGCGGGGTTCGAAGTCCTTCTTGTGAACCGGTTCCAGGTATTTGGACCTTCCGAATCCGGTGAACAGGTAATTGAAGGTGTAACTCGTCACCTGTCCCTCGGCGTTGAGGATGGCCACCGGGTTATCGATATCAATGCTCGCCTGCCGGTTGTTCGCCTCCGAACGCGGGCTGTTGTACTGCCAGCGCAAGCCGAGATTCAGCGTGAAATTCCGCGTCACCTTGAAATCGTCCTGAAAGAACGCAGCGCCTGACCGCCAGTGGTACTCGTATGGGATGACAACGCCGCGCAGGGTGGCATAACTCGGGATCCCGAGCAGGAACGAAGCAAACGTCAGGCCTCCTGCGCCGCCCGGCGTGTTGGCGTTGCCGGAATTGGTGGCGGTGGCGACGAAGTTATAGTAACCGCAACAGACTCCGTTGAGGCCGGTGCCCATGGAATCCAGCCGCGGAAACCGCCAATCTGTTCCGATCATGATGTTGTGCTTGCCGAGGATGAAAGTGAGGTCATCGGAAACCTGAGATTGCCGCTCCGTATACAGGCCCAGCGTATTGGCATTGATGTTCGCACCGTATGTACCCCAGCCCGAATCGAACTGCGGGTACCCCCAGGTGGTCTGACTAGGCAGTCCGAACTTTCCGGCAGTGTAGTTGGTGTTGGCGAGGTCTCCGGGCAACGTGCGGCTGTAATCCGAATACGTGTAGCTGCCCCTGAACTCGTTGACGATGTGCGGTGAAACCGTGTGCGAATCGCTGACGAATACTTGCCGGGTAACGCTCCAGTCGCTCGGGATGGCGAACGCATACACCTGATTTTCGATGTTCCACCGGTTCGATTTGTTCGGAACACTGGTGTAACGGCCGCTGAGGCGATTCCGCGACGAAAGGTTATGATCTATCTTGACGTTCCAGCGGTTGTCGACGCCGTTTACACCGCGCTTGCCGAAATAGTTGTTGCCGTTTGAGTCCGGCGCGATGTTCGGCAGCGGTACATCCTTCAGGATGAGTTGCGCGATGGGATCCAGATACTGCTTCGGAATCACCAGCCCGACCTTACGCGGATCCGGGTCTCCGGCGCTGAATAGGGGATAAACGGTGGTATTGGTGGCCCTTTGCAGCGGGCGCAACTGGCGGCAGTCGGACTCGGACGGGTAGCACTCCACCTGTCTGTAGAGCAAGGGCCGGGTCTGGCCTTGCGCGACATAGGAGTCGCTGAAGTCGCCCGCGCGTTCGGCTGCAGTGGGGTAGCGGGCACGCACCTCGCTCGAATCGCTGTACCGCTTCGGTTCGAAAGAAGCAAAGAAGAAGGTCTTCCGCCTGCCGTCGTAGATCTTGGGCAGTACTACGGGCCCGCTCATCGTGATTCCGAGTTCGTGCCGCCGCAACCCCGGCGGCAGGCTGGCATGGAACTTGCGCGCCGCCAGCGACGGATTGCGGTTGAAGTAGTAGGCGCTGCCGTGGAGCTGGTCGGTTCCGCTTTTGGACACGGTGCTGACGATGCCGCCACCCGATACACCGTATTGTGCAGAGAACGAATTGGTAATGACGCGGAACTCCTGAATTGTATCCGGCGAAAACGTGACCGTGGCTCGCCCCATCCCCACGGAGGTAGCGTTGGAGCCGTCGGCCAGGAAAGCCGAGTTGCCGGCACGTCCTCCGGCGATGCTTAGCCCCGCACCGGTGGAAGGAGTGTTGATGGTAATGCCACCCTCGTCCGCTCCCATCTCGCCCATGACACCGCCGACCGTGAGAGCCAGTTCGAGTACGTTGCGGCCCTGCAGGGGTAGAGAGTTGACTTCCTTTCCGCTCACCGTAGTGGCGGCGGCGCCGCTTTGCGTTTCGATCTCGGGCGCGTCCGCGCGCACCTCGACAGTCTGCTTGGAGTCGGCTGGCACGAGCATCAGATTGATTTTGACGGTCGCCCCGATGTCAAGTTTGATCTCCTCCGACGACGTTCTCTTGAACCCCGTGACCGCCGCGGTCACTACGTAACGCACGGGAAGGAGGGAGACCACCGTGTAATAGCCGTCCTGGTTGGTTATGGTCCGCTGCTCGACGCCGGTTTCGACCGACCGGACCACTACCTCGGCGCCAACCACGGCTGCCTGCGACTGGTCGGTCACCTGTCCCGTGATGGTGGAGGTGCTTTGCGCCAGCAGTGGCGCCGCTACGATCACAGGTAGCAGTAGGTTCCAGACTCGTGCAAACATGGCTTCGATCCTTTCCTGTACACCTGAAGACTCCAGCCCACGATTTTCGCCAGATGCGGCTAGCGACTGGTCCCGGCCGAGAGGGCCACCCTATTTCCGAATGAGCCGCCGATGTCTGGGCTTTGTGGAGTCACAGCCGCTCCGGCGAGTGCACATCCTGGGAAACAGCGGCGTGGTAAGATCGCAATCGGGTCATCAGCCAAGAAAGGTAATCCGTCTCGCCTCCCCTGGGCAGGTATCTCACGGTGATTCACGGTAGATTTACGTGACCAACGTGTCGAAAGACAGCACTTTCGTAGAGGACTGCCGCAGTGCAGTGGAGAGAATCTCCGCCAGCAAGCACCTGCGCAAAAGCCCTCGTCTGCGTGACTTCCTCTGCTATGTCTCGGATAGAGCTCTGCTTGGCCGTCCCGACGAAGCCACGGAAGCGCAGATTGGCATTCACATATTTGGGCGCCAACCCGGTTACAACAGCTCCGAGGACAGCATCGTAAGGGTGTCGGCCCGCCAACTGAGGCAGAAGCTCATAGCCTACTACTCGGATGAAGGCGCGGCTGACGAGATCCGTATCGAAATTCCCAAGGGCAGCTACCTGCCCGACTTTCAACGGCGGGATCCTGCGGCGGTCCATGAAATCGTGGTGAGCCGGGCGCGCGCGCGCCAGCGGTGGGTGCTTTCGGCGCTGATTCTGGTTGTTGTAGTGATCGCGGTTTCCGGCCTGGTCCTGGCGCTGTTGCCGTCCCACCCGGCGAGGCAGACGACCCTGGTGAGCATTCTGCTGGGCGAAGGCCAGCCCGTGCGTCTGATCATGTCCGATGCCGGACTGATCCCCCTCGATCGGCTGACCGGGAAGAAGACCCTGCTCGATGAGTATTCCCGGAAATCCTACTACATTCCTGGGCCCGGACAGGACGGGGATGAAGGCAAGCGGCGGGCAATCACCCATCTGATCAGGGCGCCGCATGTGGGGATGGCCGACCTGAACTTTCTGGTCGGCGTTTTCCGGAATAATCCCGAGAACCTGGACAGGATCCTGGTATCGCACTCACGCGAACTCACGGCACGCGAGGCAAAGAGCGATAACCTGTGGCTGCTGGGCGGCGGCGGAGTGATTCCCTGGACCAGTCTGTTTGCTGGCGAGTTTTCCCTCCATATCGAAATGCCTGAGGGAGATACGGGCGCGCGTTCTTCCGGTTTGAACGCGCCTGCCGCGTCCGCAATGGAAACGGCTTACGCCCACGTTGCGCTGTTGCGGCTGGATGGCGGTAAACGCCATGTGATGTTGCTCGAGGGCACGACCATGCCGGCCAAGGAAGCAGCCGGCGAGTTCGTGACTTCGGCTCGTGGCCTGGCGGAGATCCGCAGAGGCCTTCGCCTCGGCCCCAGCCAGCCGATTCCGGCATTCGAGGCGATATTGAAGACGTACACGGTCGAAGCCGTACCTACGCGATGGGAAGTCGATCGGATCGTACGGCGGTAGCCCCCGGCCAACTTCGGACGTCCAGCAAGCACCTTCGGCTGCGCCGACTTCGGGGCGATCCGCGCGGCGGCGCCGGCCGGACATAGACACGGTTTAGTTCAGTTCAGGGCCCATCGCGGCTCCAGAAGGGGTCGTATCGGGAGTCGCATTGTCCGGTTCTGTCACTCTTAGTGAGAGGCGTTTGGCCGGAAACCTCAACTGCCGGAGTTGTGCGGTGGTCAAGCTGCGGAGGGAGGGCGGGGGCATTCCCATTCAGGCGGGGAGTTTGACACGGTACGGGCTAGCGGGTGGCGGTCCCGCGTCTGGCGCCCGCGGGGATCAGGATGAAGCGCTCGATGGAGAGGTTGGCGCTGCGGTTCCGGCGCTTGCCTGAGAGGTGGAAGTCGACGATGATCCGGTCGAACTGATCGATCAGGAGACGGGCTGGGATGGGGAACCGCAGGAGCTCCGTGCCGGGCTTCGAGACACGCTGCACGCCGAGGGACTGGCGGTGGGCTTTGAGGAGGTCGGACATGCCCAACTGAACTTCGAGGGCGATCGAGTCCGGCTGCCTGTCCGTTGTGCGGACCTCGACCTCCACGGCCGAACAGCAGCGGGGATCGATGGCGGACGGCAGGTCCTGGTGGGCCTGCATCCGGATCAGGCTCCGGTCCACGGCCGTGAAGTCATAGTTCAGAGGCGACTCGCGGACAATCATTGAATCCTTGGACGGGCTCCTCCTCGGCAGGGGGAAGATCCAGTAGACGCCGGAGAACTCGATCACGGTCTGCCTGGCGAGTCCGCGGAACGAGGTGGCGACGCCGCGGCGCGGGGCGGGCAAGACCAGGGGTTTCATGTGCCTGGTGTCGGCAAGCAGGATGGCGCCGGAGATCAGGTCGCGATTTGTCAGGCCGCGGCCGGAAGAGCCGGGACTCTGCGCATCACTTTCAAGATCCGTGCCGGCCGCGAAGCGGGGCAGGCCCACCAGCATGAGCGCCGTGAAGGCGATGGCGAGCGAGGTGTTCAGGAGGAAGCGGATCCGCTCCTTCCAGCGAGACGGCGCCGGGTCCGGCCGCGCCTCAGAGTATGCTTTCGCGCTCAGGAGAATGGCCCCGCCGCCGGTCAGCGCGGCAGCCAGGGCCGTTTGGGCGCCGAGTTGCGCGAATAGCGCGGTGTGCAGCACCGCAGCCACTCCGAAAGAGTAGGGGGCGCCAAGCGAGAGGCCGGCGTCGTCGTAGGCTGCGAACAGGGCGGCGCCGGCGGCGGGGAGGGGTTCAGAGAACTGCGGCACACCGGGAAGCTCGGCGCACTGCCGCAGCAGCCGTCCGACCGCCCACCCGAGCAGCAGGGCGGCCAGAATCGCCCACCAGCGGCGCTGCGCCACCAAGGTCACCACGGGCACATACCACGCGCCCGCCAAGCCGCAGGAGACTGTGAACTCTCGAGCCTGTTCGTCGTGGCTGGACGTGAAGGATAGGAAAGTGAAGCGGGCGACAATAGCCGCAACGAACGCCACTAGAACAACCAGCAGCGCAGCGAGCACTGTGGCCATGGCGTCGCTTCTGGGCGGGGGGTAGAGGGCGGGCAGGAAGAGAGTGGCGGTTGCGGTTCCCACGAGCACGAAGGCAGCGCCGGGCAGCCACGGCAAGGAGGGTTCGGGAGCGTCGAGGAGAGCGGCCGGGTTCAGCAGGCTCATCGCGGGAGTTCTCCCAACTCAAGGGAACGCCGTCCGCCGGCGATGGCACGAACCGGCTGGAGCAAGTGGAGATCGGCCGCCGGGGGGAGGTCCACCGGCGGACCGAGCGGGCAACGGATGGCCGCGCCGGTCAAAGAAGAGGGCGGGGCCATCCCACGGCATCCGGCGAGCTGGAGCGGGTCTGGCCGGCCGGGATTCAGGCTCCTGTCGAGATCAGGTGGAGGATGGGGAAGACCTGCCGCCGTTCGCGGCTTGGGGTCGAGGATGCGGAACGTCAGGCGCGTTGCCTGAGCGGTGCTGCCCGCAGCAAATTCAGCGACCAGGTCTGAAAATTCCACCTTGGTGCTGCTCCCGCAGTTTGAGCAATTCACTGCCATCATAGCTGAAACAGCCGGCGGATTCCGCGGCCTCTTTTCAATGCAATCCGCCAACGCCGCACTGCGGGTGGCGGGTTCCAAGGGGGGCGGGAGCGGCCCTACCGCACGGCGGGGCCAACTGAGGGGAGATGATCCGGTGCTCTGCGGAGAATCTACCGGGCCCATGCGAAACCAACCAATGCAAACAGCGACTCCCGGGCAATGATCCACGACGACAAAAAAGCGAGGACAAAAAAGCGACGACAAAAAAACCTTGCGAAAGTGATCGGGCGCGGTTAACATACAACCATATGGTTGTATGTGGAGCAGAGAGCGAGGAGGCGATCAACCAGCTCTTTCGTGCCTTGGCCGACGGCACGCGGCGCGACATCCTGGCGCGGTCGCTGACGGAGACTCCGTCGGTGTCGGCGCTTGCCGCGCGGTATGAGATGAGTTTTGCGGCGGTGCAAAAGCACGTTGCGGTGCTGGAGCGCGCGGGGCTCATTCAGAAGCGTGCGCACGGCCGCGAGCAGTTAGTCTGCACCAATCACGAGCGGCTCAAGCGTGCCAGCGAACTGCTGGATTCCTTTGAGGCCATATGGCGCCAGCGCATGGCGCAGCTCGACGACGTTCTTTTACAGAAAGGGAAATGACCATGCCGCTGACGTCCGTTACCAAAGACGCCGGAACACTCACTCTCACGGTTGTGGGCGACTATCCCGTTGCGCAGCAACGGCTGTGGGAGGCTTTCGCCGA
This sequence comes from Acidobacteriota bacterium, assembly GCA_016213725.1. Classification (GTDB taxonomy): domain Bacteria; phylum Acidobacteriota; class Terriglobia; order Bryobacterales; family Bryobacteraceae; genus Paludibaculum. The sequence continues at coordinate 7,959 of JACQZS010000238.1, read as the reverse complement.
CCCGCGGCAACTCGAGCGCTTCTGGGGACCGCCCACATGGCCCGCCACCTTCACCCGTTACGACATGAAGGTGGGCGGCCGCGCCGAGTATTTCCTGAGCGGGCCGAAGGGCGAGAAGTGGAACGGCTCATGGAAGTTCACCGCTGTGAATCCCATCAGCTACTTCGAGGCGCATGACGGCGAGGACAACGCCGATGACGAGAGCATGCCGGCAGCGATGAAGTTCAGCTTTGACACGACGACGGCGGGATCGCGCCTGACCATCGTGACGCGCTTTTCGAGTATTGAGGCGATGGAGCAGACGATTCCGGGCATGGAGCAAGGGCTGCGCGCCGCGATGCCCCAGCTCGACGCATTGCTGGCTGAAGGCAGCGAGCCTGCGGCGCGCTGATCAGGACCGATCCAACTTTCGGGAAATCCGGCGGCAGGCGGCGCCAAACACCGCGCCTTACGGATTGCCGGACTCAGTCACTCAAGATGAATTCCGCAGCGAGAACAAGAACAGAGGAGCTTCACATGAACAGCACAACCCCCTACATCCACTTCCGCGGCAGCTGCCGCGCCGCCATCAGCTTCTACCGCGAATGTTTCGGTGGCGAACTCGAAGTCATGGCATACCCTGACGCCGCCGGAAATCCGAATCCGGATGCGAATGCGCCGGTGATGCATAGTAAGCTCGCCCAAGGCGGCCAGGCGTTGCTGATGGCGTCGGATTATCCGCCGGGCACGGACGCATCCGGGCAGGGCAACAATTTCTCGGTATACATCGATTGCAGCTCAGACGGCGAGTTGGAGCGGTTGTTCACTGCGCTCTCACGAGGCGGCAAGGTCACGGTACCGCCGAGCGACATGCCCTTTGGCAGGTTCTGCATGTGTGACGACTCGTTTGGCGTTTCTTGGATCCTGAACAGCGCGAAAGCCGGCTGAACAGGGTTGTCCCGCGGCCGGAGGGCAGGCGGTGGTCTACCGCGGGCTATTTGCCGGAGGCGTAGAATTCGGCCCAGCGGCGGTCTTCGGGTGTTGCGTTGGGGTTGGCGAGGATGGCGGCAGTCTCGGTGGCGACTCTCTGGCGGTAGGGGTTGTGGGGGAGGATCGGCAGGCCGGCGAGTGCGGCGAGCGCTTCGCGGCCGACGGACCACCAGTTGCCTGGGGGGACATGCGGGTCGTGCAGGATAGAGGCAAGGGCTTGGATGGCGCGGGGTTCGCCGTGGGAGCATCCGCCGAGGCCGAAGGCGGCCCAGAAGCGGATGGGGACATCGGGATCAGAGAGTGCGGCGATCAGGGCGTCGAGCGAGTCGGTGGTGCCGACGTAGGAGAGCGACTCGGCGGCCTCTTCGCGCGCGGGCTGCGGCTGGGAGGGGTCAGAGAGGCAGCGGGCGAGCGCGCGGGCGGCGGCCCGGGAAGAAGGGTGAATCCAGCCGAGGGCTCGGGCGGCGGCGTGGCGGCGGTGGGGGTTGGGGTCTTCGAGCAATGCGCGAATCAGGGGCGGGAGGGCACGGCGATCGTTCAGTTGTTCGAGGGTGAGCGCGGTGGCGTAGAGATGGTCCTTTTCCACCTGGCGATGGAAGAGCGCGAGCAGCGCGGCGAGGGCGGATGAGTCTGCGGCGAGGGCGAGCAGCCGGCCGGCGGCGGCGCGGTGGGCGAAGTCGTGGGTAGGATCGAGCAGGACATTGCGGAGCGCTTCGCGGAGCGAGAGGCCGCGGCGTTCCAGCCTGGCGACCGCTCTGGCGAGGATCGACTCCTCGGCCCGCATGTTGCGAAGACGTTTCCTGATTTTGCGCTCAGCTCTTCGTCGCATGGCGGCATTCGATGGATCTACTGCATGATATTCCGCCGGAAGCGTGCTGCGATGGGCCGGCTAGAATTTTGGGACGTCGAAGAGGATGCCGCCGAAGATGAGCCAGGCGAGGAGGAGGGTCCAGATGGCGTTGAAGGTTTGAGCGCCGAGGAAGCTCCAGAAGGGGCGGCCTTGTTCGGTGGTGAGGAGGTCAGTGAATTTGGTTTCGAGGCCGATGGAGACGAAGGCCATCGCGAACCACATGTTGCGGAGGCTGGTGAGAGCGGGCTTGGCCTGGGCGGCGGTGGCGGGGAGGAGGACGAACGAAGCGAAGAGCGAGGCGGCGACGAAGCCGAGGACGAACTTGGGGAAGCGCTCCCAGATGACGGAGGGGCTGGCGGATTGAGTGGACCTGGCGCTCCACCAGAGGGAGAGCAGGAAGGCAGCCAGGCCGATGAGGACGTTCTGGGAGAACTTGACGATGGTGCCGACCTTGGTGGCGGTTTCGCTGATGAGTTCGCCGGCGGCGACGACGGAGCCGGTGGTATCGAGGGTGCCGCCGAGCCAGGCGCCGGCGACGGCGTCGGGGATGGCGAAGGTGCGGATGAGCCAGGGTTGGATGACGATCATGGGAACGGCAACGATGAGGACGATGGAGGTGACGTAGCTGAGCTTGCGGCGGTCGCCCTGGATGGCGCCGCAGGCGGCGATGGCGGCGGAGACGCCGCAGATGGAGACGGCGGTGGAGAGCATGGCGGCGAATTCGTCGTCGAGGCGGAGTCTCTTGGCGAGCCAGAAGCTGAAGTACCAGACGACGGTGACGACGAGGACGGATTGGAGGATGCCGAGAGCGCCGGCCTGGAGGATCTCGGAGAAGATGATGGTGGCGCCCATCAGGATAATGCCGGTTTTGATGTAGAACTCGGCGCGGACGGCGGGCAGCAGCCAGGCCGGGGTTCCCAAGGTATTGGACACGAGCAGTCCGGCGGCCAGGGCGAAGATGACGAACTCAATCCCCCAGGAACTGGCTGTGCTCTGGCCGGCGAGGAGGTGGGCGACGACGCCGAGGAGGAAGACGGCGGGGAATCCCCTGGAGAACGCGCCGATGCGGCCGTCCAGCAGCCACACGCCGAGGGCGGACAGCGCCCAGCCGGCTGCGGCGAGTTCGAAAAGGCGAGGGGAGAGCAGGGCTGGGACCTGCGCCAGGCTCTTCCACTTGAATGCCAGCGAGACGGGTTTGTAGCCGAGCAGCACAGCCGCCAGGGCGAGCAGGCCGATCCAAACGACTACCCAATCTTCAGTTCTCCACCAGGCGCGCGGGGTGTGTGTCATGTGTTCGTTTTGGCTGCGGACGGGAGGAATCCCAGTACAGTGGACCCAGCCTAGCATGAGCGGGCGCCGGCGGGAGCAAAGCGGCCTGGCCATGGAGGGGGAAAGCAATGGCCATATGCTATTCTGGCGGTTACAGTCCTATCGGAAAACACAGGGTGGAAGGTCCGTCGCAAGCAATTCTTCGGCCTCTTGCCGCTGGCGTCGCGCAGGAGGGAGTGGCTGAGTTTGCCCGCCCACGCGAGGCCGTTGCGATGGGACTGCCCTCAGCGACGAGATCCTTCTTTCACTTAGCCGCCTTTCAGTCAGCCGCCTTTCAGTTAGCCGCCTGCGTTGTGCTTGCCGCCGGGGTGGCATCGGCGCAGACGGTGAAGTTGCCCGGCCATCCCGAGTTCCAGTTGCCTCTGCCAGCCGCGGCCCAGTACCGGCTGGCGGCCTTGAGCGCCGATGTAGTGAGTGCGGCGCGGGCGCAGGGTGGCAGAATGGAAGCCGTCGGCCTGAGCCGCGCGATTCCGGTAAGCGCGGCCTGGGTATGCGAGGTGGTGGCGGGCGAGAATCGCCCGGTCTGGAGGACGGCACTCAGTTCCACCGGGGCTGCGGCGTTGCGGGTGGAGATCGGCGCGCTTTCGGTGGGCGAGGGCGAACTCTGGATCCACGGCGCCGGAGGCGCAACGGGCCAGGTGTTTGGGCCATACAAAGCGGAAGGGCCATTCGGGAACCGCCGGCTGCTTTCCGGGATCGTTGACGGCGAGACGGCGTGGCTGGCTTACTATCCGGCCAATGAGTCGACTTGCGGGCAGGCGCCGCGATTCACGGTGCCCAGCGTGACTCATCTCTGGATGGGAACAAAGGCGCTGCAGCCGGGCGGAGCCGGCTCAGGGCCGAAACAGGACGCTCCGCGGGCAGCCGGCTCCGTGAGCCCGTCGGCGCTGGCCTGCAATCTCGACATCTCGTGTTATTCGGAGTGGAAGCAATACGGGTCTCCGGTGGCGCGCATCGTGTTCCAGCAGTCGGGATTGAGCTACGCCTGCTCGGGCAGCCTGCTGATGAGCAGGACGGGGATTGGGCAGAACTACTTCCTGACCGCGAATCACTGCATTGGCACCGACGCGGTGGCGCAGACCGTGACTGCCGTCTGGAACTACGAGACCAGCACCTGCAACGGCGCGCCGCCCGACCCCAACACGCTGCCGGGGCAGAATGTGGGCGCCAATCTGATGACGACGGGGACCATCGGCAGCGGCGACTATGCGCTGATCAAGTTCGTATCGAGTGCGCCATCCACGATCCTGCCGGCGTATTGGAGCGGGCCGGCGGTGGGGATGGGCGACAATGTGACGGGGATTCACCACCCGGGCGGCGAGTACAAGCGCATTTCGTTCGGCTACCGGGGCGCCGACCAAGCAGCGATAGTGGACGGGCAGTTCGCGCCCGCCGATCAGTTCTACCAGGTGTACTGGAATTCGGGCGTGATCGAGAGAGGCTCCTCGGGGTCGCCGCTGTTCTGGATGAACCCGGTTAAGAACCGGTATGAGGTGGCGGGGGTGCTTTCCTATGGCGTGGTGAACGGTTCAGTGGACCTGTGCGTGGATCGCAGCACCAGCGCGGGCTACGGCAGGGTTGCGAACTTCTCCGCTTCCCTGCAGTCGCATCTGGGCGATGTCGCCAGTTGCAGCTACACGCTATCGCAAACCGTGTTCAATCAGACGGCGTCGAGCGGAAGCGGGACGTTCAACCTGACGACGACGTGCCCGTGGACGGCGATCAGCAGCAGTCCGGCGTGGCTCAGCATCACCAGCCTGACGACGGGGACCGGCAATGCCGCGATCGCCTTCAGCGTAGCGGCCAACGCATCGGGCGCGGCACGCTCCGGCACGATCTCCATCGGCGGCACCACCGTGACGGTGAACCAGGCGGCAGGGAGCACCCCGCCGCCGGCGGGGACCATCACCACGTTCGCCGGGACGGGCGCCGGCGGCTATTCGGGCGATGGCGGCCCGGCGGTGAGCGCCCGGCTGTCGGATGCGGCGGATGTGGCGGTGGATTCGCCGGGCAACGTGTTCATCGCTGACGCCGGGCCGGCCGATGGCGGCAACAACGTGATCCGGAAGGTGGACACGGGCGGCACCATTACGACCTACGCCGGAAGCGGCACGGGATTCAGCGGTGACGGCGGCCCCGCCGCCAGCGCGCGGTTCCATCATCCCTACGGGATTGACGTCAGCCGGGCGAGCGGGTCGCTGCTGCTGGCAGACACCTTCAACAGCAGGGTGCGCTCCATTACGCCGGGCGGCACGGTCTCGACCATCGCCGGCAACCTGACGGCGGGGGGATTTGGCGGGGATTCCGGGCTGGCGGTGAACGCGCAGCTCAACCAGCCTCAGGGGGCGGTGGCGGACGGCGCGGGCACCCTCTACATCGCCGATACGAGCAACAACCGCATCCGGAAGGTGAACACGCTGGGTGTGATCAGCACCGTGGCCGGCACCGGGAGTTGCGTGGGTTCGCTGGGCGACGGGGGGCAGGCGACGAACGCGGTGATCTGCCAGCCGGCGTATGTCACGCCGGATGGGACGGGCGGATTCTACGTCTCGGACTTCGGGCAGCACCGCGTGCGGTACGTGACTTCGGGCGGCGTCATCAGCACGGTGGCCGGCACGGGTGTGGCGAGTTCCTCGGGCGATGGGGGCCCGGCGTCCAGCGCGGCCGTGAACGGGCCGTCGGGCATCACGCTGGATACGTGGGGCAACCTGTTCATTGCCGAGTCAGGCGGCCACCGGGTGCGGATGGTGACTGCGGGCGGGGTGATCTCCACCATTGCAGGAACGGGCGTGGCGGGATCTTTCGGCGATGGAGGTCCGGCCGCCAGTGCGCAGCTCACCGGGCCGGCCGGCGTGAAGCTGGATAGCGCGGGCAATCTCTACGTGGCCGAGCAAGGCGCGCTGCGCGTGCGCAAGATCACGGCGCTGCAGACTCCAAGACCCGTCTTCATTTCGCCCTCCTCGGCTGTGGCCTCGCCGGGAGGCGGCACAGGCACGATCTCGGTGGCCACCGCCGCGCAGGACATTCCATGGAGCGCGACCAGCGGCGCGAGCTGGATCACGGTGAACAGCCCTGCGGGTCCGGTGGCCGGCAACGGGACGATCCAGTACACCGTGGCGGGCAACAGCACGGGCGCGGCGCGCAGCGGTCAGCTGACCATCGGCGGGCAGACCTTCACCGTGACGCAGGGCGCGATCGTATTCACTCTGAATCCGACTTCCGCGCCATTCGCCGCCGCAGGCGGCACGGGGAGCGTTACCGTGACGCCGGACTATGCGGCGGGCGTCTGGACGGCCGCCAGCAATTCGGCGTGGATCACAATCACGTCTCCGTCAGGAGCGGTGACGGGTAGCGGGACGGTGAACTACACGGTGGCGGCCAATTCCTCATCTCCGTCCCGGACGGGCACACTGACGATTGCCGGGCAGACCTTCACGGTGACGCAGGCGGGACTGCCGGCGCAGTTGAACGTTGCCGTGTCGCACAGCGGGAATTTCTTCCAGGGGCAGAGTGGGGCGGTGTTCCTGATCACGGTTTCGAATGGGGCCGCGGCGGGCCCCACGGCAGGCACGGTGACAGCGGCGGCGTCTCTGACCTCAGGGCTGACGCTGGTATCGATGGCGGGAACGGGCTGGCAATGCAACCTGGCCACCTGCACGCGTTCCGACGCATTGGCCGGGGGCGCCAGCTATCCGCAGATTACCGTGACGGTGAACGTGGCGCAGGGCGCATCATCGCCGCAGACGAACTCGGTGACCGTCTCGGGCGGTGGAGCCTCGACGGTGACGTCAGCGGATGCGGCGGTGGTCGAGCCGGTGTACACCGTCAGCGGCAACGTGGGAGTGAGTGGGGCCACAGTGGCGTTGACCGGCAGCGCCACCGGGAGTGCGCTTTCCGATGCCGGCGGGAGCTACTCTTTTGCGAATCTCCGCTCCAGCGGCAGTTATACGCTGACCCCTTCCAAGGCGGGCTTCACCTTCGCGCCGGTTTCCACCACCATCGGTCCGCTGGCGGGCAACCAGACTGTGAACTTCACGCCCCAGGTGAGCGTGACGGTGGCGACGAGTCCGGTGGGCTTGCAGGTGACGGTGGACGGAACGGCCTACGCGGCTCCGCAGACATTCCAGTGGCAACCCGGGAGCCAGCACACGATCTCCACTACTTCGCGGCAGGATTCGGCGGGCACGCGGAGGTTGTTTGCGAGCTGGAGCGACGGCGGGGCGCAGTCGCACACGGTGACAACGCCGGGCGCGGCGGCGACCTACACCGCCTCGTTCTCGACTCAGTATCTTTTGACCACGGCGGCGAGCCCGGCGGCGGGCGGCACGGTGAGCCCGGCCAGCGGATATGTGGATGCGGGCACGCCGGCGCAGGTGAGCGCGGCGGCGAATGCGGGCTATCAGTTCACCGGATTCAGCGGGGACTTGAGCGGCAGCGCGAATCCGCAGCAAGTGACGATGAGCGGGCCGAAGACGGTGACGGCGAACTTCACGGCGCTGACGGCGGTGACGATCGCGACCAATCCGGCTGGGCTGCAGATCACCGTGGATGGGACGGCCTACACGGCTCCGCAGGTGATGCAGTGGCTGCCGGGGAGCCAGCACACGATTTCCACCACTTCGCCGCAGGACTCGGCGGGCACGCGGAGGTTGTTCGCGAGCTGGAGCGACGGCGGAGCGCAGTCGCACACGGTGACAACGCCGGGCGCAGCGGCGACCTACACCGCCTCATTCTCGACGCAGTATCTGTTGACCACGGCGGCGAGTCCTGGGGCGGGCGGCACGGTAAGCCCGGCCAGTGGATATGTGGAT
>JACQZS010000240.1 GCA_016213725.1 Acidobacteriota bacterium | reverse complement strand
GGCCGGGGGCGCCGGAGGCGGCGCGGCGGCCGTCTGCGTGGGATGTGCGGGGATGGTGCGCGTCGGAATCGGGATGGAGGGAGCGTGGTGCGCTCCGCCGGCGAGCGGGGGCCGCAAGCCGGAAAGAGGAGGCCGGATGGGCGCGCGGGAAGCAGCGGGGGGAGCGGCCTGAGCGGTGGAAGGCGCGGGGGCCTCGAGGGTTGATTCTTTCACGGGAGAAGGAGACTGCGGGGGCCGGACAGCGGCGGAAGCCGAAGGCGCGGAAGGAGGAGCGACAGGAGCGGCAGCAGAATCGGACGACGGAGCCACAGCCTCGGTCTCTAGAGCCTCAAACAAATGAGGGGTGGCCTCGTGGGCCTCCTGGCGATGGGGAGACCCAGGTGCGAGACGTTCTTTGAGGATGATGGCGACGTCTTCGTCCACCGAGCTGGAGTGGGTTTTCTTCTCAGTCACGCCGAGTTCGGGAAGGAGGTCGAGAATTGCTCCCGGCTTCACTTCCAGCTCGCGTGCCAGCTCATTGATGCGAATCTTCTTCATACCGAGGACGAGGCCTTGTTAAGCAAGGCTTTGGCCATTCAACTCCTTGTCCCGTACGCCGGGAATCGCACACCGGATGCCGGCGTTCAGACTACTGTTCTCCAGGATCGCCTTCGGTTGCTTGCGCAGACGCCGAGGGTTCTCCAGAAAGACCCGAGGTCTTCATCGTATCAGATTCATCTATCGAAGGTTCGAGGCTGGCGGAGTCTTCCGATTCCGGCAGGTTAGCGGGGGCATCGCCGGCAGCCGGGGCGGCGGCTTCGGGCTCGGCCGCGGGTTCGGCGGCAGGCTCTGCTTCGGGCTCGGCAACAGCTTCCGCGGCGGCCTGATCCGGGGCGGGAGGTGCGTCGATGTGGTTATAGTAAGCGTTGACGGCGGCGCCGATCATCTGGACCGTTTCGTTATCGATGCTGTCGATGAGTTCGAGTTCCTCGGGGGTCATGCTCCCGAGCTTCTCGACTGTGCCGACGCCGCCGGCGAGCAGGGCTTCGAGCACCATCTCCTGCATGCCGTGATCGATGAGGACGCTGAGCGGCGTGCCCATGCTGAGGGAAGCCATGTGGGCTTCGACTTCCTGGCGCTTTTCCTCTTCGGTCTTGATGTCGACGCGCCAGCCGAGGAGTTTGGCGGCGAGGCGGACGTTCTGGCCCTTCTTGCCGATGGCGAGAGAGAGCTGGGAATCCTCGACGATGACTTCCATGTGTTTTTCCACGGAATCGAGGATGGCGACGCGCGAAATCTTAGCGGGGCTGAGGGCGTGAGTGGCGAAAACGACGGGATCTTCGCTGAATTCGATGATGTCGATTTTTTCGCCGCGCAGTTCGCGGATGATGGACTGGACGCGCATGCCCTTCATGCCGACGCAGGCGCCGACGCAATCGACGTCGCGGTCGCGGCTGAGGACGGCGATCTTGGTGCGTTCACCGGCTTCGCGGGCGCAGCCGCGGATGACGACGGTGCTGTCGTAGATTTCGGGCACCTCCTGTTCGAAGAGGCGCATGACGAGTTCGGGAGCGGCGCGGGAGACCAGGACGCCGGCGTTCTTACCGGTTTTTTCGACGCTCTTGATGATGCAGCGGACGCGCTCGCCGACGGAGAAGCTTTCCAGGCGGGACTGTTCCTTCTTGGGGAGGCGGGCTTCGGTCTTACCGAGGTCCACGACGAGGTCAGGACCCTCGACGCGCTTGACGATGCAATTGACGAGCTCGCCGACGCGGCCGGAGAATTCGGCGTGAATGTTCTCGCGTTCAGCTTCGCGGACCTTCTGAAGAATGACCTGCTTAGCGGTTTGAGCGGAGATCCGGCCGAGGGCTTCGGTCGGTTTGGGGATGCGAATTTCGGAGCCGATCTCGGCGGTTTTATCGAGTTTATGCGCGTCGTGGAGAGAGATTTCGCGCACGGGATCGGTGACCGGATCGGCGACGATGCGGATCTGGTAGATGACGATGGCGCCGGTGCGTTCATCGAAATCGGCGATCAGCTCCTCATTGGCTTTGAACTGCTTGCGGGCAGCGACGAGCATCGCGTCCTTGACGGCGTCAAAGAGGATCTGGGAATCGATGCCCTTTTCCTTGGCAAGGATTTCGATGGACTGGTAAATGGATGCCAAGCGATACGCTCCTATTCAGCGGCGATGTCGGCCCCGTAAGGGGCCGGCTCACCATTCAAACTTGAGATTGGCCTTTTCGATTTCTTCCATCCTGGGGCGGATGGTTTGACCTTCGGGGGTTTCCAGGATGACGCATCCTGAATCGAAGCCGCCGAGGGTGCCCTCCCAACGGCGGCGATTTTCGAGGGGCTCGCGGAGGGTGATGAGAGCCTTCTGACCCTGGAAGCGCTGGTAGTGCTCTGGGCGGAGGAGCTTGCGCTCAACTCCAGGCGAGCTGACTTCAAGCTGGTAGCGCTCGCCGGGCATGACGTTCTCTACGTCGAGGACTGTACCGACCTGGTTGGAAATGAGTTCGCAATCGGCGTGGGAGACGCCTTCGGGCTTATCGATGTAGATGCGAAGGACGCGGGCACGGCCAGAGCCGGCCAGTTCGATATTCCACACTTCGATCCCCTCGCGCGCGGCGGCGCGAGTGGCGATCTCGGTGATCTTTTCGATCAGGCTTTGCCTGGCGGTTCCGGACATCTTGCTAACTGCTACTCGCCAACTGCTGTGTCGGCCAACAAAAAAGTGGGCTTTCGCCCACTGGCTCGGTTCGACAATTTCAGTATACAACAGGTGCCAAGGAAGACGGCAGATGAAGAGGATACAGGTGGGCGGGTCAGACGGCTGACGATTCGACGGGGGCGAGGAAGACCGCGGAGGCGAAGGCGCATTCGCGGCCTTGCGCATCGTGGATGACGGCTTCGGTGAGGATGCGGCGCTTGCGGCGGGAGAGGACGCGGCCGGTGACGCGGTAGGCGCAACCGGAGCGAATGGTGTGGCGGAGGCGGACACTGAGATCGCAGGTGAGGGCACGCCAGGCGTGGACAGCGACGGCTTTGGACATGGCTTCGTCGAGGACGGTGGCGACGATGCCTCCGTGGGTGAGGCCGGGGTAGCCGTCGAAGTCGGGGAGAGGGGTCCAGGCGGCAGTGACGGCGAGTTCGGGGGTACGTTCGAAGTGGAGGTGGAGGCCCTTGGGGTTTTGCGGGCCGCAGGCGAAGCAGCGGGAGGGGACGGCGGGGTAAGGGTTGGATGAATCGGTGGGCACGGGACCACTTTCATGGTAGGCCTTTTGCGAAAGGGTGGCTCATCACCGGGGGTCAGCGGAAGTTCTCGATGAGCATGAGGTCGGATCCCACATCGGTGTATTTCGTGAAGAGGAACGTTTTGCGATCGGGAGAAACTGCGAATCCGATGTGGAGGTTTCCTGCGACATCGGCGATGGTGCGAGCATTTCCGCCGGCGAACTGGTAGAAGCGGATTTCAAAGATGTTCCTAGTGCGCCAATGGAGGTAGAAGACACCGTCGTCGAAGACCGCAAAGCCGCGGAACGCCACGTTTTCTTTCACCACCTGCTTTTCTTCTCCGTCGGGGAGGACCTTAGCGTAGAGCCCTTCATCCCCCCTTTCGCTCACCGTATAGTAGAGCTTTTTGCCATCAGTGGATTCGAATGCGGTGTAACCGCCGTTCCGCGTGATCTGTGCGGCGGGGCCACCGCCTGCGGGTGAGCGCCATATTTCGAAGCGGCCGGATCGATTCGAAGCGTAGTAGATGGAGCTTCCGTCGCGCGACCAACTGGGCACAGCATTGACGGCCTTGTCGAGAGTCACTCGCCGCGGGGAACCGCCATCTGCCGCCAACGTCCAGATATCCCAGCCTCCGCCTTCCCGGAGGGCGTCAAAAGCGATCGAGCGGCCATCCGGAGACCACCGCGGGGTGCCGCTGTGCGAGCTGGCGATGTTGGTGATCTGCTCGGATCCCGTCCCATCGGCATTCGCGACCCAGACTGCATTATTGGCAACCTGGCGGTTCGATTGAAAGGCGATGCGCCGTCCGTCCGGAGAATACTGCGGGGACGAATCGGAGGCGCCGGAGGAAGACAGAAAGGACTCAAGTTTCCCACCTAGCGTGAGTCGACAGATACCTGCACTCGACAGGCTTCTCGTGAATGCAAGGCGCCCAGTCGTGAAATCGATGGCGGGCCAATAGGTACTGCTGCCAAACATGTCCAATTTTTCCGGCGGCTTCCCGCCTGTGACTTTCACTCGCCATAGAAAAGTGCTCGTTGTCGTAGCGCCAGATGAGAAGACCAGGGAGGAACTGTCCCGCGTCCAAGCAATACCGGTGATGCCCACTGGAGTTGTGGCGATCTGCCGGGGACTGCCGGCGGAAACCGGGCTGCCATACAAATGGACAACCAGCAGGGTGCATCTGGGGCCTCGCGGGGCGCCGGTGCACGAGGTGAAGGCCAGATCGCCACCATGGGGCGCTAATGCAGGGTGCCGGTACCATGTTCCGTCCGGCGGAGTCAGAAACTGGCGCGGGGTACCTTCGCCTTCGACGGGCACCAGCCAGAGGGCACCATCGCCTCTCTGTGGCTTCTCCCGGTACAGTGCTGCCACCACCAGGTATTTCCCGTCAGCCGTCCAGGCCAGGTGGCTGTAGGTCAACAGCGCCGCCAGCTTCCTTTGCGGCCCTCCATCCGCGGATACGAGGTAGATGCCACCGCCGTCCCGATCGCTGAAGAACGCGATGTGGCGCCCGTCCGGAGACCACGCCGGGTAACCATCGAAGGCCGGATCGCTGGTGAGGCGCAAGGGTGTCACACTCTCCACGATTCTGGTGTACACGTCGAAGTTGTCCCGGGCTTCGCCGTTCCAGGCAAACACCAGGCGCTTGCCGTCCGGCGAGAAAGCAGGCGCCGCCTCATCGCCGGGATATGTAGTGAGTTGGACCAACCTCGGTGCGGGCTGAGGGGCATGGTCGCGCGTCAGCCAGAGCCCTGCCCCGGCGACGACCAGGACGCCCGCAGCCACTGCGCCGATCCAAAGCCAAAGATGCCGGGCGCCGGTGGACGCCGACATGGGTTGCGACGATTTCTGAACACCATCGACGGGCGCGATGAAGCGGTAACCGCGACGGGCCATGGTTTCGATATAGCGGGGGTTATCCGCGGTGTCGCTGAGGGCCTCGCGCACTTTGTTGATAGCGCGGTTGAGGCTCTGGTCGAAGTCCACGAAGGTGCTGTCGCCCCAGACCGCGTGCTGGAGTTCTTCGCGGGTCACCAGTTCGCCAGGGCGTTCGACAAGGATGCGGAGCACGTGGAAGGGCTGGTCCTGGAGTTTCAGGCGAATGCCGTGCTTGCGTAGTTCGCCGGTGTGGAGGTCGAGTTCGAAAGCGCCGAAGCGGACCGGGGAGGGACCTGTCATGGCAACTCAGTAACAGTCCAGGCTGATGGTAGCACCGGGATTGTCGTGGGTAAATGGGATTATCAGAGGTAGAGGACCGTTTTCAGAGCGATTCCGGTGGCTGATTCGCAAGGGCATGGGAGGAGCGGCTCAGCGGAAGTTCTCGATGAGCATGAGGTCGGCTCCCTGATTGGTCCATTTGGAAAAAAGGAACGTCTTGCGGTCTGGAGAGACGGTGAATCCGATGTGAAGATTTCCTTCGACTTCAGCGATGGTGCGAGCCTGTCCGCCGGTGAACGGGTGAAATCGAATCTGCGTGGGTTCGCCCGAGCGCTGGAGGAGGTAGTAGATCCCATCGTCAAAGACAGCGAAACCGCGGAGGGCGACCTGCTCCCGGATGACGCGTCTTTCCTCGCCTTCGGGCAGCGTTTTGGCGTAGAGCCCCTCGGTTCCGCTTTCGGTGATGGTGTAGTAGAGAGTCTTTCCATCGGTGGACTCGAAGGCAGTGTGGCCGCCGTTGCGGGTGATCTGGACGGCGGCGCCGCCGCTGGAGGGAATACGCCAGATTTCAAAGCGTCCGGTACGGTTGGAGGTGAAGTAGATGGACTTGCCGTCGCGGGACCAACTGGGGATGACATTCGAAGCCGAGTCGTGGGTGAGTTGCTGGGGGGAACTGCCGCTTGCGGCCACGGTCCAGATATCCCAACCTCCGCTCTGCCGGAGGGCATCGAAAGCGAGCGAGCGGCCGTCGGGCGACCAGCGGGGCGTTCCGTTGTGGGAACTCATGTTGACGATGCGGGCAACATCTGTCCCATCGGCATTCGCGGTCCAGACAGCCTCACTGGTGACGTGGCGGTCGGAGTTGAAGGCGATGCGGCTCCCGTCGGGAGAGTATTGCGGACTGTTGTCCATGGTTCTGGAAGCAGGCAGGAAGGGAGCAGGATTCTGGCCGAGTTCCAAGCGCATCAGCCCGACGGTGGAGTGGGTCCTGATGAAGGCGAGGCGACTGGACTTACTATCGACGGCGGGCGAGCTTGCGTTAGCCCCTGCCAGTTCGAGCCTTTCCGGCTGTCCTCGATCCTCGAGGTTGAACCGGTAAAGGAAACGGCTGGTCAAATTCGAGCCCCCGGAGTAAATCAGCGAAGAACCGTCCGGTGTCCAGGCGATGCCCGAGATGCCGAAGTTCGTTGTGGTGATCTGCCGGGGGACACCGGCAGCGAGGGGCTCCCCCTGGAGATCTACGAGTTGCAGAGTGCAGCTTTGGCCGCGTATAGCGCCGGTGCAGGAGGCAAAAGCCAACGTGCGGCCATTGGGCGCCAACGCCGGGTGTACGAACCAAGCGCCGTCAGGCGGCGAAAGCAGCCGGCGGGGCGGTGCCTCACCCGCGGCGGGTATCAGCCAAAGGGCGCCGTCCCCCTTCTGCAGCTTCTCCCTAAATCGGGTGGTCACCAGCAGGGACTTGCCGTCAACGGACCAGACAGGCCGGCTGAATGTGGACAGGTTCGACAGCTTCCTTTGGGGTCCGCCATCGGGAGAAACCAGATAGATGCCGCCACCGTCACGTTCGCCGAAGAAGGCGATCTGCTCGCCGTCCGGCGACCAGGCGGAGTAGCCGTCAAATGTGGGATCGGTGGTGAGGCGAAGCGGCATCGTGCCGCCCACCAATTTGACGTAAAGGTCCGCGTTGCCGTTCGCTTCCCCACGCCAAGTGAACGACACACGCTTGCCGTCGGGGGAAAACGAGGGGGTGGATTCAAAGCCCGCATAGGTGGTGAGTGGTAGCAGGCGCGGTTGGAGTTGCGGGTTGCGGAACCGAGTGAACCAGAGTCCCGCACCGACCACCAAGAGCACGACGGCGGCGGTTGCAGCGATCCAGCGCCAGGGGGGCCGCGCAGGCGCAACCGGAGCAGGCTCTGGTTCTTCCGGCTTC
>JACQZS010000234.1 GCA_016213725.1 Acidobacteriota bacterium | reverse complement strand
GGTCGATGAGCTTTTCAAGATGAGAGACGGATTCGGCGCGAACTTTGAGGATGAAAGACTCGTCGCCGGTGCAGCGGTGGCACTCGAGGACTTCGGAGAGTTCGGAGGCGAGCTTGGTGAGCCGGCGGGCGAGGGATTCCGAGCCGCTGAGGCGGATGCGGACGAAGGCAGTGACGTGGAGGCCGAGGGCCTGGGGATTGAGGCGGGCTTCGTAGGACCGGATGACACCGGATTCCTCGAGGCGGCGGACGCGCTCGGCGACGGCGGGGGTGGAGAGTCCGACGCGGCGGCCGAGCTCGGCGAAGGAGAGACGGGCGTCGCGCTGAAGGTGGGCGAGGATGCGGGTGGAGAGGCGGTCCAGAAGATCGTTAGGCATTTCATGCTCCTAGCTTGCTGTTCTTTTAGCATAGTACTGAAATTGCTTTTCTTTCGTATTCACAGCCTGGGCGGCGGCGGCTAGGATGGGGGCATGCCACTAGCACGACGCAGTTGGGCTGAGCCTTTCAAGATCAAGGTTGTGGAGCCGCTCCGGATGACGACGCAGGAGCAGCGGGAGAGGGCGCTGAAGGAGGCGGGATATAACACGTTCCTGCTGCGTTCGAGGGATGTGTATATCGACCTGCTGACGGATTCGGGTACGTCGGCGATGAGCGACCGGCAGTGGGCGGGGATGATGCTGGGCGACGAAGCGTATGCGGGGAGCGAGAACTTCTACCGGCTGGAGGCGAACGTCCGGAAGTACTACGGATACAACTACCTGATTCCGACGCACCAGGGGCGGGGGGCGGAGCACATCATCAGCCGGGTGCTGATCCGGACGGGCGACGTGGTGCCGGGCAACATGTATTTCACGACGACGCGGCTGCACCAGGAGATGGCGGGCGGGCGATTTGTGGACGTGATCATCGACGAAGCGCACGATCCGGCGTCGGAGCATCCGTTCAAAGGGAACGTGGATCTGGACAAGTTGGAGAAGGTGTTCCGCGAGAATCCGGGGCGCGTGCCGTATGTGAGCGTGGCGGCGACGGTGAACATGGCGGGGGGCCAGCCGATTTCGCTGGAGAACATGAAGGCGGTGTACGAGCTGGCGAAGAGGTACGGCACGCGCGTGATTCTGGATGCGACGCGCGTGGCGGAGAACGCGTGGTTTATCCAGCAGCGGGAAGAGGGGCAGAGCGGGCGGACGGTGGCGGAGATCGTACGGTTACTGTGTTCATTCAGCGATGGCTGCACGATGAGCGCCAAGAAGGACCCGCTGGCGAATATCGGCGGCTTCCTGGCGGTGAACGATGCGAGTGTGGCAGCGGAGGCGGCGAACCTGCTGGTGGTGTACGAAGGACTGCACACGTACGGCGGCATGGCCGGGCGCGACATGGAGGCAGTTGCGATCGGGATTGAAGAGTCAGTGCAGGACGACCACATGCGGGCACGGATCGGGCAGGTGCAGTACCTGGGCGACAAGCTGAAGGCGTGGGGCGTGCCGATTGTGCTGCCGGTGGGCGGGCACGGGATCTTCCTGGATGCGCGCGCGTTTCTGCCGCATGTGCCGCAGGAGCACTATCCGGCACAGGCGCTGGCGGCGGCGCTGTACCTGGATTCGGGGGTACGGGCGATGGAGCGCGGGATTGTGTCGGCGGGGCGCGACGCGGCCACCGGCGAGGAGCGGAAGCCGAAGTTGGAGCTGGTGCGGCTGACGATTCCGCGGCGGGTTTACACGCAGGCGCACATGGATGTGACGGCGGAGTCTGTTTACTGCGTGCATGAGGAGCGGGAGAAGGTGCGCGGCTTGAAGATGGTGTTCGAGCCGAAGCTGCTGCGGTTTTTCCAGGCGCGGTTCGAGCCGCTGGAAGCGTAAGGGCCTATTGGTGTCAGAGAGGTTCCGGGGCCGGTAGGAATGGAATGACACAGAGCCACTCCAGGTATGCGAGTGGAAAGACGGCGGAGTTGCGCGCCGGTTCCTTCGGCCCGTGCGGTTCAGACTACGGCCCTGCCACCCTGGAGCAGTTCCAGCCTCCGCCGCCGCTGCCGTCGGCCTCGCGCCAGTAGCCGGTCCAGGCATTTCCATTCGGCGACATTTCAAACCTCACCGGACCGGTGTTGCGCGTGGCGCCTCGATAGGCCTGATTGAACCAGCGTCCTTCGAGGACGTTGCCCCGAACGGTGCCGGAGACGGTGGCGGAGCCCTGCCAGGCGGCGGTGTCCTGGTAGGTGCCCTGGGCTTGAGATCCGTTCTGAGTCATGCGCACGGAGAGAGTGCCGCCGCAGGCCCAAACGCCGCCGAAATTCGCCTGCGCCTCCGGTTGCCGGGCAGCGCCTGCGGTGCATGAACCGGTCCAGTTGGCGCCGCCGGTGCCATCCTCTTCCCGCCAGTAGCCGGAGAACGACCGGCCGTCCGGGGCCAGTTCGAATCGGACGGGCCCTCGATTGCGGCTATTGCCGCGCAGGATGGGATTGAACCACTGCCCTTCGAGGACGCGCCCACGGACGGTACCGGAGAGCATGGCATTGCCCTGCCAACCGCGCGGATCTGTGTATGTGCCGGTGGCCTGGTCTCCGGTGACGGAGAGCTGCAGCACCAGTCCGCCGCCGCCATCCCAGGTTCCGGCGAAGCCGCCGGAGCAGGAGGGCTGAGCGCCGCCGGAGCCGGCAGGGTGTGCCCAGCACTGGCCCGTGGAAGCGTTCCAGGCCATGTAACCGCCCTCGAAGTCCTGCCTCACGCCGCCTGAGACCGAGTAGGCATCGCTAACAGGAAAACCGATGGCGGAGGTAGTCCCTCCGGAGGCGTGATAGCTCTTGAAGAGACAGCCCTCGACGACAAACGCCTGCCCGGTTTTTGGGCCAGTGCTGTGCCAGACGATGTAGGCGCCGTCGCCGCCGCCGAACTGGGCGAAGCGGCCGGTGGTGCCTTGCGGAGAGGGAGCGGCGGCAAGCTCCGGCGTCGTGGGACAGCCGATTCTGCCGCGCTCGCCGCCGAGGGCGAGCCATTTCTGCCGGATGCCGCCGCCAAGACATTGAGTGCACGAAAGGGGTTCGCCGCAAGCGGCTGTGGCGGCCTGGCCGACGCAGTTCCCGATCCATTGGCCGCCACCCGTACCGTCGGCTTCACGCCAGTAGCCGGTGAAGGAGCGCCCATCGGGCGACAGATCAAAGCGCACTGGGCCTCGATTTCGGGTGTTGCCGCGGAGCAGCGGATTGAACCACTGGCCCTCCAGCGCCCTGCCGTTGACGGTTCCGGTGAGGGTGGCATCGCCTTGCCAGGCTCGCGGATCCGAGTAGGTACCGGACGCCTGGTTGCCGTTGACCGATAACCGGAGCATCAGTCCTCCGCCGCCATCCCAGGTTCCGGCGAATCCGCCCGAGCAGGCGGAGGGCGCGCCACCGGGCGCGGTCAGGCTGGCGGAGCAGTTTCGCGTGGCGGAATCCCAACGGATGGAACCGCCCTCGAAGTCCTGCCGGATTCCACCGGGAATAGCATAGGCATCGCCGAGCGGAAAGCCCAGTGGCGAGGTGGTGCCCCCGTTGGAGTGGTAGATCTTGAAAAGACAGCCGTCGACGACATAGGCTTGGCCGAGCTTTGGTCCGGTACTATGCCAGATGATGTAGGCGCCTTCACCGCCGCCGAACTGCGCAAAACGGCCTGTGGTGCCTTGGCGAGAGGGGGCGGCCGCGAGCTCCGGCGTAACGGGACAGCCGATATTGCTGCGCTCGGCTCCGAGGGAGAGCCACTTCTGGCGGATGCCGCCGCCCAGGCACTGCGCGCAGGAAAGCGGTTCCGGACACGCCGAAGCCGGCGCCTGCAATGCGCTCACGGCCGTGGTGCGAACGCCTTGCGGGGTCACCAAGGCGATGTGGCCGGCCGGCACCCGGAGGGGCGCTTCCGCTCTGCCGGAGGAGGAGACGCGCACCTCGCCGGCCTCAACGGTCACAAAGCTGGCATCGCGGCCGATGAGGGCCGCTGTATACTCGGCGCCATTGGCCGGTTCGATGGTGGCAGGACCGGCCAGGAGCCGGGAGGCGAGGCTGGTGTCCTCGGCGCGAAATGCCGAGCGCCCTTCCAGCAACTGCAGCTCCAGGCGCGGCACGGTTTCGGCAGGCTGGCCGATTCTCGCAACGCCCTGTGTGCCCAACTCCCTGCCGCAGATCACGATGGCCCGAAGCAGTCCACGCGTCATCGATTGCAGTTCCGCCAGGGTTTGATCCACCTGCGGCGAAGGGTTGTAGTTCTGGCGGATCCACGCCGAATACTGGTGCGCCCAATTCGCAGGGCTGACGCCGACCAGTTGATAGAAGGCGAGGACCTGCATAAACTCCTGACAGGCCGCCTTCAGAGTGCGAGACTGCCTGCCATTGGTTTCGATCAGGATGGGCTGTTGCGGCTGAGCCGAAGCGGGCGGCCCGCCGCCAGTGATGGAGATTCCTGACGTGGAGGCGGGGGCGGCCTGAGGCGGCGTGGGCGTGGCTGCCGGCGTGCTGGAATCGGAGGGATTGCCGGGGACGAACTTGTACACCGGCACGACCTGCACCGTCACCCTGCCGGTTTCCGTGCCCCACTGGAGATCGAGGTTGGAGATGATGGTGAACCCGTGCCCGGTGGGATTGAGGATCTTCTCCGGAACACGGCACGTGCCGAGATCGACCTGGAAAGTATCCGGACTGGTGACGGTTTTCCTGCCGCTCCCGCCCGCAGGATAGGCCACCTGCGGGCAGTCCGGCCCGAAGGGACTGACCAGGACGTAGTATTCGAGTTTGGGGGGACCCGGGCGGGAATCATTCGGCGCTTTGCGGGGCGGAGTCACCTGTCCCTGCAAGGAGAACGAGACCTGAAACGGCTGTACGATGCCGTTCACGACCGCGACTTTGGGGGGAGTCTTGAGAAGAACATTGGTGATCTCGCCGGCGGCGCCTAGCGGATTGCAGTCGTAGCGCTGTGGGAACATCGAAGCCAGGGTTGGGGTGGTATTCTCCACGCCGGGTCCGCAACCGTTTCCAGCCGAGATCCGATAGCCCTGCAATTCCAGCACCCCGTTTTGGGCGCAGACCCACATCGTCCCAATTGCCATCCCGAAACAGAGCAATGCAGCGCGCATCGTCCCCTCCAGGCGAACACGATCAAACCATCGAGACCAGGAGAGCCTTGCGGAAAACTCGCGATCGGGATTCCCGGCCCGGGATAGTATACACCTGGCGCGGATGGATGGCTCCGATTCTTCCGCATTCTTCCGCATACGTTTTCCCGCATGTCTCCCACTACTTTGAGCGAGACATTCTTTGGCGTCTTTGTAGAAGACCTCGGGCCGGCAACACCAGAGAGGTCGGACTGGCTTCTGGACGGCCGCGTCACGCGGGCGGATTGGCAGCGGTGAGAAGCCGGCACTTCGTCCGCATGCGGCGGCTTGATTGACCTTGCCTTGGATGGGCCGATAGACTAGGCAGGAATCGTTTTCGAAAAGGAGAATTCTGCGATGTCGTCGATGGACCGGAGAAACTTTCTGGCGCAGGGCGCCGCGCTCGCCTTCTGGACCAAGAGCGCACTGGCGATGCAGGATTCGGCGAAGACCGTCAAGGCCGGCATCATTGGCGTGGGCGGCCGCGGCATGGGCCACGTGGGCGACATCCTGCGGGTGCCTGGCGTGGAACTAAAGGCCGTGTGCGACATCGCGGCGAGCCGGGTGGAGATGGCGCAGAACCGGGCGGAGAAGGCGGGCAAGGCGCGGCCGACGGCTTACACGAAGGGCGACCTGGACTACAAGCGGATGGTGGCCGAGCAGGATTTGGATGTCGTCTACGTGGCGACCCCGTGGGAGTGGCACGTGAAGATGGCCGTGGAGGCGATGAAGCACGGCAAGCACGCGGTGATCGAAGTGCCGGCGGCGACGACGCTGGAAGAGTGCTGGGAGATGGTGGAGACGTCGGAGCAGACGGGCCGGTATTGCATTCAGATCGAAAACTGCTGCTACGACCGCGTGGAGCTGATGGCGCTGAACATGGTGCGGAAAGGACTGCTGGGCGACGTGGTGCACGCCGAATGCGGCTACCTGCACGATTTGCGCGGCATCAAGTTCAGCGACCGCGGCGAAGGGCTGTGGCGGCTGAACCATGCGCTGCGGCGGAACGCGGACATCTATCCCACGCATGGGCTGGGTCCGGTGGCGCAGACGCTGGGGATCAACCGCGGGAATCTCTTCGACCACATGGTTTCGATGGCGTCGAAGTCGGCCGGCCTGCGCGAGTACGCGAGCAAGAAGTTCGGGCCGGAGAGCCCGCAGGCGAAGCTGGACGTGAAATTGGGCGACGTGGTGAGTTCGCTGATCCGGACGCGCAGCGGGCAGACCATCTTAGTGGTGCACGACACGAACCTGCCGCGGCCCTACAGCCGGAAGTACATGCTGCAAGGGACCAAGGGGGTACTGCAAAAGTACCCGAAGCCGCAGATCTACGTGGAGGGGCGCGGGAAGAACGACGAATGGCAGGATCTGTTCCCGGGCTACGAGGCGGAGTTCGAGCATCCGCTGTGGAAGGAACTGCAGGAGCGCGCTAAAGGCGCGGGCCACGGCGGCATGGACTACGTGATGAACTGGCGGCTGATGGAGTGCCTGAAGAAGGGCATCGAGCCGGACATGGACGTCTACGACGCGGCGGCGCTGTGCGCGGTAACGGAGTTGAGCGAGAAGTCGATTGCGAACCGCAGCGCGAGCGTGGACTTCCCAGACTTCACGAGAGGCAAGTGGCGGGCGAGGAAGCCGCTGGGCGTGGTTACGGCTTAAGGCGCTGGAGCGGCGCCGTTTCCAGGCGGGATTTGAGCCGGTTCCAAAGGTAGAGGGTGCCGCCCTCGATACCGGCTAGGGTTGTGCCCCGGGGCCAGGCGGGCGCGGAAGGAACGCGGGTCCAGCGAGCGAGCGAGCGGTAGAGGGTGTACTGCGTGGTGAAGCGATCTGTTTGACCGGGTGGGAGAACCGGCAGAAGTCCGTAGATCTCCTCACCGCGGGTGGCGAAGGAGAGCAGCGAGCGGCCGTTGGGCTCGACGGGGATGGGGATTTCCGAGTGGACGCCGGTGCGGAGATCGATATCGTGGAGGGCGAGGGTATTGGGGAGGAAGGCGAGGAGGCGGCCGGGCTCGGGGATGAAGAGCGCGGGGACTCCGCATTGGCCGGTTTCATAGGCCTGGCGGGTTTCGCCGCCATCGTTGGCGAGTACCCGGATTTTCCTGCGTAGAAGAAGCGTCCAGGGGCCATCGGCCGGACCGGAGACGCGGTGCAGCAGAGAATCTTCCAAGCCCGGGCCGAGGCACCAGACGCCGGTGGCCGGATCTGAAACGACGTTGAGACAGATGACGTCATCGAGGGTGAGGAAGCGCGGCTCGCCCTTCTCCGGATAGAAGGCCATGATGCGGGCGCTGCGGCCGATAGGGAAGGCGACGCCCAGGCTGATGATGAGGGTTCGGTCAGAGGCGAGGGTGAAGTCCTTGATCTCAGCGGCGCGGATCCCATCGACGCCGGCACCGGCCTGCACCTTGCGGAGAACGCGCCCGGCGAGATCGCGGATGATAACCCAGCCGCCCTTGTCGGCAGCTTCCAGCGAAAGGATGCGCTGGTGGAGGAGTTTGACTTCGACGGTTTGCAGCGGCAGGGCTACTTGCGCGGCGAGGTTTCCGGAGAGGATGGAAGCAAGGCAAACCGCGAAGAAGAGCCGCACGATGACAGGGTAGCGCAGGCTATGCGGCCTGGAGCGCGAGGCGGGCGAGGGCAGCGGCGCCGGAGATGCCGGAAGTGTCGCTGAGTCCGGAGAGGACGATGGGCACGTGGTGCGCGATGAGGCCGCGGATGCGCGGCGCGACCTGGGCGCGGAGCGGTTCCAGCAGGGCATCGCCTGCGCAGGAGATGGAGCCGGAGAGGATGACGATCTCGGGGTCGAAGGCATGGATGAGGCCGGCGAGGGTGGCGGCGAAGAGAGCGATGCGCTGATCGAGAATGTGCGTGGCGAGCGGATCTCCGAGGGCGGCCTGGTCAAAGACAAAACGGGTGGAGAGCGATTCGGGGTGGGCGCGGAGGATGTCGGCCATGGGAGAGGCGCAGCCCTGGTGGACGAGGGTCCAGGCGGCGGCCTCGATGGCACGGGCGGAGAAGAGGGTTTCGAGGCAACCGCGGCTGCCGCAGATGCAGAGGGGGCCGTCCGGATCAGCGGAGACATGGCCGAGGTGGCCGGCCGCGCCGCCGGCTCCGCGGAGGATGCGGCCGTCGGCGAGGACGGCTCCGCCGATGCCGGTGCCGAGCGTGAGCAGGATGGCGTTGTGGCGATGGATGGCCGCGCCCCAGAGCATTTCGCCGGCCAGGACGGCCTTGGCATCGTTGTCGGCGGCGACGGGTACGCCGGGAGGGATCAGCTCTTCGAGAAGCGAACTGAGGCGGAGATTTGTCAGGAAGCCCCACACGCCGGGCAGCACGGCGACCTGAGTGGTGCGGGGATCGATAATGCCTTTGCAGCCGAAGCCGGCGGCGGCGGGCGTGCGTCCTTCAAGCACCTGTGGGACGAGCGTGAGCAGCACCTGCCGGAGGGCCTCGACGGAAGCGGGCGAGTGCGTTTCAGCGCTAGTGAGGAGTTCGCCGCCTTCGTTCACAAGGCCGCATTTGAGTCGCGTGCCGCCGATGTCGATGCCGAGGAAAAGTTTCATGGCGCTTGCGGGGGGAGGTGGAGAGATTGGCCGACCTGAAGGATGGAATGCGGCTGGCCGAGTTGGCGGCAGTGTTCGATGAACTCGGCCGGGGTGGCGGAGTTGAACTCGAACATCTCGTAGTGGCAGGGCACGGCGAGCCGGATGCCCGTTTCGCGGGCGAGCCAGGCCGCTTCCCTGCCCCAGAAGTTTCCGGCGACGCGGCGTTCGGGGAGGGAGCCGTTGATGGGAAGGAAGGCGAGGTCGATGGAGAAGCGCTTCAGCTTCGCGGGGAGTTCGGGATAGAGCACGCAATCGCCGGGATG
Organism: Acidobacteriota bacterium; assembly: GCA_016213725.1. Lineage (GTDB taxonomy): Bacteria > Acidobacteriota > Terriglobia > Bryobacterales > Bryobacteraceae > Paludibaculum. Next base: position 33,941 of record JACQZS010000234.1, on the reverse strand, counting down.
GTAGATGGTGTAGCCGTTGATGCCGATGACGTAGCCGAGATAGGGGTGGAGGCCATCGGGGGTGGGGTCGAGCTGCTCATGAGCGGCGGCGACGGCATGAAACACGAAGGGGCCGATCTGTTTTTGCTGGCCGTCGTTGAGGCCGGAGGGCCAGGCTGGGTCGCAGCCGAGGCGAAGCGAAGCGAAGGCGCGATTGGCTTCAGGGAGAACGAAGGCGAGAGCGGGGTTGGCGGCGCGCAGGGGGATGAGGGTATCGGCGTCGAGGTGGTCGGTGTGGTTGTGAGAGGAGGTGACGACGTCGATGAAGTCGAGCTCGGACGGCTGGATGACCAGGGGACAGATGCGGATGTGGGGCTTGTCGGTTTGCGCGTACTTCTTTGTGAGCGAATCAGAGAGGTAAGGATCGATGAGGAGGTAATGGCCGCCGGAGTGGATGAGGAAGCCGCTCTGGCCAAGCCACCAGGCGCGCAGGCCGGGCTCGTGGCGGGCGGCGAGCATCTCATCGCGGAGGCTCATGCGAGGCCCAGCTCCTGGCGGACCTGTTTCACGCCCAAAACCATATTGGCTAGTTTTTGTTTGGCCGCCCAACGGGCGGTCTGCGAGAGGCCGCAATCGGGGGCGAAGCTGAGACGGTCGGCCGGGGCGTACTGGAGACAGCGGCGGACGCGGGCGGCGACGTCGGCAGGGGATTCGATGTAGTAGCTCTTGACGTCGATGACGCCGATGGAGACGTCGCGGCGGGCGGCGATGGACTCGATGAGAGGGAGTTCGCTGAATTCGCGCGAGGCCATTTCGAGGTGGATCTCGTCGACGGCGAGTTCGGTGAAAGCCGGGAACATGGGAGCGTACTGGCGAGGGCCGACGGCGCGGGCCTTGTAGTTGCCGAAGCAGAGGTGCGTGGAGAGGCGCGCCTTGCCTTGGACGGGCGCCACGGTGTCGTTGAAGATGCGGACGAAGCGGGCGGGATCCTCCTGGTGGGCGTAGCAGCTCATGGACGGCTCGTCGACGGTGATCTCGCCGCAACCGGCCTGGACCAGAGCGGCGAGTTCATTCTGAACGAGCGGGAGGAGGGCGGCGGTGAGAGCCCAGCGATCGGGGTAAGTGGAGTTAGGCAGGAGGCGGCCGCTCAAGGTGTATGGCCCGGGGACTGAGGCTTTCAATGCGGGGCCGGCGGGCGCGAGGCGTCGGAGGCGGAGGAACTCATCGACGACGCCGAGGCCGCGCGGCGCGGCGAGAGTGCTGGTGACGGTGTGTTTGCCGCGCTGATCGTGAGCAGGCGGGCCAAAGCGGCGCGGAGGGAGGGGTTCGCAATCGAGGCCGGAGAGGAAACCGTAGAAGGAGAGGTTGAAGTCGAGGCGGGTCTGCTCGCCGTCGGTGATGACGTCGAGGCCGGCGGAGTGCTGATCGTGAATGGCGGCGATGACGGCGTCGTTCTGGAGTTCGCGGAGATCATCGGGTCCGAAGCGGTCGAGATGCTGAGTGGCGAATTCGAGCCAGGAGGGGAACGGGTAGCTGCCGATGACGGTGGTGCGAAGGGCGATGGGTTGCATGAGTTAGGAGACCTCCCAACCGGCGTCGACGCCGAGGACCTGGCCAGTGATCATGTTGGAGCTGGGGCCGAGGAGAAAGACGGCGGCTCGGGCGACATCGTCGGGTTCGATGAGCGAGCCGCAAAGAGGCTGCTTCTGGCGCATTTGTTCGAGAATGGCGGCGTCTGTCTGAGCGCGGAGGCTCATCGGGGTTTTGACCAGGCCCGGCGCGATGGCATTGATGCGGATATGGTAGGGCGCGTAGTAGGCGGCCATGGATTTGGTCATGGCGATGGTGGCGCCTTTGGAAGCGGCGTAGGCGTGAGTGGCGAAATTCCTGGGCTCCGGCGAGTAGGCGGTGACGGTGGCCATGTTCAGGATGGCACCGGAACGGCGCGGCACCATGCGGCGCAGGACGCTGCGGGAGACGAGGAACATGGTCTTGAGATTGATGTCGAAAGTACGCTCCCAGCCGTGATCGGAGATGAGATGGAGGGGACCGTCGCCGAACTTGCGTCCGGAGCCGCCGGCGACGTTAAAGAGCGCGTCGATGGGGCCGAGTTCGGTGATGCAGCGGGCCACGGCCTTTTCGGCCTCGGAGGGGATGGAGAGATCACCTACATGGCAGCCGCCGCCGCATTCGGCGGCAAGCTGATGGCAGGCCTCCGCCTCGAGGCCACAGACGAAGACGCGGGCGCCGTAGACGGCGGCGAGGCGGGCCGTGGCCGCGCCCATGCCTGTTGAGCCTGTGATGAGCCAAACCTGATCGTCAAGAACCACTTCAGTACTTTACCCTGATCCACTTTTTCGTGCGCATGGACTGGTAGCCGGCGTCGAGGATGCAGGCCACGGCGTAGCCGTCGTCGTAGGTTTCGCGCGGCGAGGCGCCGCTGCGGACGCATTCGACGAAGTGCTTCATTTCTCCCTGGTAGCCGTAGGCGAAGGCCTCTTCGGGGAGGGGCCGGGTCCAGCCGAAATCGATGTCGGCCTTTTCAACCACGTATCCGGCGGAACGTGAAGTGAAGGAAGAGATGGGCGTGCCGCGAGTGACGTCGGTGAAGATGGAGCCTTCGGAGCCGTGGATCTCGTTGCGGAGGTCGAGGCCGCCCTTGGTGGTCCAGGAGAGTTCGCAGTGGGCGATGCCGCCGGAGGAGAACTTCAGCGCGAGGAGGGCGTTGTCCTCGCCCCGGGTTTTGTCGGTATGGACCAGCGTGGCGCCCCAGGCCATGACTTCGACGACCTTGTCCTGCTTGCCGTAGAAGTAGCGGGCGGCTTCGATGCAATGACAGGCGAGATCGTTGAGCGCGCCGCCGCCGGTCTTCTCGATATCCCAGAAGTGGGCGGAGTGGGGACCGGAGTGCGATTCGCGGGAGCGGACCCAGAGGACGCGGCCGATGGCGCCGCTCTCGATAGTCTCGCGGGCCTTGACGACACAGGGGGCGAAGACCTCAGTTTCCGCGTAGCCGTGGAGGCGGCCGGCCTTGCGGGCGGCCTTGAGCATTTTGGCGGCTTCGGCTTTGTCGCGGGCCAGCGGCTTGGTGCAGACCTGGTTGCGCTTCATCTGAGAGAGAAGCACGGAGACGGGCATGTGGGCTTCGTTGGGGAGAGCGATGACGTAGAGGTCGATGTCGTCGCGCTCAATCAGGGCGGCGAGATTGGTGGTGGGCTCAGGGATGCGCCACTGCCCGGCGAAGGCGTACGCTTTGCGGCGATCGAGCGAGAAGTTGGCGACGACCTCGTGGCCGTTGACGTTGTCGAGGCCCTGCATGTAGAAGCCGGCGACGAAGCCGGAACCGAGCATGGCGATGCGGACGGGCTGGGACATGGCGGGGATCCTATTCGTAAAGGTGGCGGAGGCTCTTGCGGTACTCTTCGTAGAACGTGTCGAGGGCCTGTTCGGCGCTGGTGTTGCCGACGAACTGATGGCTGGGCAGAAGGGTGGGCTTGACGCCGCGATCGACAAGACGTTGGGCGACTTCACAGCGGAGCATGTTGATGATCATCGCGCCGGTGAGAGTGGAGGTGGGGCCGGTGCGCCATTCGAGGCCTTCGATCTCGTGGACGCAATCGCCCGGAGGGCACTGATTGTCGATGACGACGTCGGCGACATCGATGAGCTTCTTGCCGGAGGAGTGCGTGGCGGGCGTGCGCTCGCAGTGCGGCTTGGAGACGATGCCGATGACGGGCAGGCCGCGCTGCTTCGCGCCGAGGGCCATATCGACGATGACGGGGCGGATGCCGCTGGTGGAGATGACGATGAAGGCGTCGTGCGGGCCGAATTTGAAGCCCTTCAGGATCTCTTCGGCGTAGCCTTCGTACTTCTCGAGGAACAGGGGGGCGCGGAGGCCGTTGGTTCCGACGATGGCGGCGTGATTGGAAAGAGACTGCTCGACAAGCGCGACCCAGCCGACATAGCAGCCCTGGCGCGGCGTCATCTCTTCGGCCATCATGCGCGAGTGGCCGTTGCCGAAGAGGAAGACGAGACCGCCGTTGGCGATGGAGTTGGCGCAGATCCCGGCTGCGGCGTCGATATTGGGCAACTGGGTGTCGCGCAGCTGACGGAGCAGGGCGATGGACTTTTCGAAATATGCGATTGCGGAATTCACTGCTTGGAAGCGTCCTCTAGGGAATGAGATCTCTCAATGATATCCGAGTGGGTGAGAATAGCAGGAGATGTATCGAGGAAGATTCGCGCCGTCGCCAACGGGGCCGCTGCACCTGGGATCGCTAGTGGCGGCGGCGGCATCGTGGCTGGACGCGCGAGCCCATGGCGGAGAGTGGCTGGTGCGCATGGAAGACGTGGACGAGCCGCGGAGCAAGCCGGTGTGGGCGGATTCGATCCTGAAGACGCTGGAGCGGTTTGGGCTGGAGTGGAACGGAACCGTGCTGGTGCAGAGCGAACGGAAGGAAGCCTACCAGGCGGCACTGCGGAGTTTGAAGGCCAGGAACATGGCATATGGATGCGGGTGCTCGCGGAAGGAAGCCGGCGAGGGGCGGTATCCGGGAACTTGCCGCAGCGGCTGCGCGCAGGCTCGGGCGTGGCGCTTCCTGACAGAGGATGGAGTGGTTTCGTTTGACGACCGGTGGACGGGCAGGTTCGGACAGGATGTGGCGACGGAGGTGGGCGACTTTGTGGTGCTGCGGGCGGATGGGTATTTCGCGTATCAGCTGGCGGTGGTGGTGGATGACGGCGATCAAGGCGTGACGGACGTGGTACGCGGCGCGGACCTGCTGGATTCCACGCCGCGGCAGATTCTGCTGCAGCGGGCGCTGGGGCTGCCGACGCCGAAGTATCTGCATCATCCTCTGGTGAAGGGCAAGGATGGGGACAAGTTGAGCAAGCAGACACAAGCACAACCGGTGGATGAGATGCAGGAGGACGCGGCTCTGGCAGCGGCGCTTGGTTTCCTGGGTTTGGATTCGAGGAGATTGGAAGCGGCGATTGAGGAATGGAGGGAAAAATGGGTGAACGGCCGGTAGTAGCTCTGGAGTCGACGATCATCGCGCACGGAATGCCTTATCCGCGCAACGTGGAGACGGCGCTGGAGGTGGAGCGGATCGTTCGCGAAGCCGGCGCGGAGCCGAAAACGCTGGGGATCCTGCGGGGCCAGATTGTGGTGGGGATGACGCCAGAGCAGATCGAGGAGATCGGCACGAAGCAGGGCGTATGGAAGGCCTGCGAGCGGGACATTCCACTGGCGGTGGCGCAAAAGGCGGATGCGGCGGTGACAGCGGGAGCGAGCCTCGCGCTGGCGGCACGGGCTGGGATTGAAGTATTTGTGACGGGAGGGATCGGCGCGGTGGGGCCGCACGCCGCGCGCGATTTCGACATTTCAGCGGACCTGCCGGCGATTGCGGAGTATCCGGTGGTGACGGTGTGCGCGGGCGCCAAAGCGTTCATGGACATCGGAGCAACGCTGGAGTGGCTGGAGACGCAGCGCGTGCCGGTGGGGACCTGGCAGGCGGAAGAGTTCCCGTTGTTCTATTCGCGGCGCAGCGGGTTTGCCGCGGGATGGAAGGTGGAGCGGGGTGAGGAAGTGGCGGCGACTTGGGCGGCGCGGAAGCGCTTGGGGTTTCGAGGAGGAATGCTAATTGCAGCTCCGCTGCCAGCCGAATGCGCGCTGCCGGAAGAGGAGACCCGGGCGGCCATTCAGGAGGCGCTGCGCCGAGCGGAAAAGGCCGGCGTGAGCGGCAAAGGATTAACGCCATTCCTGCTTGCGGAAATCAAGGCGATCACCGGCGGGAGGAGCCTGGAAAGCAACGTGGCATTGATCAAGAACAATGCGCGGATCGGGGCCGAAATCGCGGCCGCGATCAGGAATTGCGGCTGATCACGGAGCGCAAGCGGAGCGAATTGCCGATGACGGAGAGGCTGGATAGGACCATGGCGCCGGCGGCGAGGATGGGTGTGAGGATGCCGAAGGCAGCCAGTGCGATGCCGGCGGCGTTGTAGAAGAAGGCCCAGAACAGGTTCTGGCGGATGACGCGCAGAGCGGCCTGGGAGATGCGGAAGACGTCCGTGACGCTGTCAATGGAGCCACTCATGATGACGACGGGGGCGGCCTGAAGCGCGATGTCGGCACCGTGGCCCATGGCGATGCCGAGGTGGGCGGCAGCCAGTGCGGGCGCATCGTTGACACCGTCTCCAGCCATGGCCACACGCTGGCCGCGGCTTTGCCTGGCGGCCACGAACTCCTGCTTATCGTCGGGCCTGGCGCCGGCGTGCACCTCGGCGGCACCGATCTGACGGGCCACGGCTTCGGTGGAGATGACGGAGTCACCGGAGAGCAGGACGGTGTGGACTCCGCGGCGGTGCAACTCCGCGATGAGTTCGCGCGCGCCGGGCCGGACGCTGTCGCCGAGGGCGAGCGAGCCGGAGGCCTGGCGGTTGAGATAGACGAAGACGACGGTGTGGCCGAGCGCTTCCCACTGGCGGGCCTTGGTCTGAATCGATTCGGGAATAGGCACATCGGGCAGCAGGCGCGAGGCGCCGATGGCGACCTCAATGCCGTTCACAACACCGCTGATACCGGAGCCGCTGGTGACGCGGATGTTGGAGGCGGCAGCTTCATCGTGCGCAACGGCACGGGCGATGGCGCGCCCCAGCGGGTGTTCCGAGTAGCGCTCCACGGCAGCGGCCAGAGGGAGCGGCAGCTCGGGCGGATAGAAGTCGATCAAGCGGAAGTCGCCTTCGGTGACTGTGCCGGTCTTGTCGAGGATCATCGTGCCGATGGTGCCGGCCTCTTCGAGCACGCGGCTTTCGCGAATGAGGATGCCGCGGCGGGAGGCGGCGCCGACGGCCGCGGTGATGGCCAGGGGAGTGGCGATGCCGAGGGCGCAGGGACAGGCGATGACGAGCACGGCGATGGCGCGCATGAGGGACTCGTCGGCAGGAACGCGGAGAGCGAGGCAGGCGATGAGCGTGATGAGGCTGAGGACGATGACCGCGGGGACGAAGACGCGCGAGACGCGGTCCACCACGCGCTCGATGGGCGCGCGGCTGGACATGGCCTGCTCGACGCCGCGGATGATGTGAGCAAGAGTGGAGTCCTGCGAGGAATGCGTGGCGCGGATCTCCAGCGGGCTGACGCAGTTCAAGCTGCCGCCGATGACGGAGGAGCCGGGCGCTTTCTGACGCGGAACGGATTCGCCGGTGAGGATCGATTCATCGGCATGCGATGAGCCGGCGACCACGATGCCGTCCGCGGGGATGCGTTCGCCGGCTTTGACCAGGAACACGCCCCCGGGATGGAGAGCGTCGACGGAGACGAAGTGCTCGCGGCCGTTGTCGAGGAGGCGCGCCTTGTTGGGCATCATGCGGTAGAGCAGCGTGATGGCTTGCGCGGTTCGCTCCTTGGCGCCGCGCTCCAGAAGCTTGCCGAGCAGCACAAGGGTGATGATGGCGCAGGCGGTATCGAAGTAGTACTCCTTCCCGCCGAGAAATGCCTGGGCCACGCTATAGGTGAACGCAGCAAGGATGCCCAGCGCGAGCAGCGCCTCCATGCGCAGCGTGAACTGGCGCAGACCCAGCCACGCCACGCGCAGAATGGGCCAGGCGGAGTAGAAGATGGCGGGCGCGGTGAGTCCGGCGAGCACCCAGGGGATGACGCGCCGGGCGGTGTCGGAGATGGCCTCCCAATAGCTGGCATAGATCACAAGACTGGCCAGCATGACATTCATCCAGAGGAAACCGGCGAGCCCGATGTGGAGGTGCAGGTCGCGCCGCTCGCGGCGGTCGCTGAGCGACTCGCCGGCTTGCGGTTCGGCCTTGTAGCCGAGGCTGGCCACGGCCTCCGGAATGCGCGAGGGCGGGAGGAACTGTGGACAGTAGGTGACCTTCAGAAGATCGGAGGCGAACAGGACATCGGCCGAGACGATGCCGGTTTCGGCGGTGAGACGGTGCTCGATGAGCCAGCCGCAGGAGGCGCACCACATGCCGGATAGGCGATAGGTAACCTCACGGCGTTCGGCGCCTGCGGGGATCTCCGCCTGACGGGCATCGCGGTTTGAGATGAGACCGAGCTTGAGGCTCTGACGGTAGATTTCAGAATCGCGGAAGTCGGCTCCGCTGGCGAGCACTCCGCTTTCGAGCAAGATGGTGTAGACGTTCAGGCAGCCGAGGCAGCAGAAGGCGCGCGCCTGCCCCTCGATTTCCTTCTCGAGCGGATGGGCGCCGGCTGGCAGGCCGCAGAGGTCGCAGTTCATGGGGCGAACGGGACTATTGTCCGCGATGTCCGCCGGAGCGGTAGTTGCCGTGTTCGTCGAGGATCACGGGGTCGGCATCGCGCGCGATCAGGTAGGTGGTGATGAGGATGCCGACGAAGAGAAGGGCGACGCCCCATAGGAACTTGGGAAGAAAGGCCCCGCGCTGGCGGGGTGATTGATCGTTCATCGGCGTTTGCCCTCCGGCGGCATGAGGAATGTCTGGTCGAACTGCTCGTGCTCGGTGCCGGCCTGCATGGTCACCTGCATATGGTTGACGTCGGAGGCGCCCGGGAATGGCGCCGCCGCGATTTCAAACTCAAGCTCGCGCGTCTCGCCCGCGGCGAGGGGAATGGGGTTTGTCTCCAAGGTGAGGCGCGCCCCGGGGATGCCCTGCACGGCGAAGGCCGCCTGGGTGGCGGTGGAACCGCGGTTCACCAGCTTGAGGCGGAACTTGTTGTAGATGGTGCCGTCGTCGCCGAGGCGATAGAGCTGGGCTCGGACGGGCTGCAATTGAATGAGCACGGTCTTGCGCATGGAGAGGGCGACGGTGAGGCCGCTCAGGTAAAAGAGGGTGACCAGCAGGACGACGACCCGCTTGGTGTCGCGGATGCCGAGTTTGCGCCACCACGAGGATTCCTCGGCGACGATAGAGCCGTGTTCGCCCCAGGTGTAGTGAATGAGGCCAGGTTTTCCGAGCCGGGCCAGAATCGCGGCGCAGGAATCGATGCACTCGCCGCAGTGGACACACTCGATCTGGAAGGGCGATTTGCGGATGTCGATGCCCATCATGCAATCGCGGACGCAGCGCTGGCATTCGATACACTCGTGCGCTTCGTCGCGGTAGCTGACGAGCAGAGTCTGGTTATCCACGAGCATGCCCTGCAGGTAGCCGTAAGGGCAGACGGTGGTGCAGAAGCGCTGGCGGAGGAAGGCGAAGTCCAGGAACGTGATCAGCGTGACCACGGCTCCGGAGATGCCGCCGGCGGTCTGGAGGTCAAAGTGCAATAGGCGGACGAAGAGGTCACGGGGTTCGACGAAGTATGAGATGAAAACGAAGGCGAGGACAATGCTGGCCGCGGCCAATAGGAGGTACAGCGCCGCCTGGCTGAGGAGTTTCCGCCGCGGCGCCGGCAGCTTCGGCCAGCGCTTGGTCACGCGTTTGCGAATCCAGTTCTCGACTTCCAGTGTGGCTTCGCTGAAGATCATCTGCGGACACATGTAGCCGCAGTAGATGCGACCGTAAACGACGCTCATGCCGACCACGACGAAGAGCAGGAACATCAGCGTGAAGAAGATGATGGCGAATTCGTTGATGAGCAGTTCCTGGCCTGCGAAGTGAAAGCGCTGGCGGGGCAGATCGAAGCGCATGACGTCGAAGAACGGCAGGATGAGGAAGATCAGGAAGCACAGCAGGTGGATGCGCTTGCGGGTGCGGCGGTAGTGCGGCAGAGGCGGCACGGCAGGCGGAGCGGGCGCTGCGCTGAGATCAGGAGTGGCCATGACAATTGCCCATGGACACTGCAGGGCCGGGTGAGAGGCCTCGCCACAACAATAGCGCACCCATTAGCACCACGCTCACGCTGGCCAGAGCCATGTTCCAACGTCCAAGGCGGGCACCAAGGGAGGTAGAGAACAAGCCGATGGCCAGCAGAGCCGCGGCGGTGCCAAGCCCGAAAGCGCCCATGGACAGGGCTCCGCTCAGAGCCGAACCGGTGGCCACGGCCTGCAGCACGGCGGCATAGAGCAACCCGCAAGGAAGAAACCCGAAAATGGCGCCGAGGGCGAGGCGGGAGAGCGGATGGGGCGAAGAGAAGAGGCGTCCGAGCGAGCGCTTGAAGAAGCCGGCCACTCCGATCTTCTCAATCCGCACGAGCCCGCTCTTTGGCAGGATCCCGGACATCAGGATGCCGGCGACGACCATGAGAGCGCCGGCCACGATGGCGGTTGTGCGTTCAAAACCGGCCAGGCGGCCCATGACTCCGACGGCGTTGCCGGCAGCGCCGGCGATGGCGCCCAGCAGCATGTAGGAGGCGATGCGGCCCAGATTGTAGGCCAGGTGCGAAACGGCGCCGCCCCGGCCGGCCAGCGAGTACGAGAGAACGATGGGCCCGCACATCTGCGAGCAATGGAGGCTCGAGATGAGGCCGAATCCAAGCGGGATGGCAAGTTCCGCCGGCGTCATTTCTGATAGACGACCTTGGGGTTAGGCGAGGGAACGGAGACGCACTCGCGATGGAAATCGAAGTGCTTCATGGTGATGGCGTGCGTGGGGCAGCGCGAAGCGCACATGGCGCAGCGGATGCAGGTGGTTTCGTCCTTCATCATCACCGCGCCCACTTCGTCCAGCTGTTCGGCGGGCATCGCCTTGACCTTTTCCGGCGCAAGGTCCAGCGCGCCGGCGGCCATTTCCAGGTACTGCGGGTCTTCGATCAGTTTGCTGAGGCCCACCAGACGGATGAGGCTTTCCGGGCACACATCCACGCAGCCGTTGCAGGCCACGCACATGGAGGTATCGAAGACCGTATTGACGTTGCAGCGCAGGCAGCGCGCGGCCTGGCGGCGGGCCTCCTGTTCGGCATAGTTCTCTTCGACGATTTCGAGAGAAGCAGCCCGGAGGTCGCTTTCGAGCGTGGGAGGATTAGCGCGCTCGTAACGCTGCCAGCCTTCAGCCATGGCGTAAACGGCCGGCTTCCACTGCTTGCGCAGTGCGACGTCGGTGCGCGTGCCGCGCAGGAAGTCGTGCATGGAGCGGGCGGCGATCTGGGCTGAGGCGATGGCGTCAATGAAGAGGCGCGGGCCGTGGGCAATGTCACCACAGGCGAAGACGTCGGGTGCAGTGGTCTGGTAGGTTTCGCGGTTGACCTTGATGAGGCCGCGCTCGCTCTCCACACCGTCCTCGGGCTGCAGGAAAGAGAGGTCGGAACTCTGGCCGATAGCGAAAATGACGGTGTCGGCGTAGATGTCCTCCACCATCTCTTCGTCGAAAACCGGGCTGAATCGCCCCTCTTCGTTGAAGACGGAAGTGCAGTGCGTAGTGCGCAGACCCTTGACCTTGCCGTTCTCGCCGAGCACTTCGCGCGGTCCGCGGGAGTTGTGGAGGAAGATGCCCTCCTCCTCGCCCTCGACCACTTCGATCTCATCGGCAGGCATCTCCTTGCGGGACTCAAGGCAGACGACGTGCACTTCCTTGTCGCCGCTCAAACGGAGTGCGGAGCGGGCCACGTCATAAGCCACCTGCTCGCCGCGTTCCATTTCGGCCAGCGCCTCGTCCTTTTTCATCACCTCGGCGGGCCGAACGGCGGAGCGGGCCACGTCGTAGGCGACGTTGCCGCCACCGATCACCACGATGCGGCGTCCGAGCGGCAGCGCTTTTCCGGAGTTAAACGCCCGCAGAAAATCCATGCCGTCGTAGACGCCGTCGAGATCCGCGCCGGGCAGTGGCAAGCGGCGGCCCTTGGGCAGGCCGATGCCGAGGAAGATCGCCTTGTAGCCTTCGGCACGCAGGCTTTGAATGGTGAAGTCGCGGCCGAGTTTTGCATTGCACTTCAGCTGGACACCGAGGGAGAGCACGGCCTCGATCTCATGGCGCACGAGTTCTCGCGGCAGCCGGAAGACGGGGACGCCGACCGTCAGCATGCCGCCGGGCTCGGAGTCGGCCTCAAAGACAGTGACTTTGTAGCCGATCTGGGCCAGGTCGTGAGCGACGGTGAGCCCGGAGACGCCGGCGCCGACGACGGCAATCCGTTCGTAGTCTCCGCGATTGGGCGGGAGCATCCGCTGATTGCAGCCTTCGCGGTGGAGCCGATAGTCGCCGGTTTCGGGACCAAATTGCGTGGTGACGAAACGCTTCAGGGCGCGGATGGAGACCGGCGCATCGAGATCGCCCCGCCGGCAATTGGCTTCGCACGGCGCGCCACAGACGCGTCCGCAGATGGAAGCGAACGGATTTGTGGCGCGGGCGATGCGATAAGCCTCTTCATAGCGGCCTTCGGCGATGGCGTTGACATAGCCGCAGGCGTCTGTGTGGACCGGACACGCATGCCGGCACTTGACCATTTCGACCCAATAGTCGGTCGCGTCCGGCACGCGAATCTGGTAAAAGCCGTTGTTCATACCACCTACTCTTCGTGCTTGGACGGACGGATGGCGAACAGGACCACGGTGACGACGAAGATCAGGGCCAGCGCGGTAACCAGGTACATCAGGCCGTCGGCCGGGGTTGTTGCCTGATTGAACTTCTGCACCAGCGCGCCGCGGTCATCATGGTTCACTTCGCCGTTCATGAAAAGGATGAAGTATGCGCAACATCCAAGGCCGATGACGGGGAAGGCGAACTTGAGGAAGCCGGGCGCTTCCGTGTTCTTCCTTTCGGTGATCCAGCCGCCGGCGTATTCTTTGATCTCGTTCTTGTTCTCGCTCATTTCTGCTGCCCTCCCGGCGCATCGTCTTCGAGCATGCGGTACTTCGGTTCTTCGCTGTTCTCGCCGAGGTAGCCGGAGCGCCAGGTCTTCAGGAAGAAGTACAGGGCGCCGGCGGCCATCAGCGCGAAGAAGAAATAGGAGAAGTAAATGCTGGGGTAAACGTAGTCCTGCTGCATTGCGTGGCTCCTATTTCTCGTAGTCGTTGTCCGGACGCCAGTGTTTGGCGCGGCCCAGGGTCTGGAGGTAGGCTACGACGGCCGTGAACTCCTCCTGGTTCGCCACCAGCCAGGGGAAGGGCGGCATGATGGAGCCGGGGACGAGATCGCGCGGATTGCGGAAGTGCGTCCGGTGCCATTGCGTGTCGTACTTGCCGCCGACGCGCGAGAGATCCGGGCCGGTGCGCTTGGTGCCGAACATGTGCGGGCTATCGTAAACGAACTCGTCGGGGGTGGAGATGGGCGAATCGACGCCCTTCCAGCCGCTGCGCTTGGTGTCGGCCAGCAGCGTGCGGGTCTGCTGCGTGTGGCAATACCAGCAGCCTTCGCGCACGTAGATGGCACGGCCTTTCAGTTCCACGTCGGTATAGGGCTTGAGCTGCCCTACCGGGCCTTTGGCGGGGTCGGAGTTTTCAAACGGCTTGGCCCAGGTCTTGTCCACCAGCGGGGGCACGATGGTGGTGAGCGTGCCGCCGATGAAGAAGAAGATGAGCGCCGCGGCGATGGCGAATCCGAAGTTCGTATCTGCTTTTCTGAGCATTTCTGGTTCTCCTCTTCGTTAGGCCGCCGCGGTCTCGGGGTTGTCCTTGGCGCCAATGATGGTGGCCATGATGTTGTAGGCGAAACTGACGATGCCCAGGAACATCAGGATGCCGGAGAAGAAGCGTACAATCCAGACCGGCTTCAACGCGATGACGGTGTCGATGAACGGGATGGCCGGATTATTCCATTGCCAGCCTTGCCAGAAGCCGCCCAGCCACAGCGTGGTGAAGAAGCCCAGCCCGCCCAGCATCAGGAACCAGAAGCTCCAGTTGCCAAGGGATTCGGAGAAGAGCCGCGTGCGGAACACGCGCGGAATCATGAAGTAAGTTCCGGCGATCGCGAAGAAGCTGAAGGCGCCGAGCACGGCCATGTGGGCGTGCCCTGGAATCCAGTCGGTCTTGGAAACGATGGCGTTCACGGAGCGCAGGCTGTGCATGGGCCCCTGGAAGCAGGTGAGCAGGTAGAAGACCACGCCCGACATCAGGAACTTCAATGGCACGTTGTCCTTGAGCTGGTGCCACTGGCCCTTCATGGTGGCGAAGAAGTTGTAGACCACGGCCCACACCGGAATCAGCAGCATCAGCGAGAAGGCGATGGCGATGGTCTGCAGCCACTGCGAGATGGGCCCGTGCAGCATGTGATGCGCGCCGGTCCAGACGTAGACGAAGGCCAGCGACCAGAAGCCGATCATGGAGAGCTTGTGGCTGTAGAGCGGCGTATTGGAGGCCTTCGGGATGAAGTAGTAGGCGAGCGCCAGACCGACTGGCGTGAAGATGAGGCCCACGGCGTTGTGGACGTACATCCAATTGAGGTTGGCCTGGTTGGTGCCCGTGGCGAAGAGGACGGCGAAGTTGCCGGTGAGGTAGACGAAGGCGGTCCAGAGGATGGTGCCCATGATGTACCAGATGGAGACGTACATCTGGTCGTACTTGCGCGACGCGATAGTCATGAAAATGTTCGCGCCGAACATGATCCAGGCGACTACGACGAGCACGTCGAGCGGCAGAGGCAGTTCAGCGTACTCCAGACCCTGGTTCCACCCCATGAGCAGGCAGACCACCGCGCCGAGAACAATCACGTTCCACAGCGCGGCCGTAGCCACGCCGAGCTTCTCGCTCCACAGTTTGACGCCGCAGAGCCTCGGCACGAGGTAGTAGGTGAGTCCCATGTCGGCGGCCAGCAGCCAGCCGAAGAGCATGCCGTTGACGTGCAGCGGACGCAGCCGGCCGTAGGTGAGGTACTGCACGGTGCCGAGCAGGCTGGGCCAGACAAACTTCGCGGCGATGGTCACTGCGATGATGCCGACGATGAAGAAGTAGGCGATGGAACTGATGAGAAACCATTTCGCCGTGGTGTCTTCGTGCTCCGGCCAGGATCCGGCGATCCCGGCCGGGCCCGATTTTACGGTATTGCTAATTTCCTCGGGCATTGTCACTCCTAGAAGCTTCACTCTTGAGAACGGGCTTGGGATTGAAACTGCGGATGAAATTCACCAGGTCACCGACGTCCTGCTGCGAGAGGCCGTAGTCGATCCACGGCGGCATGGCCGTACCTTGCACGCCGTAGAGGATGGACTCAAACAGCCGGCGGTCTGTGACGCTGTTGACGAAATAGGAATTGCGCAAATTGCGCGGGCGCGGAAGGATGTCGAGCGAGTTCGGCCCCTTGCCGTCGGCCTTGCGGCCATGGCAGCCCGAGCAACGCTGGACGAAGGTCTTTTCGCCGCGGCCTACGGAATCCGCCGAAGAAGCCACGGGATTTTGATCCGGGGCTTTCAGCGGCTTGAGTTCGCGGCGCGGCTCCTTGGTGAAAGTGGCGAAGACGTACTGCAGCACGCCCTGCACCTGCTCCTCCTTCAGCACCTGCCCCCAGGCGGGCATGGAGGTGCCGGCAACGCCGCTCTTGATGGAGTTCGTCAGGCGCTCCGTGGACTTGCTGTTGATGAAGCCCGCTTTGGTAAGGTCGCGCGGATACGGATCCAGGTAGATGGCTACCGGACCGTGGCCGTCGCCCTTCTCGCCGTGGCAGCGCTGGCAGAGCGCCTTGTAGGTATCGGCGCCGGAAGCGCTGGCAAGCGGAGTCTTGCGGCTGGCCAGATAGGCGGCCATGGCGCGGAACTCCTCGTCGGGAATGCGGAAGGCGGGCATGATCGAATCCGGCGTCATCGTGGCCGGACTCTTGAAGTGTTCGTAGATCCACTGCTCGCTCTTGACGAGCCCTTCATAGGAGAGGTCGGGTGCGATGCCGCCGTCCTTGTCGCCGAGCTTGTGGCAGGCAGTGCAGGCGCGATCCGCGATGGACTTCTCACCTTGCGCCAGCAGCGCGGCCCCGGTGGGCATGGCGGCTCCGGTCCCGCCCGCGGGCTGTTTCAGCTCGATGGCGGCGCGATAGCGCTGCAGGCCGGTCTCGGCGAAGTTCATGCCACGGCGCGACTTCAGGAAGATGACCAGCGCGCGCACTTCGTCCTCATTGATATGGAACTTCGGCATGAACGAAGTAGCCAGATTGGCGCGCGGATCGACAATGGACTCCCAAATGTAATCCACGCGGAACTTCTTGCCAACTTCGCTCAGATCCGGGCCCAACGTGCCGTCCGACATGCCTTCAATCCGATGGCAGCCGTAGCAGTTGCTGGAGAAAAAGAGCTGCCGGCCCTTCTCCACCATCGGCGTGCCCGAAAAGCCCTTCTCGGTGTGGCACTGCGCGCAGTTGGCCTGCATGTAATCCTTGCCCTTGAGTTTGGGCTGGTACTCTTTGCGCCAGTTCTCCTGCACGATGTAGCCGGCCAGGGGTTCAGGCCAGTACTCATCGTGGCCGTGGCTGAACTCCTCCTGGAGCCCGCGCCCCTGTCCTTCGTGGCAGACCGTGCAGCCAAAGTCGGCGAACTTGTGGCGGCGTTCCCACTTGCCGTTCACCTGGCGGTCCCCGAGGGCTTCGGAGTACGGGTGCGTACGCAGCGGCTGGGCATGCTTGTCAAAGCGCGGATCGTCCATCGCCATGTGGCAGGTGGAGCAGCGATCCACGCGCATGTCGCCAAACTTGGTGACCAGAAGCTGTTCGACGCGCGGAGAGCGGGCGGCCAGCGCGGCCTTTTCCGCGTCGGTTTTCGCCATGGAGCGCGCCTGGTCGAAATAAGCGGTTTGATAGTTCTCCCACTTGTGGAAGAACTGCTGGTAGAAGACGAGGCCGTGAACGAGGAGCACGACGAAACTGGCGATGGCTAGTGCGAGTCTCATGGTTTACCTCATTTCCACGGGGAGATGAACTCCCAGTTCGGGCCCCGGAAGAACGTTCCGACGATCACGAATACGACGTTGACCACCACCAGCGTGATGAAGATGGTGTTGGCGAGCAGGCGCTCACGGGCGAACCACTTGCCCACGCCGGCGGGCCGTCGGTCGAGATAGGGCGCGGCCAGCAGCAGCAGCACAAACATGGTGGGGATGCCGACTCCGCCCCAGAAGGCCGAGTAGCTCACCATTTCCTGCAGGCCCAGGAAGTACCACGGGGCCTTTGCCGGATTCGGCGGGTGCATGACATTCACCGGCTCCTCCAGCGGCGCGTCGAATACCATCGAGAGCAGCAGAATGCAGGCGATGGTCAGAACCAGCACGAAGACTTCGGCGATGATCAGGTTCGGCCAGCTGAATACCGTGTTGTCGGGCACATTGCCCACTTTGGAAAAAGGTCCGCGAACGAAGCCCTGCAGGCCGTAGGTCTTGTTCTGCTTGGGCTCCACCGCCTTCACGGCGGCCGGCGCGGGCGCGTCGGCTTCCGCCGGGCGCGACAGCCCGCCGTCCTTGCGGATGCGCCAGAAGTGGATGGCCACGAAGAGCGTCAACACCAGGGGCAGCACCGCCACGTGCAGGACATAGAAGCGCAGCAGCGCTTCCTGGCCCACGGTGGCGTCGCCCAGCAGCAGGAACTTGATCTCCTTGCCGAACACGGGCGCATATCCGGCAATGGAGGTGCCGACGGTGATGGCCCAGAAAGCCAGCTGGTCCCAAGGCAGCAGGTAGCCCGTGAAGCTCGAGAAGAGCGTGAGCAGGAAGAGTACCACGCCGATCACCCAATTGAACTCCCGCGGCTTCTTGTAGGAGCCGGTGAGGAAGACGCGGCACATGTGCAGCGCCACCACGCCCACCATGCCGTGCGCGGCCCAGCGGTGCATGTTGCGCAGAAAGATGCCGAAGGCCACCGTGCCGCGCAGGTCCAGCATGCGGTCATAGGCCTGCGAGGTGGACGGGACGTAGTAGAACATCAGCAGCACGCCGGTCAGCGTGAGGATCAGGAACAGGAAGAAGGAGATCAATCCGAGGCCGAGCGTGTAGAGCGGCCGCAGCGTGTTCATGTGCACCTTCACCGGGTGAATGTGAAGGAAGAAGTTGGTGAAGCTGGTGCTGGCGCGGCCCAGATCGTCGGCGGGCAGAGGGTTGCGGAATAGCGAGTGCCACGCGTTGGACGGCATCTCTCGCAGGTTCGTCCACAACGAAGGGGACTTGGTGTCTTGGCTCATACCGTGAGGTAACTCCCGGGGTCGACTTCAGAGTCCTTGTCGATCTCGATCTCGCCGTTCGGCGCCAGCGTCACCTTGAACCACGGCAGCGGCTTGGGGGCCGGACCGCCGGTGACGTTGCCGTCCTGGTCGAAGCGGGAACCGTGGCACGGGCAGGCAAAGCCGGTGTCAGAAACGCCGACGATGCAGCCCAGGTGCGTGCAGGTGGTGGAGATGGCGGCGATCTTGTTGCCTTCCCGCACGACGCACACCCGGCGCGTGTCCATGGAGATGCGCGTACCGGGAGGAAACTCCTCCGGCTTGCCGAGGCTGAAGCGCTGCGGCTGCCCGTAAGTAGCGCGCGGTTTGATGAAGATGAGGTTCGAAAAGGCGCTCAGCACCGCCGAGCCAAGGAGCCCGAAACCGCTGAGCCATCCCAGGAGGCTGCGGCGATTCACGCCAGAGGCGCCCGCAGGCGCGTGGGCGTGGCCGCCTTTAGGATCTGCTGCCATCTTTGTCCAACTCCTTCGGTTGATCTACCAGTTCCTGCAAATCGGACCAGAAGACCTGGTATTTGGCGTCCTCAAGGTCCTTGAAATAGTCCCGCTTCACCGCCAGCACGAACACGCACGCCGCTCCCAACCCCATGCAGAGGCTCGCCGCCAATGCAATCCAGGTCAGCTCCACTCAACACCTCCTCCGGCAGAGCGGCGCTGGGCAGCTTTGCCAGCAAGATCGGCGATGTTTTCACTTTGGAGCACCGAAGTCAAGGCCTCCTGCGCCCGCAGCCAGATGTCGTGCACGGAACAGATGCCCGCCCGCCCGCAAGTCGGTTTGCTGCCCACGCAGGCGTTCAGCTGCAGTGGACCTTCCATCGCTTCCACGATGTCGAGCACGGTGATCGATGCCGCCGGCCGCCCCAGCAGGTAGCCGCCGCTGACGCCCCGGTGGCTCGCGATGAGGCCGGCGCGAGTGAGGGACTGCAGGATCTTGCTCAGGAAGGCTTCCGGAACGTCGCCGCTCACAGCCATTTCGTCACGGGTGGCGCGAACGCCGGCGGGAAGGCCGGCCAGGTGAACCATGACGCGCACGGCGTAATCGGCTGCTCGGGTCAACTGCATCGGGAGAAGCTTGATAAATTAGAGTACCTTTCTCCGAATTTGTCAATACCCATCTTCAGCTCTCTAACTCTGGAATCTGTACAAGGTCGTCAATTGGGATGTCACGCTCCTCAATCTCTGGCATCCTAGGAGGCAGGAGAGATTCCCTAAATCCCTATGGACTCCGCTCTAGCGCTTCATCGCTTCCACTTCGCTTTCACCATTACTTTTCATTACTTGTTCGTCCAGTTAACGCTTGGTCTCGGCTTTCTTCTTTTTGTTCTCAAAACCTTAGCTCTCAGGACCGGCGACGAGCATTACAACGATGCGGCCCGTTTCTGGGCCAAGATCTTTGCCGTCAACTTCGCGCTCGGCGTGGTGACGGGCATTCCCATGGAGTTTCAATTCGGCACCAACTGGTCTCAGTTCTCGCGGGCTGCCGGCGGCGTCATCGGCCACACGCTGGGCATGGAGGGACTCTACTCCTTCTTCCTTGAGAGCAGTTTCCTCGGCCTGTTTCTGTATGGCGAAAAGATCCTCGGCCGCACCGGCCACTGGTTTTCGGCGATGGCCGTCTGGATCGGCAGCTGGATGTCGGCCTACCTGATTGTAGCCACTGACGCCTGGATGCAGCACCCCGTGGGCTACGCCCTTGGATCCAAGGGCGAGATCATCCTCACCAGTTGGACCACGCTCCTTTTCAACGAGTGGGCCTTCTGGCAGTTCTGGCATGCTATCCTCGGCGGCCTGGTGACGGGTTCCTTCGCCATGGCGGGCATCGGCGCCATGTACGTTCTGCTGAAGAAGCACGGCGACTATGGCCCGACGTTCGTGAAAGTGGGCGTCACGGCGGGCGTGATTGCCGCGTTGCTGGTGGCCTTTCCAACGGGCGACCAGCAAGGCAAGCTCGTAGGCCGGCATCAACCGGTGACGCTGGCTGCAATGGAGGGCCACTTCGAGACGGCCGCCGGCGCACCCATTGCCATTCTCGGCCAGCCCGACGTGGACAAGCAGCGGCTCGACAATCCTTTCCTCATTCCCGGCGTGCTGAGTTTCATCACGCACACTCGCTGGGAAGCGGAGGTGAAAGGCCTCAGCGACTTCCCGAGAGAACAGTGGCCGGACAGCATTCCCCTGCTCTATTACAGCTTCCACATCATGGTGGGCCTGGGGACCATCTTCATCGCCATCATGGCCCTGTCTTTCCTCCAGCTCTGGCGCGGCAGGCTCTATGCGAGCAAGCCGCTGCTGTGGATTCTCATGCTCGCCATGCCGCTGCCGTACGTGGCCAACACGGCCGGCTGGATGACGGCCGAACTGGGCCGTCAACCCTGGCTCATTTACGGCCTGATGCGCACTTCGGCCGGCGTCTCTCCGCACGTCTCCAGCGGCAGCGCGATGTTCACGCTGCTGGGCTTCCTGGGCCTGTACACGCTGCTGCTCATGCTGGGTCTGTTCATGATCTGGAGAGAGATTGAACACGGCCCCGGACATGAAGGACCGGCTCACTAGGAAGCGGAGGAGAGATCAGACATGCTACCCGTCATCTGGTTTTGGATTGTGGCCACGATGGTGGCCATCTACGTCGTGCTGGACGGCTTCGATCTGGGCGCCGGCATTGTTCATCTGTTCGTGGCGCGTACCGATCGCGAGCGCCGCGCGGTGTTGAAGTCCATCGGACCCGTGTGGGACGGCAATGAAGTGTGGCTGCTGGCCGGCGGCGGGGCGCTCTACTTCGCCTTCCCTGCCCTGTATGCCTCGTCCTTCAGCGGATTCTACCTGCCGCTGATGATGGTGCTGTGGCTGCTGATCCTGCGTGGATCCTCGGTGGAATTCCGCAGCCACATCGACAACGCGCTGTGGCGGCCGTTCTGGGACATCGTGTTCAGCCTGGCCAGCTCGTTGCTGGCGATCTTTTTCGGCGCCGCGCTGGGCAACGTGGTGCGCGGCGTGCCGCTGGATGCTCAGGGAGACTTCTTCCTTCCGCTGTGGACCGATTTCCAACCCGGCCCGCACGCGGGCGTCCTCGACTGGTACACCGTGCTCGTCGGCCTCTTCGCCTTCGCCACGCTGGCGCAGCATGGCGCCCTCTGGGTGGCTTACAAGACGGAGGGTGCCGTGCTCGCGCGCGCCCGCACCGCGGCCGCGATCACCTGGCCGCTGGTGGTGATTCTCACCGTCGCCACCACCATCGTCAGCTTCAGGCTGCAGCCGCATCTGGGGGCGAGTTTCGCGGCGCACCCGGCGGGCTACTGCTTCCCCGCCCTGGCCTTGCTGGGGCTGGCCGGCATTTTCGTCTTCCACCGCCGCTCGCAACAGCTGGCGGCCTTCCTCAGTTCGGCCGTCTACATCGTGGGCATGCTGACCAGCGTTGTTTTCGGCGTCTTTCCGAACGTCCTGCCGGCCAACCAGGATCCCGCGCTGAGCCTGACCATCAGCAACGCCTCAGCGCCGGACTACGGCTTGCAGATCGGCCTGCTGTGGTTCGCGCCCGGCATCCTGCTGACGCTTTGTTATCACGTCTACTTGTACCGGAAATTCGCCGGAAAGGTCAGGCTGGATGACGGCGGCTACTGAAACGCTAGAATATCTTTTATGACTCGATTCGCCGGCATGGCCCTAATGGCCCTGCTCAGTTGCAGTGTGTCCCTCTTTGCGCAGAGCGCTCCAGGCTTGGACAAAGCGAAGATCGAGGCCTATGTACGCCATCTGCTGCTGTGGACGCCGCAGATCACGGTGACCGTGGCCGATCCGCTGCCGGGCCCGCTGCCGGGCTTTCAGGAAGTGAAGGTCACCGGCTCCTACCAGCAGGCCTCGCTCGACGAGATCTTTTACGTCAGCCTGGACGGCACGAAAATCGTGCGCGGCAACGTCTACGACGTGGACAAGAGTCCCTTCGCCAGCGAACTTTCAAAGCTAAAAACCGACCTCCAGCCGAGCCTCGGCACTCCCGGCGCCAAAGTGGTGATTGTGGCCTTCAGCGACTTTCAGTGCGGCTACTGCAAGGAAGAAGCGAAGATGCTGCGCACGAACCTGCTGCAGACTTATCCGAAGGACGTCCGGCTCTATTTCAAAGACTTCCCCATCGAGCAGATCCATCCTTGGGCCAAAGCCGCATCCCTCGCCGGCCGCTGCGTTTTTCGCCAGAAGCCGGCCGCGTTCTGGGACTTCCACGACTGGATCTTTGAAAAACAGGCCGAGGTGACGCCGGAAAACATCAAAGCCAAACTCGGCGAATGGGTGCAATCCAAAGGCCTGGACGCCATGCAGTTCACCCGCTGCTACGACACCCGCGCCACGGAAGCCGAGATCAACCGCAACCTGGCCGAAGGGCGGCAACTGCGGGTGAACTCCACTCCCACGCTTTTCATCAACGGCCGCATGGTGCCCGGGGCTGTGCCCTGGCAGCAATTGAAGGCCATCATCGACATGGAGATCGACTACGCAAAAAGGCACCCCGAATCGGGAGAAAAGTGCTGCGAATTGACGCTCCCAATCCCCGGAAAGAAATAGACCGAACATGAACTACCAAACGATTCGACTGCTCGCGGGCTCGGCGCTCGCGGCTTCTCTCTGCCTGGCCGCTCCCGAAAAGGGGAAGATCAGCGCCACCGAATACCAGAATGACGTGAAAACGCTGGCTTCGGAGAAGTTGAAAGGGCGCGGCACCGGCACACCGCAACTGGAGCAGGCGGCGAAGTTCATCGCCGGCAGATTCAAGTCTCTGGGCATCGGGCCGGCGGACGGAAAGAGCTACTACCAGCGCTTCAGCGTAACCACGAACGCCAAGCTCGGCAAAGGCAACCGCCTTTCGTATGGAGAGAATGGCGGCAAGAAAACCGCCGCCGTGCTCAGCCAGGACTACCAGCCTTTCAATTTCTCGGGCAACGGCAAGGCCTCCGCCCCGCTGGTCTTCGCCGGCTACGGCATCACGGCCCCGGAGTACGACTACGACGATTACGCGGGCCTGGACGTCAAGGGGAAGGTTGTGGTGCTGCTGCGGCATGAGCCGCAGGAGTTCGACGAGAAGAGCAAGTTCGCCGGCAAGGTTTACACCAGCCACGCACAGACTCAGATCAAAGCCGTGAACGCCAAGTTCCACGGCGCGCTGGCGGTCCTGTTCGTGAACGATGCCTCCAACCATCCCTCCGATCCGGACACGCTCGAGAAGTTCTCAAACCGCGTGGGGCCGAATTCGCCGGACGTGCCGTTCATCCAGATCCGCGCCGAACTGGCCGACAAGTGGCTGGCCGCCTCCGGCACGAGCCTGAAGAGCTGGATCGCGGAGGTGGATAAGACCCTCAAGCCGAAGCCTGTGGACCTCAAGGGCCTGCAAGTGGACCTGGCCGTCGAAGTCAAACGCGAGCAGAAGAACGTGCCCAACGTCTGCGCTTACCTGCCCGGCGAAACCGACGAGTATGTGGTGCTCGGCGCTCACTACGACCACCTGGGCATGGGCGAGCAAAGCTCCATGGCGCCCGATCTGGCGGGCAAGGCCATCCACTTCGGCGCCGACGACAACGCTTCCGGCACGGCCGGACTGCTGGAGATGGCCGCCTACTTCGCCGGACAGCCGAAACTCAAGCGCGGCGTGCTTTTCCTGGCCTTTTCGGGCGAGGAACTGGGCCTGATCGGTTCCAACTACTACGTGAACAACCCGATCAAACCGCTGGACAAAGCCGTGGCGATGGTCAACATGGACATGATCGGCCGCATCAAAGACAAGCGGGTATTCGTCGGCGGCACCGGCACGGGCGACACGTTGAAGGCGCTACTGGACGAGTCGAAAGCGAAATCCAGCCTGAACTACGACCTTTCCGACCAGGGCGGCTACGGCTCCAGCGACCACTTCTCTTTCACCGTCAAACAGGTGCCCGTGCTGTTCTTCTTCTCCGGCCTGCACGCGGACTATCACAAACCGAGCGATACCTGGGAGAAGATCGACACCCAGAGCGCGGCCGACATGCTGCAGGTGGTGGCAAATGTGACGCAGAAGCTGGCTTCGGTTCCCGCCCGGCCCAAGTACATCAAGACCCAGGCGCCACAGCCCACCGCCACGGCCAGTGCGTCTTCCGGCGGAGCCTGGTTCGGCTCCATTCCCGACATGGGCGAAACCAAGGGCGGGTTCCGGGTTTCGGACGTCACCAAGGGTTCGCCGGCCGATGAAGCCGGGCTGAAGGGCGGCGACCTGATCGTCGAATTCGACGGCAAGCCGATCTCGAGCCTCTACGATTTCACCTACGCGCTGCGCACCAAGAAGCCCGGCGATGAGGTGGTGGTGAAGTACAAACGCGGCTCGGAAGTGAAAGAAACCAAGGCGAAACTCAGGTCGCGCGCGCAGATGCGCTGAGCATCGCCAGGAAACCTGTAGAATCTCACTAAGGCCTTTGGCTCATTTGGCCGATCAGTAAAGAAGGCATGCAAGTCGCGAACCTGCCAAACGGAGAAGTTTGGGAGCTACCTCCCATCATTCTGCACCCCTTCTCTGACCCTACGGGCGCAGACAAATTGGTGGAAAGTTCCCGGGCCCACTTAATGCTGCAAGGGTTGCTCCCCTCCGGGGAACTCTCGCAGGACGAGATTGTCCATCGGCTCCTCTCCGGCCGGTTGTGCGAGCTGCGCATGCTCTATTACGTCGGCAAAGACCTGCAGCGCTGGGTGGACCAGTGCGCAGAACTCGCCAGCCGCGATCCGGTCCTGCAGCAGGCCGGCGTCACGGCCCCCAGCTTCATCCACCTCCTTGTGGAGTATCCGCCGGAATCCGTGCGCACCAAGCTCACGCGCTGGGGTGTGGCGGACTACAAGTCGATCTTCACGCGAGCCTTCGGGTTGAACTCGGTCTTCACACACGTGCCGGACCTGGAGATTCTCAACCCCACCTTTGTCCGCTACTACTACCGCTACGCCGATCAGATGTTCACCACCCGGCAAGGCCTCACCAGCTACGTCACGCTCGCGCCGGAGAACTTCCACTACGAACTGTTTGCCTCCGGGGAATATTCCCGTCTGCTGGAACGCGAGTGGGAACAGATTTAGCGGAGCCATTGCGGCGCTCCTCCCCATAAAATGGGGTGATGCAGTTCCCCTCTTACTATCTGGTCCGCCAGAAACTGCCGTCGCGCGTCCTCGCCGATATTCCCGCTGCCGTCAGTGCTCAGTTGGACGCTGCGGGCCTCGCCACCGGGCTGAAGCCGGGCGCCCAGATCGCTATCGGTGTGGGAAGCCGCGGTATCGCCAACTTGGACCAGATTGTCGGAGCCGCCGTCGCCTGGTGGAAATCCAAACAGATGCGGCCGTTTCTCTTCCCCGCCATGGGTAGCCACGGCGCCGCAACGGGGCCGGGGCAGGCCGAGGTTCTGGCGCGCTACGGTCTGACCGAAAGCTCCATGGGCTGCCCGGTGCGCAGTTCGCTCGCCGTCGTGAAATTGGGCCGGACTCCGGAAGGCATCGATGTCGTCATGGACCGCACGGCGTTCCAGGCCGACGGCGTCATGCTCTGCGCCCGGGTGAAGCGCCACACCGACTTCGCCGGGAAGCTGGAGAGCGGTTTGTTCAAAATGATGGCGATCGGGCTGGGCAAACTCGCCGGCGCCCAGCACTATCATGCGCACGGCCATCAAATCGGGCTGGAAGCCGTCATCCGCAGCGTGGGCCGCCAGGTTCTGGGGACTGGCAAGATACTGGGAGGATTGGCCATCCTGGAGGACGCCCACCATCAGACAGCCCATCTCGAGGTAGTGCCCGTGGCCCGGATGGAGCGGCGCGAAGAAGAGCTGATTGAGCTGTCGAAGTCCTGGATGCCCCGTATCCCGTTGGATTCAGTGGACTTCCTGATCGTGAATGAGCTGGGGAAGAACTGGTCCGGCTCCGGGATGGACCCCAAGGTGATCAACCGCGACATCCACGGCAACCTGAATCCGTGGGACTCCGCACCGCAGGTAGGGCGCATCTATGTGCGCAATATCCACCCCTTAAGTCACGGAAATGCCATCGGAATCGGCATGGCGGACGCCGTTCACCGTCAATTGGTGAGGAAAATGGAGCGCAAGTCGACCTATGTGAACGGGCTGACGTCGGGCGCGCTGGCTTGCCTGAAGACTCCGGCCGCGTTTCCATCCGACCGCGCCTGCCTGGAGGCGATCTGGAAGACCACCGGACGGCTGGATCCGTCGGCCATCACTTACTGCTGGATCCGCAATACGCAGGACCTCACGGAACTGGCGATCTCAGTCACCGCCAAGATGCGCAAGGAACAGGAACACGAACTGGAGTGCTTGGGGGAACCGCGCCCTTTGCGCTTTGACGAACGCGGCGATCTGGTGGAGGCTCTCGGCGTCTAACTACAACAAATAAAAGCGAAAGGCGGCAACCGAAGTTGCCGCCTTCCACTTGAGATCCTGTCCGGATCGGAAGGAGCGCCGAAGCGCTCCTGGAACTTCTGAAAGAATCAACCAGCGGCCTGACCGGCGGAACCGGACATCACGAAGTTGACCTTGCTGAAGATGGTCTGGATGCTGGCAGCAACACCGGGGACGATGGCGCCGGCGGCAACGGCGACGAAGCCGGCCATGAGCGCGTATTCAATGAGGTCCTGACCGCGGGTGTCCTTCATGATCCGCAGCTTCAAAATGAAATTGTTCAGTTTCTTCATGTGTTTGTTTCTCCTCTCCCTACTTGCAACTTACTTTCGTCGTTGCTAGATCAACAGTAACAGTACCCTCCGGCTACTCAAATCCAAGCAACACCTTAATTCACGCCTTAGAAAAAACTCAGAGATCCAGGTCCGAAATCGAGCAAGCTGTCCCAATTCGGGCGTATGGCCTGGATCGGCCCACCCGCTCTCCCTGGCGGAAATCAGCCCAAAACGGCCCAATTTGTACGAATCCTGGGCCTTACCTGAGCGCTGGAAGGGACACGACTGCACACGCAAAGCACTTAGCCAGGAAACGGCGCAGGTACTATTGCAACGCGGCGGCAACCACCGCGGACCAGGCAGCCGGGCAGGTCCCTGGCGCGGAGTAGGCGGAAAACAAGGCTATTGGGCGAGGATTCCCATCCGTTTGGCGACGCGGGTCAGGGTCTCCACGGCCCGGTCCAGCAGTTCGCGAGTGTGCGCGGCGGTCACGATGGCGCGGATGCGGGCGCGCCCCTTGGGTACGGTGGGGAAGCCGATGCCCGTCGCCCACAGCCCCTCTTCAAACAGCGCGGCGGAGTACTCGTGGGCCGTGCGCGCCTCACCGACCAGAATGGGGGTGATGGGCGTCTGGCTCAGGCCGGTGGAAAAGCCTTGTGCGGCGAGCGCGGCCTGGAAGTACCGGGTGTTGTCCCACAGCAGTTCGATTCGTTCCGGCTCCGCCAGAAGCAGATCGAACGCCGCATTGCAGGCCGCCGTGACGGCTGGCGGATGGGAAGTGGAGAAGAGGAACGGCCGGGCGCGGTGATAAAGATATTCGATCAGGTCGCGACTGCCGCAGACATAGCCGCCCAGCACCCCGATGGCCTTCGAAAGCGTACCCACCTGAACCCCCACGCGCCCATGGAGCCCGAAGTGGTCCACCGTGCCGCGGCCATTGCGGCCCAGTACGCCGGAGGAATGCGCGTCGTCCACCATCATGATGGCGCCGTAGCGTTCGGCCACCTCCACCAGCCCGTCCAACGGGCCGATATCCCCATCCATGGAGAAGACGCCGTCCGTAATCAGCAGCTTGCGGCCGGAAACGCTCTCCAGGCCCGCCAGGATCTCTCCGGCATGGGCCACGTCACGGTGGCGGAAGACATGGATTTTGGCGCGCGAAAGCCGGCAGCCGTCAATGATGGAGGCATGGTTCAGCTCGTCGCTGATGATGTGGTCTTCCGGGCCGAGAATGGCGCTTACCGTACCGGCATTGGCGGCAAAGCCGCTCTGGAAGACCACGCAGGCTTCCGTGTTCTTGAACGCGGCGATCTTGCGCTCCAACTCCATGTGGATGGCCATGGTGCCGGTGATGGTGCGCACGGCTCCGGTGCCGGCGCCGAAGCGCCGCACGGCTTCGAGCGCCGCTTCCTTCAACTTGGGGTGATTCGCCAGGCCCAGGTAGTTATTCGATGCGAGATTGATGACCTCGCGGCCGTCGGCGCGGCTCAGCGGCTCACAGGCACTTTCCAGTTCACGCAACCGGAAATAAGAGCCCGCGGCACGCATTTGCTGGAGTTCTTCTCCCAAGTAAGCAAGGGGGTTAGGGCTGGCAGGACTACTCATGACAACCCCAGTATATCGGCTATCATGGGAGTAGCAGCATGAAACCAGTTTTCGTTTTTCTCGCCACTTTGTCCATTTCCTGCTTCGCGCAGTCAAATACTGAAACCGCCCTCGACCGCTACGTCAAGACCCCCGATCCGGCCTACCAGTGGAAGCTGGTGCGGACCATCCCGGGCCAAGGCTATACAGCCTATGTCCTGGACATGACTTCGCAGAACTGGCTGACCCCGGCTGAGGTCGACCGCACCACCTGGAAGCACTGGGTGACGATCGTCAAACCGGACCAGGTGGACACCGACGCGGCCATGCTGATGATCACGGGCGGCAACAATGCCAGCACGGCGCCGGACAAAGTGGATCCCTTCAATGCCGGCGTGGCCGTGCGGACGCACAGCGTCACGGTGGAGCTGAGGATGATCCCCAACCAGGCGCTGAGCTTCTACGGCGAGACGAGGAAGCGTACCGAAGACGCCATCATCGCCTTCACCTGGAAGAAGTACTTGGAGACCGGGGATGAGCGCTGGCCGGCGCGGCTGCCGATGACGAAGGCCAGCGTGCGCGCCATGGACGCGACGCAGGAGTTTCTGGCCAGCGAGGCCGGCGGCAAGGTAAAGGTGGCGCGTTGGGTGGTGGCCGGCGGCAGCAAGCGCGGCTGGACCACCTGGACCACGGCGATTGTCGACAAGCGCGTGATCGCCATCATGCCGGTGGTGATCGACCTGCTCAACATGGAGCAGTCTTTCCTGCACCACTGGCGCGCCTACGGCTTCTGGGCTCCGGCCGTGGACGACTATGTCGAGCACGGGGTGATGGACTGGATCGGCACCAAGCAGTTCGACAACCTCATGAAGATCGTAGAGCCGTTCCGCTACCGCGACCGCCTCACGATGCCGAAGTACATCGTCAACTCGGGCGGCGACCAGTTCTTCCTGCCGGACTCCTCGCAGTTCTACTTCAAGGATCTGAAGGGCGAAAAGT
Source organism: Acidobacteriota bacterium (assembly GCA_016213725.1). GTDB lineage: Bacteria > Acidobacteriota > Terriglobia > Bryobacterales > Bryobacteraceae > Paludibaculum. The sequence continues at coordinate 4,717 of JACQZS010000234.1, read as the reverse complement.
ATTTGCGCTACGTGCCCAACTCCGACCACGGCGTCACGCGCCGTACGGACGCCGGCGAGAGCCTGGCCACTTACTACGAATCGATCATCAAGAACTGGAAGCGGCCGGAGTTCGACTGGACCATCAGCCCCGAGGGCAAGATCAGCGTCACGTGCAAGGACAAGCCCGTGGCGGTGAAGCTGTGGCAGGCGACCAACCCCGACGCCCGCGACTTCCGCCTGGAGAAGCTCGGCCCGGCGTACAAGAGCAGCGACCTGGCGCCCGCCGCCGACGGCACCTACAGCGTGCAACTCGCGAAACCGGCGCAGGGCTTCACGGCCGGCTTTGTCGAATTGACGTTCGCCACTCCGGGGGGCAGCCACTGGAAGTTCACCACGGCGGTGAAAGTGGTACCGGACGTGTACCCCTTCCCCGCCCCGACGCCGAAGCGGCCCGCGGGCTCCACGCCCCTGGAATAGCCGCGCGGCGATACACTGTTCCTTTCCGCCGGCAGCGCACAGTGCCTGGCGAGGGAAGGAAAGTGCATGGACTCCATCTCAAGGCGTAGGATGCTGGCCTCTCTGGCCATGGCCGCGGCCACCGCGGGCCGCGGCTCCGGACAGGCCGGCCGCCGGCCGAACGTGCTGTTCCTGTTTGCCGACGATCAGCGCGCCGACACCATCGCCGCGCACGGCAACTCCCATATCCGGACGCCGAACCTCGACCGACTGGCCCGCTCCGGAGTGAGTTTCCGCAGCAACTACATCTTCGGCGGCAACAGCGGAGCTGTGTGCATGCCGAGCCGCGCCATGCTGATGAGCGGCAAGACGTGGTTCCACGTGCAGACGCAGACGCTGGCGGGCGCTCGCCTGATGCCCGAGGTGCTGGGCGAAAACGGCTACGCGACCTTCGCCACCGGCAAGTGGCACAACGGCACGGACAGCTGGCTGCGGGCGTTCCAGCGCGGCAAGAACATCATGTTCGGCGGAATGTCGGACCACAGCAAGGTGCCGGTGCGCGACCTCGGTCCCGACGGCAGGCTCACCCCCCAGCGCACGGGGGAGAAGTTCTCTTCCGAGCTGTTCGCCGATTCGGCCATCGAGTTCCTGGAGACTCGCGACCGCGCGAAGCCCTTTTTCGCCTATTGCGCCTTCACCGCGCCTCACGACCCGCGCATGCCGCCGATGCCGTACCGCGAAGAATATTACCGCCAGCTTCCGCCGCTGCCGCGGAACTTCCGGCCGCAGCTCGGTTTCGACAACGGCATGATGCGCGGCGGCCGGGATGAGAATCTGGCCGCCTGGCCGCGCACGGAGGGCGTGATCCGCGACCAGCTGGCGGAATACTACGGGATGATCACGCATCTCGACCAGCAGATTGGACGGGTGCTGACCGCGCTCGATCAGACCGGCGAGGCGGCCAATACCATCGTGATCTACTCGGCCGACAACGGCCTGGCGCTGGGCAGCCACGGCCTGCTGGGCAAGCAGAACGTCTTTGAACACAGCATGCGGACGCCGCTGATGATCTGCGGGCCGGGCATCCCGCGTAACGAATCCGTCACGGCCTTCACCTACCTGCTGGACCTCTTCCCCACGCTCTGCGACGTGCTGCAGATCTCCGCCCCGCAAGGCCTGGAGGGCGAGAGCCTGCGGCCGCTTTGGGAAAAGAAGAAAACCGCGGTGCGCGAATCCGTCTTTCTCCCCTTCCTGGACGTCCAGCGGGCCGTGCGCGACCAACGCTGGAAACTCATCGCCTATCCGAAGCTGGGCCACCTGCAGCTGTTCGACCTGAAGAACGACCCCTACGAGATGCGCAACGTGGTGGATCGGCCGGAAAACGCCGCGCAGGTCCGGCGCCTGCGCTCCTTGATGGAGGAGTGGCAGGCGAAGGTGGGCGACACGGCCCCGATCCCCGCGCAGAACCGCCAGCCGGAAAAAGTGGACCTCACCGGGATGGCCCGCAAACCGGACCAGTGGCAGCCCGATTGGATTGTGAAGAAGTACTTCCAGTAAGCGAGCCTTCATTTCCTGCTATAACAGAGGAAATCCCCATTAGAGAGGCTCAATTCAAAAAATGTCACCTGAATCCGCAAAGACACTGATCGCTTACGTCCTGGGAGTGCACGCTCAGGAATCCGCCACCACCCGCAACGTGCTGGCGGCCTGCCCGGCCGGCAAGGAGAGCTACTCTCCGGACGACCGCTCCATGAACACCCTGAAACTCGCCTGGCACATCGCCAGCGCGGAGGTATTCTTCCTCAATGGTGTAGCCAAGGGCGCCTTCGCCGCGGGCGAACCGGACGTGCCGGAAGCCATCAAAAGCGTGGCCGACGTCATTGCCTGGTACGACGCCAACCTGCCGGCAGCCGTGGAGGCGGTGAAGGGCCTTTCCGGCGAGACGCTGGCCACGGAGATCGACTTCTTCGGCATGTTCAAGGCCCCTGGCGTGGTGTATGTGGACCTGATGCTGCGCCACTCCATCCACCACCGCGGCCAGCTTTCGGCCTACCTGCGGCCGATGGGCGCGAAGGTGCCGGGCATTTACGGGCCCAGCGGCGACGCACCGATCCAGAAGTAGTTACTTGCGCGAGGCGACGCGATAGTCGCCTACCTTCGGCATGCGGACGATGCGGCACATCTCAAAGAGCCGGCTGCGCGCCCGCATGCCGATCTTCTCGGCCAGCGACGATTTGATGTCGTAGCGCGACGGCGCGCCGTCGCTCATGCGCTCCACCAGCGTGCCGCCCATTTCGGCATCGGGCAGATTGGTGGTGGCGATCACCGGTTTCCGCTCGTTGCAGCGGTGGGTGATGATGGACGTCACGGTGTCCTCCACCCAGTCTGTGACGCGGTGCGCGCCCAGGTCGTCCAGCAGCAGCACCTCGGCGTCCATGGCCTCCTCGTAGGCGGCGCGGGGGCTCTCGCCGGAAAGCGGATCGTAGCCGGCGCGGATGCGGTCCAGCAGGTTCTGGTAGTCCATGAACACGCCTTCGAAGCCGTGTTCGATGAGGCGCCGGAGGACGGCCACGGCCAGGTGCGTCTTGCCGGTGCCGGGCTCGCCGATCAGCAGCAGTCCGGGCGGATCGCCGGCGGGGAAGTCCTGGCAATAGCGGATCAGCAGCAACTGGATGGCGCGCAGGTCGGAGCTGCCGCGGTCAGAGAAGTTGTCGAAGTGATCGTCGGCATAGTTGACCGGGATGCGGGCGCGGCGGAGCAAAGCCTCGCCTCGCGCGGCGAAGGCGCACTCGCAGCGCTGTGCTCCGCTGAGCCCGTCCTTCTCCACGATCTTCCAGCCGGTGCCACCGCACCGTTCGCAAGTCTGCTCTGGCATGGCTTCGACGGCAATTGTAGCAACCTTGGCGCCGGCGCAGAGCAGGGATTCGGCTCACCCGTTTTGATAACATACAAGGGATTCTCATGTGGACGCCCGCACGGGTGGCGGCTGCGACGCTGGCAATTGTGTTTGTGACGCAAGCTGTTGCCGACCCGCTACAACGCAAGAAGAAGAAAGACGAGGAGATCACGCAGACGCTGGCGGTTCTCCCGGACCCGCCTTTGGCGCTCCTGGCCGATGTCTCGCGGCTCGCATTCATCCAGGCTCCGCTGTCGGCGAAAGGCCTGCTTTCGCAGCAAACGCGTGACGGGCTGAAGGCGCTGGTAGCGCTCTCCCGCGGCAGCCAGTTCATCCAGATTCGCGCCTTCGTTGCCGGCACGGGCGACATGCGCCGCATTCAATCCATCGTCGCCGAGGAGTTTACAGACCGCCGCCTCGCATTGCCCGTGCTCACCGTGGTGCAGGTGGGCGGACTGCCCATGGAGGGCGCGCAGCTGCAGCTCGAGGCGGCCATTCTGGCCAGGAAACAGGTGAACCCGGCAGGCGTCGTATTCGTCGTGGCCGAAGACGGGAGTCCCTCGGCCGCCCTGGAGCTACTGCGCGCGCGCCTGGTTGCGGCTGGCATGGACGGCGATCCGCTCCGCCTGATGTGCGCCACCACGGCGCTGGAAGATCAGCAGGGCGTCAAGGAGAGCGGCGCCCGGCTGTTCCCCAACTCGGCCATTCTCTGGCATCAGTCACAGCGCGTGTCCGCACAGCCCGGCGCCTCCTGCAGCGCCACGGCGCGGCTGGCGCGGGCCGCGGGCGTCCGCTTCCAGCAGGGCGCGGTTTCCATCTCTTCCGGCACGCTGGTCTTCGCCAGCGCGCAACTGGCGTTCCGCTACCAGGAAGCCGACGCGCGGCTGGCCTTTCAGCGCCTGGAGAAGACCTTGCAGGCGGCTTCCACTTCGCTGAAGAGCGCCGTCGTGCTCAATACCTATCCGCTCTCGCCGCAGATCGCGGCGCTGGTGAAGAAGGTGATGCCCGAATTCGTCGATCCGGCGCAGACTCCCGCGGGCACGGCGCTGCCCTACGAGGGACTGCCGGCCCTGGACGCAGCCTTTGCATTGGAGGCCGTGGCTCTCCCTGGCCGCGGCGGTCAGAGCTCTGCTGGCAATCCTACCTCAACCGAGGTCTCATTCCGGCCGCAAAAACCGGTCGGCCCCTTTGGTGAAATCATGCTGCGCCTGGCGCCTCCGGGCTTCGAGCGCCTGCTCATGTCCCCGTCGCTGGTCGCAACCTTCGGCGGCGGCGAAGCAAACGTCGCGGTCTCCGTGGCCAACTACGGCCAGGCTGCGCGCTACGTCACGGTGCTGCCGGACAACCCCATCACCGACGCGTTCGTCTACCAGATGCGCGGCTT
>JACQZS010000233.1 GCA_016213725.1 Acidobacteriota bacterium | reverse complement strand
TTCATCCGGGTGGAGAGCAGCATGGCGGACATGAGGCGGGTTTGAGCGGTGCGAACCCGGGTGATGGCGCCATCAGGCTCGATGCGGCGGAGCACCTCCGGATTGAGCGCCCATTTGGGCACGTTCATGCCGTTGACCAGCAGGAACTGGACCGCGGCCTGCTGGCGCTCCTTGGGGACGGCCTTGAAGCGCACGCCGGGCTGGCCACCGTGCAACTGCTGCGTCTCATCGGAACCGATGAGCGCCGCCACGTGGCCCATCTCCAACGACCACTGGCCGAGTACGCGGCCGTAGACGCGTTCGAGCTGATCCCAGTTGTCGCCCTTCTCTTCGGTGGCTTTCAGAAGGTAGCCGGCCACGCGCTCCAGGTTCCTGAGGCCCAGCGTGGTGGCCTGCACGGCGTCGGCATCGCCCACCGCCTCTGTGTTCTCGCCGTAGTCTGCGCCGTTTGCGCCTTCCGTGGAGAAGCGCAGATACGAGGTCTTTTCCTGCACGCGGGCCCACTCGTCGAGCGTGGGCTTTTCGTCGTCGGCGCTCTTGGCGGCGGGGATCGGCGTGTAGCCCCACTTCACTGCGAACCTGTCATAAGGGCCGATTTTCGGGATCAGATCGGCAGTATCGATCTTGTCTTCCGGCTGGGCCACGTAATTGAAGCGCGAGTAGTCCATGAGCGTGGGCGTGTGTCCGTTCTTCTTCACCCACTCGCGGTCGCGAACCTTCTCGATGGGGTAGAGCGAACTGGCCTTCATGTTGTGCTGGAAGCCGAGCGAGTGGCCGACCTCGTGCGCCACTACATACTCGAGCAGTTTGCCTTCCAGGTCGGCCGGCAGCGGGTACTGCTGCGCGCGCGGATCCAGCGGGCTGGCCTGGGTGAAGTACCAGTCCGTGGAGAGCTGCTGCACGTTGTGGTACATCTGAATGTCCGCTTCGAGGATCTCACCGGAGCGCGGATCGGAGATATGCGGTCCCATGGCGTTTTCGATGGTGGATGGCAGCCAGCGAATGACGGAGTAGCGCGCATCTTCCGGTGCCCAGTCCGGGTCCTCTTCCTTCGAAGGCGCGTACTTGCCGATGATGGCGTTCTTGAAGCCGGCCTCCTCGAAGGCGACCTGCCACTGCTCGACACCGGCTTTCACATAGGGCGCCAGATGTGCGGGCGTAGCGGGATCGACGTAGAAGACGATGGGCTTGACCGGCTCGCTGAGGGCGGCACTGGGATCCTTCTTCTCCAGGCGCCAGCGGGCGATGAAGGTGCGGCGCACGGCTTTGGGCTCCGGCCGGGAGTAGTCGGTGGTGGAGTGAGAGAAGTAACCCACGCGCTCATCCATGAGGCGCGGCATCATGGGCCGCTCCGGGAGCTTCACCATGGAGTAGTGCACCATCACGGTGCCGGAACCGGGCCGCATGCCGGCGCCCATGAACGGATTCGGAGCAGGGGCGGGGCCGGTAGTGGGCAGGTCGGTAGGAGTGGTGTAGGTTTGCAGCGCGTCCACTTCGACGTTGATGGGGTAGCTGGTCACCTTGTCCAGGAACGACCGGGTGCTATCCATGGCGCGGGCGCGCAACCGTGCACGGGCGGAGAATTCGGGCACGTCGGTAGTAAAGAGGCGGGTCACGTCGATCACTGCGGAGCCGTCCTTGGCGAAGGCTTCCACGTTGAACGCCATGATGATGGTGTCCGCATTGGCGTCGGCCACCGCTTTGGCGATGGGAGTCTTGGGATCGGCGGTGATTTCGTAATTCACCGACTTCAGCAGGATGCGGTTGCCACGCTGCTCCCACTTCACAACGCGGCTGCCCAGTGACTGTCCACCATAACCCACGCCGATGGTGGTCTGGCGAATCTGGCTCACCCACAGCATGAGCTTGCCAAGTTCCGACTTGGGAATCTCGTAGAGGTATTTGTCCTTGTTGCGATGCACTTTGAAGAGGCCGTCGTCGGTGGTGAACTCCTTGGTGACGACTCTCTCATAGGGTCTGGGCTCGGACGATGCGGCTGCGGGGCCGCCACGCATCCCGGAGGGCGGTCCGCCTTCGGGCTTGGCCTGTTCGGCGGGGGGAGGATCCTGCGCGAAGGCGCCGGCCAGGGTCAGGCCAGCGGCGCAGAATGCCATCAGGAGCGGGGTTCGGTAGCGCATGAGGATACTCTAACTCAACCGGCGCCGCTTGAGATCCGCTTCGGCTCTTCCAGGCCGGGAGGGAGCCAGGTGAATCTGCTGGAGGCAACGATGCGGCGGCGCAGAGCGGACCTGCCTGCCGGATGGCAGGGGCTATTGGGTGCGTAGTGCAGCCGGTGTTCAGGAATGGGTTCAAACTGAGCTCGCGGGGGCGCGAATGGTACCCTGTGAGCATCCCATGAAGCTGCTTTTTCGCCCCCTGACCGCATTGCTGTGCGCTGCGCCGCTGTTGGTTCTCTCCGCCGCAGACCCGCTCTCTCCCGCCGAGCAGGAGTTGCTCCAGACAATCCGCGCGCGCACCTTGCAGGGCCACATTTCGTTCCTCGCCGCCGATTCCCTGGAGGGCCGCGACACGCCGTCTCGCGGGCTGGACGTCGCCGCCGATTACATCGCGTCTCAATTCCGGCGCTTCGGATTGCAGCCGGGCAGCGGCGATTCGTACTTCCAGAACGCCGCATTCGTAAGAGCGAAGCAGCCGATGGACCAGTTCTCATTCCTTCTCACGGCCGGAGATGGGCAGTTCAAGGCCGCTGCGGAACATACCGCCGTGTCGGCGGAGCGCGCGTTCGCCTTGGTGGACGCGACGCCGGTGATGATCCAGGCGAGCGGCGAAAATGCGGCGCTGCCGCCTGCCTCGGATGTGGCGGGCAAGGCAGTGGTGCTGCTGCCGGGAGAACTGCGAGGACGAGCCCTGTTTGAGAGACGCGCTGCCATTCTGGCGCTGAAGCCGGCCGCGCTGATCGTCTCCGGCCAGGCGTTCATGATGCGCGAGCAGTTGCGCGAAGCCGGCTCAGGCACACCCAGGCCGCCCGTCATCACCATCAGCGATCCGGCGTTCGCAAGCCTGGCCGCCAAGATCGACGCCAAGTCCAAACTCAGCCTGTCGATTCAGGCGCCGGTGGAGGAGCCGGTCCCGCTGAAGAACGTGGCCGCCATTCTGCCCGGCTCAGATCCCGTACTCGCCAAGACCTATATCATCCTGTCCGCCCACTACGACCACACTGGTGTCAACCCGCGCGCCGAGGGGGACAAAATCAACAACGGCGCCAACGACGACGCCTCGGGAGTGGCCACGGTGCTCGCCATCGCCGAAGCGCTCTCCGCCGCGCCGCAGCGGCCGAAGCGGTCGATTCTGTTCATCACGTATTTCGGCGAAGAGAAGGGCCTGCTGGGCTCGCGCTACTACGCCGCGCACCCGCTGGTGGCACTGGCGCAGACGGCCGGCAACCTCAACTTCGAACACATGGGCCGCACGGACGACAACGAGGGCTCGCGCGCGGGCAAACTCACGTCCACGGGGTTTGACTACACCACGCTCGGCCAAGATCTCAGCGACGCAGCCAAGCTGACCGGGATCGAACCGTGGAAGCATGAGCGCAACAGCGACGCCTTCTTCGGCAGCAGCGACAACCAGTCTCTGGCCAACGCCGGCGTTCCAGCCATTACCGTGTCGGTTTCCTATATCTTCCCGGACTATCACCGCGCCGGCGACCACTGGGACAAAATCGACTACGCCAACATGGAACGCGTTGTGCGCACGTGCGCACTCACGGCCTTCCGCGTGACGAACGCCGCGCAGGAGCCGCGCTGGGTGGAAGCCAATCCCCGGACCGCGAACTACGTGAAAACCTGGCGGGAGCTGCACGGCGCCCAGTGAGCCGCTACTTGGCTCCGCGCATCTTGGCGGCTTCGCGGCGCATGGCGTTGGCGTTGGTCCAGGCCTGCTGCTGGTAAGGCCCCCGAATGGCCGCTGCCTTGTCGCTGAAGGAGGCTGCCTCTAGGACCTGAGTGGCGTTCATACCCTGCCGGCCGAGGTGGTAGTTGGCGACGCCCAATTGAAAGTAGGCCGCGGCCAACATCGCCCCATTGGCTGTGATCCTGGGCAGGGCGTTGCGCAGGTCCTGATCGGCGAGGTTATACTCGGCCTTCGTGCTGTGCGCCTGGCCGGCAATCCAGTATGCCCGGCCCAGGGCCTGCTCTTTCTTCCTCTCCCAGTCGGGACCGCTCATCCCTTCGGGCACGGGATGACGCGGCAGGATCAGCAGCAGCTTTTCGGCGTGCGGTCCGGCTTCGACCAACTGGTTGCGGCTCACGTCGTACTCAGCCAGCACCATCTGGAGATCATCGTCATCCGGAAAGCTGGCCGCACCTTTCTGCGCCACCACCGGTATCCGCGCCGCCTGTCCGGACCGGTCGAGCGAAGACAAATACAGCCCATAACCCATCGCGAGGTACTTGCTCTTCGGATTCTGCGCCACCAGCGCATCCATAAGCTCCACAGTGGCAGCGGGCGGCGATTGAATCGCAGTGGCATAGAGCGCGTATTCCGAATAACTCTCCAGCTCTTTCGCATACGCCACTTGCTTCTCCCAAAGCGCTTTGTCGCTCTCCTCGGGCGGAGCAGGCTTCGCCGCCGCTGCGCGGGCCAATCCGCAAAGCTTGCTCGAAAGTTCTTTCACTTGCGCCGCGTCTTTGCCGGCAACGGCGCTTTGCAGTTTCGCGTACGAGTCTTCCAGATCGTCGGGTCGTGCGGTCATCGATCCGGCGAAGAGGAGACCCGCGATCGGAATCAGGATTCGTCGCATGGCTCTCTCCTCACCTTCGCGGCTGTATTGTAGTGCCGTTTTCCGGCGATGAAAAGGGGATTCCGCACGTCCCAGGAAGGGTTGCCGGCCTCCCCATCCAGCCGCGGATGTTACGCTGGTAGTTTCCCCATGCCCATCCTTCGCTATTCGACCCGTAGCGGCATCTCTATTTGCCGCACCGTGTCGCGGCTGCCCTTCAAACGCGGCCTGGCTCATCTGCTCGCGCAACTCGATACCCAGCGCGGCATTTACCTCTCCTCCGGCTACGAATACCCCGAACGCTATTCCCGCTGGGATGTCGCGAGCATCTGCCCTCCTCTGGAGATCATCGGCCGCGGCCGCCAGATCGAGTTCCGCCCGCTCAACCCCAGAGGGGAAGTCCTTGCCCAACTCTTTCACGCGGTCGTCAAAGACCATCCGCACTGGGAGGCTCTGACCCTTGCAGGCAACACCCTGCACGGACTATTGAAGCCCTTGCCCGCGCTGTTTTCCGAGGAAGAACGGAGCAAGCAACCGTCGTTCTTTTCCATCCTGCGCGCACTCGTGGAGGAGTTCCGCCACCCGAAGGACGGGCGCCTGGCGCTGATCGGCGCGTTCGGCTACGACCTGTTGTTCCAATTCGACCCGATCGATCTCAAGCTACCGCGCGGCGAACAGAAAGACCTGCACCTGTTCCTCTGCGACGACATCAGTTTCATGGACCGCAAGCGCGAAGTGATCGAGCGCTATCAGTACGACTTTGCACTCGGCGAGTTGACCACGGCCGGCCTCCCCAGGACCTCGGAGCAGATCTCGATTCCCGCCGCCGCCGCACCGCCCGAGATCGTCTCCGACCACGCGCCCGAAGAGTACATGGCCAAGGTTCAGACGGTGCGCGGAGGGATGAAGCAGGGCGACTACTATGAGGTGGTTCTGCGGCAATCTTTCTCCGCCGGATTCGACGGCTCGCCTTCTCAGTTGTTCCGCCGCGTTCAGCAGGCCAGCCCCTCGCCTTACGAGTTCTTTCTCCAGCTTGGCGACGAACAGTTGATTGGCGCCTCTCCGGAGATGTTCGTCCGGGTGGAGGGCCGGCGCGTGGAAACCTGCCCCATCTCCGGCACCGCGCGGCGCACGGGCGACCCGCTGCGCGACCACGATCTGATCCGGGAACTGCTCAACTCGCCGAAGGAGGAGAGCGAACTCACGATGTGCACGGACGTAGACCGCAACGACAAGTCGCGAGTCTGCGCTCCTGGCTCTGTGCAGGTGATCGGCCGCCGGCTGATCGAGCGCTACGCCGGCCTCTTCCACACCGTGGATCACGTGGAGGGCATGCTGGACGAGGGCTACGATTCGCTGGACGCCTTCCTCTCGCACATGTGGGCGGTAACCGTCATCGGCGCGCCCAAGAAGGCTGCCGCGCAGGCGGTGGAGAACCTCGAAAAGGACGCCCGGGGCTGGTATGGCGGCGCAATCGGGATGCTTGCCCTGAATGGAGACATGAACACGGGCATCCTGATCCGCACCGTCCACCTGAAGAACGGCATCGCCCGCTACCCCGCCGGCGCCACCCTGCTCTACGATTCCGATCCAGCCGCCGAGGAACAGGAAACCCGCCTCAAGGCCACCGGCTTCTTCCGCTCCCTGCAGGCCGAACCGCCCAAGGCGCGGCGCGCCCGGCGCGCCCAGCCTGGCGAAGGCGTGAAGCTCCTCCTGATCGACAACGACGATTGCTTCATCCAAACCCTGGCAAACTACGTCCGCCAGACCGGCGCGCAAGTGGTGACTTACCGCGCTGGATTCCCGCTTTCCCTGATCGCCGAAGTCGATCCGGACATCGTCCTCATCTCTCCCGGCCCGGGCCGGCCGGCCGACTTCAATGTGCCCAACACGGTCCGCCATGCGGCTTCTCTGGGCATCCCCGTTTTTGGTGTCTGCCTGGGCTTGCAGGGTACGGTGGAGGCGTTCGGCGGCGAACTGGGCGTGCTGCCTTACCCCATGCACGGCAAGCCGTCCGTAGTCATTCACAACAATCAAGGCGTCTTCAAAGGCCTGCCGGAGCGCGTCAAAATCGGCCGGTATCACTCGCTCTACGCCATCCAGGACCGGTTGCCCGACGTCTTTGAGGTGACGGCCCAGTCTGAAGACGGCATCATCATGGGCATCCGGCACAACTCACTGCCGATTGAAGCCGTGCAGTTCCACCCCGAAAGCCTGCTTTCCATGGACGCCGGCCAGGGCCTCAAGATGATCGAGAACATGATCGTCCAGTTCCGACACGTCAAACGGCCTCCGCAGAAATTGGAGTGACACCCGGCGCCGACAGTACCTCAACTAAGGCGATACCCCAAGTACTGGAACCATACGGCCATTGCAGCCTAAGCAGGAACCCCGAATAATGAATGTACCGATGAATCTCGACGACGTAGTTTACATCGTCCTCCTGCTCATCTGCTGTTGGATGGCCGTCAATATCGACTCCAACGGCGGCGGGGGAAAACGCTCCCGCGTGCCAGCCTCCGCATAGATGTCACAGATTCTCGTCCTCGGCGGCGGTATCGCCGGACTTTCCTCAGCTCTCGTGCTGGCCCAGAAGGGCCATGCGGTGACGATTCTGGAATCGCGCCCGTATCCGGGCGGCCGTGCGTCTTCCTATCCGGCGCCCGGCGCGGAGCCGGCGGAGACCATCGACAACTGCCAGCATATTCTGCTGAAGTGCTGCGTCAACCTCATCGACTTCTATGACCGGCTCGGCGTGCGGGACCACATCCGCTTCCACGACGAGTTCTACTTTGTCGAGCCGGGAGGCCACATTTCGCTCTTCCGGAAGGGCGCCATGCCTCCGCCGTTTCACTTCACGGAGTCCTTCGCCGCCTTGGATTTCCTGAACCTGGGCGAGAAGCTCTCCATCGGGCGGGCCATACTCGCCCTGCGTCACCAGCGGCGGTCTCGGCGGGATCTCGACTCCATCACCATGCTCGACTGGCTGCGCGAGCAGCGCCAGCGGCCGCGGGCCATCGAGCGCTTCTGGCGGCAGATTCTGGTCAGCGCCATCACTGAAGATCTGGACCGGATGTCGGCAGCGCACGGCTTCCAGGGGTTCCACCTGGGATTTCTGGCCGCCGCCGACACTTATGAGATGGGCATCCCGCAGGTGCCGCTCTCGCACCTGTATTCGGAAGAGATCTGGAGCAGGGTTCCGAACGCAAAGCTACGCCTGAGATCCACCGTGCGCCAGGTGCAGGTGGAAGGAGGCCGCGTGAGCGCGGTCGTCACGGATTCGGAAACTCACACGGCCGACCATTACATCTCCGCGCTGCCATTCCACGTGATGCCTGCCGTGATTCCGGCACTCCCCTTGGATCTCTCGCAGTTCGAGCACTCTCCCATCACTGGCATTCATCTCTGGTTCGACCGGCCCGTCACCATCCTGCCCCACGCCACCCTGCTCGACCGGACGATTCACTGGATGTACAACAAGGGCCAGGGGCGCTATCTCCTTCTGGTGGTCAG
>JACQZS010000230.1 GCA_016213725.1 Acidobacteriota bacterium | reverse complement strand
CGGCCGAAGGCCTGCGCTTCGAGCGCGCCTATTGCCAGCAGGCCGTCTGTGCGCCCACGCGCGCCAGCCTGCTCACCGGCACCCGGCCTGATACGACACGGGTCTACGACCTGCAGACTCCGCTCAACACCGTGCGTCCTGACCTGGTGAGCCTGCCGCATCACTTCCGGAACCACGGCTATGAAACGGTTTCGCTCAGCAAGATCTACCACCATCCAAACGCACACCCGCAGGCCTGGAGCCAGCCGCCGTGGCGGCCCAATAGCGATTGGGCCGGCGGATGGCGCGCCTACCGGGATCCGATGTCCTCCGTGGCCGTCGCCCACCAGGACCAGCTGCTGCGCGCCAATTACGAGCGCGAAATCCAGGCCGGCCGCAAAGTCCCTGAACCTGCCTATGGGCGCGGCCCGGCATTTGAGGGGCCAGCCGTCCCCGATGACGCTTACCCCGATGGGATGACCTGCAACCAGGCCATCGAGGAATTGCGCCGGCTCAAAGGCCGGCCGTTCTTCCTCGCCACAGGCTTCCTGAAGCCTCACCTGCCCTTCAACGCGCCGAAGAAATACTGGGACCTCTACTCCCCCGCGGATCTCGAGCTGCCCTCCCGCAACACCTGGCCGGAGAACATGCCGCCGGTGGCCGGCATCGATTGGGGCGAAATCCGGGCCTACACGGGGATCCCTGCCAAAGGGCCGATGGAAGAGTCCACCATGCGCATCCTCATCCACGGCTACTACGCCTGCGTCAGCTATCTCGACGCGCAGGTGGGCCGGCTGCTGGGCGAGCTGGACCGGCTCGGCCTCCGGCAGGACACCGCCGTTATCCTGTGGGGCGACCACGGCTGGAAACTCGGCGATTACGGCGCCTGGTGCAAGCACACCAATATGGAGATCGACACGCACGTTCCGATGATCCTCTCCGTTCCAGGGCAGAAGAATGCGGGCGGCTCCACCAAGGCGCTGGTGGAGTACGTGGACATCTATCCGACCTTGGCCGAGGCGTGCGGCTTGCCTGTGCCCGCGCAGTGCGAAGGCCGGAGCATGCTGCCGCTGCTGGACAATCCGGAGCGGCGCTGGAAGGCGGCCGCCTACAGCCAGTACCCGCGGGGCAAGGGCATCATGGGCTACACGATGCGCACGGAGCGCTGGAGATACACCGAGTGGATTGAGCGGCGGTCCGGCGAGGTGACCGCGCGCGAGCTGTACGACCACGCCGCGGGAGACATCGCCAGCGCGAACGTGGCGGAGTTGCCCGAGCACGCGGAGCGCGTCCGGGAGCTTTCCGCCCTGCTCGACAAGGGCCGCGGATGGCGCAGGGTGCGCGAGCAGATCTGAGGGCGCATTCCCACCTGTGCGGGCGATTGATAGAATCCCCGCATGAAGAAACGGATGTTGATCTCTGCAATCGCCCTGACGGCCTTCCTGTTGCCCGCCACCGCAATCGCCGCCGCCGGCGACCCGTGTGCCCTGGTCACCAAGGCCGAAGTGCAGGCCGCGGTGGGCGGCGCCGTTTCCGGCAGCGCGGTGAATAAGCTCAACAAACACGTGTGCGACTTCGCGCTGAGCCAGGCCGGATCTGTCCTGAACGTCACCTGGTCCAGCAAGTCCCCCGCCGACAGTGCGCAAAAGACGGTGGCGGAACTGGCCAAGAGGAACATCAAGGCGGAGGTGGTGCAGGGGTTCGGCGAAAGCGGCTACCGCTCCAGCCCTGGTTTTGGCATGCAGCAGTTGGGCGCTTACAAGGGGTCGAGCCACATCATCGTCACTGCCATGCTGATGGGCGCACCGGAGGCGAAAGTGAAGGCGGCGCTCGAAGCGGTGATGAAGGCCGCCCTGGCTCGCGCGCAGTAGCCGCGGCCGCGCTGCATCCCGGTTCCGGACCGCGCGGCGATGCCCTGTAGATGGCTCCTCCCGCCGGCACGGCCGGTGCGGCTCCCCGCTGATCCCGCTCCGGCCCCGCGCTCATCGGCAGGGAACTTTCCGCCACCCCCCTGCGTAAATAACCAGTGAAGGGAGGCCGATATGTTTTGCACCAAATGCGGCGTGGAAATGACCGACCAGGACCGCTTCTGCGCCCGATGCGGTCAGCAGGTGGGAGGAACTCAGCCGTCCCAAGCCTCCTTCACCCCGCGTGAACCCCTTGCCCGCGACGTGGCGAACAAGAAGATCGCCGGCGTCTGTGCCGGCATCGCCCATCACTTTGGGTGGGACGTCACCATCATCCGGGTCCTGTTCCTGGCCGGTATCCTCGCCCATGGCTTTGGCCTGCTGGCCTACATCATCGGCTGGATCGCCATGCCGGCGAGCGCTCCGTCCATGCGCGCTCCATCGCAGTCTGCCGCCTAAGCCCGTATCCTGGGGCTATGGCGTGCACGCGGCTCCTTTTCCTCAGTCTTTTTCTCCTCCTCCAAAACCACTCCCTGGCGGCCGGCAGCGGCTTCCAGGGAGTGCGCGTTCAAAGGGATAGTTACGGGGTTCCGCACATCTCCGCACCCACCGACGCGGGCGCCGTCTACGGCCTCATGTACGCCCAGGCCGAAGATAACTTCGGGCAGATCCAGTCCGACTTCACCCGCGCCCTCGGCCGCGCCGCCGAATTCGAAGGCCCCTCGCAACTCATCAACGACCTGCTCCACCGCGCCTTCGAAATCGATCGCCTCGCCCGCCAAGAGTATGCTCGCATGGCCCCGGCCGCCCGCTCGCTCTGCGACGCGCACGCCGCCGCCCTCAACCAGTACATGGCGGACCACCCCCAAGGCCAGCCCTACCCCATCTCGCGTTTCGAGCCCTGGCACATCCTCGCCATGCAACTCTCGTCCGGCCTCTCCGGCGCGGTTTCCTCCGGCAAGTTCACCCGCGCCGAGATTGCCGCCGCCTACCCCGCGCTCGCCCCTTGGCTCTCCCGGCCTGCTCCCGCCGCCGTTGCGCCCAATGAGGACGAAGGCAGCAACATGTGGGCCCTGGCGCCCGCCCGCTCCCGCAATGGCCGCGCGCTGCTCTTGATCAACCCTCATGTCGGCTTCTTCGGCGGCGGCCAGCGTTACGAGGCGCACCTCAACAGCAAGCAAGGGCTGCGCGTCTCCGGCTTCGCCATTCTCGGCACGCCCTACATCCGCTCCGGCTGGACCCCCACCCATGGCTGGTCTCACACCAACAACTACGCCGATACCGTGGACGTCTGGCGGGAAGCTCCTGATGCGCAATTCAGCCCCTGGCAGGACACCCTCCGCATCAAATCCAGCGGCAGCGTCGAAACCGTCACCGTCCAATTCCGCAAGACCATCCGCGGCCCCGTCATCGCTCTTCGCAACGGCGCGCCCCACACCGCCCGCATCGCCGGCCATGATCGCGGCGGCATCCTCGAGCAGCGCGTGGCCCTGGCCCGCGCCCGCTCGCTCAAGGAGTTCCAGGCCGCCCTCGCCCTCCGCGCCTTCACCGGTTCCAATACCATCTACGCCGACAACAAGGGCAACATCTTCTACCTCCACGGCTGCCTCATCCCGAAACGCGCTCCCGGCGTCGATCCTGCCTCCATCCTCGAGGGCCAAAACCCCGCCCACCAGTGGCAGGGCTATCACGAAATCTCCGAGCTTCCGCAGTTTCTCAATCCGCCCTCCGGCTACCTCCAGAACTGCAACTCCACCCCCTTCGGCGCCGCCGGCGATCCGCCCGCCACTCCACCCGCGGGCTTCCCGGCGTATCTCGCTCCAGAGGCCGACGGCCTCCGCGCCAGGAACTCCCGCCGCATCCTCTCCGCCGCCCAGCGCGCGGATTTCGAGCAGTGGTCCACCATGGCCCTCGACACCAGCGTCTACTCCGCCGCCGACGATCTCAAACGCCTGCCCGCGCAGGGGCCGCCCGAGCTGCAGCCTTTGCTCGATGAACTCCACCACTGGAACCGCGTCTCCGCCATCGACTCCGTGGCCATGACGCTCTACACCCGCTGGGCGCGGCTGAAGGCCCAGGACCCGCTTGCGGCGCTCGCCCAGGTCCGCGCCGAGCTTGAGAAGCTCCACGGCACCTGGCGGGTTCCTTACGGCTCCATCACGCGCCTGCAGCGCATCCACACCTCCGGCACCCAGGAGCAATTCGGCAAGGATAAGCCCAGCCTGCCCGTGGCCGGAGGCTCCGGCACGCTCGGCATGCTGTTCGTTTTCAATACCCGCCAGCCTGCCGCGGACGGCATCGGCTACGGCATCAGCGGCAACACTTATGTGGCCGTGGTCGAGTTCGGCAGCAAGCCCAAGGCACGCTCTCTCCTGGTCTTTGGACAGTCGGCCGATCCCAAGTCGCCGCATTACTTTGACCAGGCACCGCTCTACTCGGAGAAGCGCTTCAAAGATGTCCGCTAAACGCTGGTTGTGGATCATCGCCGCCGCCGCCGCCGCGCTCTGGCTGCTCGATGCGCTCACTGCCACCCGGCCCGCCATGCCCCCGGCCCGTTCCATGGACTTCCAGACCCGCCGCCCCGATGGCCGGCCCTTCAGCCGCACGCTCATCGCCCCCACTTTCGCCGGGCGCCGCCGCCTCTATCTCGAATGGGCCGCGCAGCGCCCCACTCCCGCCGACCGCGGCGGCATCTTCAACGACCTGCAAAAGCTCGCTTCCGGGGCCATCGATCATCCCTCTCAGCCCGCGCTCCAGGCCGCCCTCGATTTCGTCAACGCCCGCAGGGATCCCTCTGATTTCACCGTCGCCGGCCTCGTCCGCCTCTACTATCTCCACCACGCCGGCGGCCGGCTTCTGCCCGGCCAGTCCGAGGCCGTCCGCCACGCCCTCATCAATTACAAGTACGCCCTCGACGAGCCTGGCATCTCTGAAACCGAGATGTGGACCGAAAACCACCAGGCCCTCTCGCTCAGCTCCGAGTTCCTCGCCGGCCAGATCTTCCCCGAAGCCCTCTTCTCCAACGACCAGCGCAGCGGCCGCCAGCACCAGGCCAAGGCCCGCGCCGGCCTCCTGCGCTGGATCGACTACCATGCGCGCACCGGCATGGCCGAATGGGACTCCGTGCCCTACTACAACATGGATCTCTCCGCGCTGTTGAATCTGGTGGAGTTCGCCGAAGACGCGGAGGTGCGCACCAAAGCCGCCATGATGGTGGACCTGCTCCTGTTTGACGTTGCCGTGGATTCCTTCTACGGCCAGCTCGGCACATCGCACGGGCGCGCCACCGCCAGCACCATCCGCAGCGCCGCCGGCGACAGCCTCATGACCGTCCAGGCGCTGCTCTTCGGCCGCGGCCGCCTGCAAACCGTGGACATGGCCGCCACCATGCTCGTCACCGGCAGCAAGTACACGTTGCCGCCTGTTCTGGAAGCCGTCGCGCTCGACACGCCCGAAGAGGCGATCAACTTCGAGCGCCACTCGATTCCCCTCGACGAGGCGGCGGCGCGGCAGTACGGCCTCACTCTAGCCGGCGCCCGCGACTTTGAAACCTGGTGGGGCATGGGCGCCTTCTCGAATCCCGAAACCATCAACCTCATGTTCGACGCCGTGCGCGGGCACAACCTCTGGAACTACTCGTATTTCCGCGGCCTGCGCTCCATGGACCGCTACCTGCGCCCCCTGGGCATCCTGCCCACCCTCAGTCGCCTGCTCGACCCCGACTCCAACGGCACGCTGATGTCGGAAGTGAACAAGGTGAGTTACCGCACCCCCGACGCCATGCTCAGCTCCGCACAGGACTTCCGCGCCGGGCAGAAGGGCTACCAGCAGCACATCTGGCAGGCCACGCTCGGGCCTTATGCCGTTGTTTTCGCAACGAATCCCGATGCCCTCGATCTTGAGAGCCGCCCCAGCTACTGGGCCTCCAACGGCCGCCTGCCGCGCACCGCGCAGCACCGTAACGTGCTCATCTCCATCTTCAACATCAGCCGCCATCCGAGCCCCTTCGGCCTCGAAAAGAGCCACTACGGCTTCACCCATGCCTGGTTCCCCAAGTGGGCTTTCGATGAGGTGCGCGAGAGCGGCGGTTGGGTCTTCGGTCGCGCGGGCGACGGCTATGTCGGGCTGTATTCCGCCCGGCCCTATCAATGGGTTAACACAGGCCCGGACGCCGGCGCCGAGATCGCCGCTCCCGGACTCGAAAACGTCTGGATCTGCCAGGTGGGCCGCCGCGCCCAGGACGGCTCGTTCGACGAGTTCGTGCGCAGGCTTGGCGCCACGAAAGTCACCGTCGACGGCCTCGATGTGCAGTACGGCGAGTTCGCCTTCGGATGGACTAAACCCTTCACGGTCAACGGGAAAGCGATTGAACTGCACGGCTACCCGCGGTGGCGCAACCCCTACGCGCACACCCGGTTCGGCACCCGCCGCTTCCACATCGCGCACGCCGGCCGGACGCTGGAACTGGACTTCGTCGCAGGCACCCGCACCGCGAAATGAAACGGCGCCGGACCCTGGCGGGCGCCGGCGCCGAT
Organism: Acidobacteriota bacterium; assembly: GCA_016213725.1. GTDB lineage: Bacteria > Acidobacteriota > Terriglobia > Bryobacterales > Bryobacteraceae > Paludibaculum. The sequence goes on along the minus strand of JACQZS010000230.1, from coordinate 14,895 downwards.
ATCGCAGCACCTGATGCTTACTTGGTTGCCGTAAACGTGCCGGTGGAGCCCGGCATCTTGTAGGTGCCCTTCATCTGGTTGCCGGCGATGGTGCCCGACACCTCCAGAGCGCCCTCCGGAGTCTGCACGCGGAAGTTGATTCGATCGCCATCCACAACGACGTTCGAGATGTCCACGGAGTCTCCGCCTTCGGTCATCAGCAGACCGGCCATCTTGCCGCCCATTTCGCTCAGTTCCAAGGTGACTTTCATCTCGCCGCCATCGGCGCTCTTGGAGACCACTTTCCACTTGCCGTCCACCGAAACCGGGGCCGTCTCCGCCTTGCTGCCCGTTACCGTGCCCGTGGCGCCGCCTTCGGTTTCCAGCGTGCCTTTGAGCGCCGCCTCGGCCACCTTCAACTTGAAGGTGACGTTGCCGGCTGCCGGGTGCGGCAGCTTGAAGGTCAATTCGTCGTTCGCGAAGGCGACATCCTTCAACGCCACAACGCCGAAATCGGGGCTGTCCATCTTGGCGGAGTACTTTTCGCCCTCGGCGGCCACGATGAGCTGGAATTTGTAGATGCGGCCGTCGGGCGCATCGGCGGACAGCTTCCAGTTTCCGGTGGGTTGGCCGGCCCAAAGGGCGGCGGTCAGCGTCAGGCAAAGCGCGAATGGCTTGAGCATCGAAATTCTGTTCTCCTTGTTGGCGCAAACGCGCCTAAACACCATATTAACACCGTTAAGCGAGCAAAAAAACGCTCATTCGGTGCTGTTTTTTGCAGCCACCCCGGCGATCAGGAGGGAAGCGTGAGCTTCCAGGAGGCGGTCGCGGTTTTCCAGAGGAAAGTCGCGTTCGATGATCAAGAGGGTGGTGAGGCCGTGGACGGAAGCCCAGATGCTCTGGGCGGTGAGGTCGAGGTCGAGCGGGCGGATCTCGGCGCATCGGATGCCTTCCGCCAGGCGTTCGCGGAGCAGGGCGTAGATGCGGACGCCGGGATTGGTGGCCGCGCTGGAGTCGTAGTCCGGATTCCGGGGGCGCTCGAGGAGTAACGCGACCTTGTAGTGGTTGGGATGCTCGACGCCGAATTGGACGTAGGCCTTGAGGCCGGCGCGGATGGCTTCCAGGGGCGAGGCGGTGCGGGTGAGCAGGTGAACGATGGCGCGGCTGAGTTCCTCGAAGGTCTCCTGGCAGACGCAGTTGAGCAGGTCGCGCTTATCGGTGAAGTGAAGGTAGATGGCGGTAGCGGAGTAGCCGATCCGGGCGGCGAGTTTCCGCATGGAGAACTCTTCGAAGGTGCCGGTGGCGAACATGTCGCGCGCGGCGTTGAGGATCTCCAGGCGCAGATCGTCTTTGCCGCGGTCTTTGCGTCCGCCGGCGCTCATTGCCTGCGCTCAGCCCCGCTCCCAGGCTCTGCGGCCGACGCCCGAGTCGCGGTCTTTCACGCGGTCATAGAGGTGTTTTTCGTTGGTGGTGCCGAGGCCTTCGTTGTAGAGGCTGGTGAGGCCGAGGGTTTCGGCGAGGTCTTCCTTGAAGGCGTGGAGAGCCTTGAGGTGGTCAGCCACGGCGGCGGTGCGTTTGCCGGAGGGGGTGAGGAAGATCTTCTGGAAGCCGATGTCGGTGAGGACGGCGACCTCATTCTGAATGACGAGGCCGACTTCGGCGATGGCGGTCTGACCTGAGGCGGTTTCCTTGAGCAGCGCCGCGAGGTTGCCCTTGGCGGCGCGGGTGAGGCCTGAGCCGGTGGAATCCACGGTGTAACCCGCGCTCCGCAACTGGTCCATCCGCTGGCTGAAGCTGACCGCCTGTTCCTTTTCGCGCTTAAAAAACATGAGCCTCTCTTCTAGGTGCCGGACTTCTCCTATTATGCCTGCGAAGCGGTGAGCTTGGCGACCGCTGTTTCGAGGGCGGCGAGGTCGGTTTCGCCGACGATGGACTTCACTTTGCGGCCCTGGCGGCTGTAGAGAAAGAGGGCGGGCAGGGCGCCGCTCCACTGGGGTTCGAGCCAGCGGATGAAAGCGTCGTCGCTCTTCACGCGTTTCACATAGGCCATGCCGGCGTAGCCGGACTGCGCGAGGAAGGCCGCGGCGCGGGGTTCGTCTTCGGGTTCGTCGCAGGAGATAGGGACGAAGTCCAGGCCCTGGTGGGCGAGCTTGCGGCTCATTTTGATGAGCAGGGGGAGTTCGTCGCGGCAGGGATCGCACCAGGTGGCCCAGAAGTCGATGAGGAGCACCTTGCCTTTGGCGCCGGCGACGAGTTGGTTGTAGATCTTTTCGTCGAGAGGCTTCAGCGAGACGGCGGGCGCGCCGGCGAGCGCGCCCGCGAGAAGGTTGAAGTGGCGGCGGGTCACGTGGTTTTCTTGGCCCGCTTGATGGAGCAGCCGAAGGCTTTGGTCTCATTCTGAGCGACCGGCCTGCCGGCGAGGGCGGCATCGAGGGCGGCGCGGAGAGCCTTTGAGGAGACCTGGGCTTCGTTGCGGTTGTCGTCGACGGCGCCGTGATAGACGATGACGCCCTTGGCGATGACGAAAGACTCGGGGGTGACCTGGGCATCGAAGCGGTCAGCGGCCAGGTTGGCGGAATCCTTATAGACCTGGAATGGGAAGCCCTGGGCTTTGGCGTGTTCAGCGACCTGGGCGCCGGTTTCGCTGGCGTTGGAGTTGATGAAAACGAACCTGACGCCTTTGGAGGCGTAGCTGGAATAGAGCGCCTTCATGCGCTCGTTGTAGGCGTTGGAGACGGGGCACTGCGTGGAGACGAACATGACGACGGTGGTGTCGCCGGCGAGTTTGGAGTACTGCACCGGCTCACCGGCGGCTGTTTGCAGAGCGAAGTCGGCTACCTTGCCGCCGAGCTTGAAATCCTGAGCGAAGAGCGCCGGCACGCAGAGAGCGATAGCGGCGAGAATCCCAGCAGTTTTCATAGACCCTCCAGTGAATCGCATCCAGGGTGGAGACAGGCCATCCAGGGCCTGCCCAGATAACTCTACATGTACCGCCAAACCGGCTCCCGAGCAAGGAAAGAAGGGGGCGGGGGAGTTTCTCCGGCGCCCGCTTCGAGTCCACGGCGCCGCGGCGGCTGGGCATGGGCAAGTTTCGCCGATGGCTGGAACAGGCCGCGCGGTTTTAAAAGTAGCTGACGGCGCGCCGATCGGCTAGTCTGGACAGACCTCCTCTCATGGCTCTCTCTCCTGGCGACAAACTCGGCCCGTACGAAATCCTCTCCGCGATCGGCGCGGGCCGTGGCTTCGCTGAACCACCCCAACATTTGCGTACTGCACGACATCGGTACCCACGATGGCGGCGGATACATGGTGATGGAGAACCTGGACGGCCAGCGCCTGGCTGAGCGGATTGTGCGCGGGCCGCTGCCGCTCGAGCAGGCGCTGAAGTTCGCCACGCAGATCGCCGACGCGCCGGACCGGGCGCACCGGGCGGGGGTGACGCACCGCGACGTGAAGCCGCAGAACATCGTCATCACGCGCGACGGGGCGAAGGTGCGGGATTTCGGGCTGGCGAAGGCGGAGTCCAAGGCGGGGCCGACGGAAGAGACGTTGGGGAAGGTGCTGACGTCGGAGGGCACGGTGCTGGGGACGCCGCAGTACATGGCGCCGGAGCAGTTCGAGGGGAGAGAGGCCGACGCGCGGCGACATCTGGGCCTTTGGCGCGGTGTTGTACGAGATGGTGACGGGGCGGAAGGCGTTTCAGGGGAAGAACTACACGAGCCTGGTGGGGGCGATTCTGGCGGCCGAGCCGGCGCCGATGGCGGTGCAGCCGTTTACGCCGCGGTGGCTGGAAAGGCTGGTGCAGCGCTGTCTGGCGAAAGACCCGGAGGACCGCTGGCAGTCGATGCGGGATATCGTGATCGAACTGAGCTTGCCGCCCCGGGAGGCACCAGGGGAAGCGCCGGCGCGCTGGCCGTGGATGGCGGCGATCGCCGTTCTCGCCATCGTTGCCGCCGCGGCCTGGCTGCGGCCGGGGGGCGGGCGCGTCGTCTTTCAGAGAAACGACAACATCTACTCGCGCAGGCTGAATCTGCGAACGCGTCAATTTGGAGGGCGAAGCGGAATTGGCAGTGCAGGGCGTGGTTTCGATGCAGGAAGGCCCCTCCCGCACAGGCGGGTTCTCCGTATCGCGCAATGGGACCATTGCATGGCGCCGGGGCAAGGCTGCCGCGTCTCAGGCTACCGAGTTCGATCGGAGCGGCAAACGAACCAGCACCTCAGGCCCGCCTTCGCCATTCGACTTCCTCAAGCCGTCGCCTGACGAAAAGCAGCTCCTGGTTCAGCTTCGCACTGGTTCCAGCTGGTTGATCGAAACTGGCCAACCTGGCCGAACGGAATTGCCGAGGGGGATCAGCTGGTATGGATGGTCCCCTGACGGATCAAAGCTGGTCGGCTGCAGCCGAAACGCAATTGTCGAGATGTCATCGAGCGGCGTGGGACAGACCCGCGAATTGCGCGAGACCAGCCGCCGAGCCCCTTGGCCAGGCGTCATCCTACCGGATGGCAGGAGTTTGGTATTTCTCGAGGACGGGGCGGTAAAGGCCGTCTCCCTGGCTGCCGGCGCGGCCAAGGCCGATCGGGCTGTAGTGGTGGATGGGCGGTATGCCCCGAGGCCGCCCAGCTTTTCGCCGGACGGCCGCCGGATGGTCTACGCATCGTCGGATGCGGGCGTCGGACTCTACGTGCAACCCTATCCTGGTTCTGGTTCAAGCAGGCAAATCGCGCCGGATGGGTTCCTGCCGACGTGGCGGAAAGACGGTAAGGAAATTCTGTACCGCCGCGGGACTACCTTGATGGCAGTGCCGGTTGCGTGGGGCGCCGGGCCGTCCTTCGGAAGCCCACGAGCGCTGTTCACCGGCCTCAAGCCGCCCGCCGGCTCAAGCATGATGAGTCAGCTGCTGGCAGTGTCCCGCGATGGCGCGAGGATCTTCTCCGCCCAGGGGATCGACCAGCCGGAAGCGAATGTCATCCATATCAATACCGGGGCCTTCGACGGCCTTCGCTAGAGGCAGGGGAAGAGTGCCGCCGCCAGGAGAAACGATGCGGGGTGGAGTGTATCGGAGGATAGGATTGCAATAGAATGTCGGTGGACACGCTATGACTCCCAAACTTGAACTGGCCGCGATTACCGACGAATTCTCCCCCGATCTGAATGCCGCCGCCTCAGCGATGGCCGCCATCGGCATGACCGCCTGCGAACTACGGGTGGTGGGGGGCAAGAACATCATGAACCTCACCGACGACGAGGTGAAGCGCGCCATGGATGTGCTCAATGCCAAGGGCATCCGGGTGCTGGGGCTCTCCTCGCCGATTCTGAAGTGCACGCTGCCGGATGGCGGGGACGTGGATCCGCGCTTCCAGCAGGATATTTTCGGGGCGACCTTCACGCTGGATGACCAGCCGAAGCTGGCTGACCGGGCGATTCAGTTATGCCAGATGACGGGAGCGAACGTGGTGCGCGTCTTCGCGTTCTGGCGGACCCTGGACCCGGAGAAGTGCTTTGAGCCGGCCTGCGCGGCGATTTCGAAGATCGCCGACCAGTTCAAGGCGCACAACATCATCTGCGGCATCGAGAACGAGCACGCCTGCAACATCGGCACGGCGGCGGAGGCGGCGCGATTCCTGAACGCGATGCCGCATTCGCACATTCAACTGGTTTGGGATCCGGCCAACGCGCTGGTGGCGGGCGAAGAGCCGTTCCCATTCGGCTACAATCTGCTGCCGAAGGACCGGATTGTGCACGTCCACGCCAAGGATTGCGAGATGGTGGGGCATAAGCCGGTGTGGGGTCCGGTGGGGACGCGGCACGTGGATTGGAAGGGGCAGATCGCAGCGCTGCTGGCCGATGGGTACAAGGGCGCGGTGAGCCTGGAGACGCACTGGCCCGGCCCGAACGGCAACAAATTTGAAGGCAGCGTGATCTGCGGATGGAACCTGCGCGGCCTGCTGGCGGCGTAAGGCCGATCGACAGGCCATCGATTGATCGCTGGACTCCGTGCGCCGGCTGAGATAGAGTGCGTCGCCAGGGAGGTTTCTTTATGAACAAATACTTCATCTGCGCATTCCTGGCTGGCTCATTGTTATTCGCCGGCGACAAGAAGCCGCAGCCGGACGCGAGGCAGCAGTGCATGGACAAGTGCAAGTCAGGGCATGACAACTGCCTGAAGCGCGCCACGAAGGACGCTGACAGGAAGGCCTGCGAGACGCGGCTGACCAGCTGCCGGGCCGGCTGTCCGAAGTAGTTTCGAAGAAAACAGGGGGCGGGTTGCGGCCCGCCCTGTCCGGCCGTGCAATGCGGTAACGGAACGGGCGCAAAAATCGTCTGCTATCCTAAGGCCCACGAGGGGCATCTAAAGGATCATGCGGAAGCTGCTGACGATTGCGGCGTTCGTGTCGGCTTTGGCGGGATCGGTGTGGGCATACCAGAGAGGATTCCGCGAATTCCGCCGCCTGTTTCCGGATTCCGAGGATACCGGGCCGCCGGTGGACGCGGGTGTCAAGGCCGAGTTCTACTTTGCCCGGTTGAGGTATCCGAACGTCCGGGCGACGGGCATGTGGGCCATGCGCGGGTCGTGGACGGTGGATTATCCGAAGGCGGACCGCCAGTTTCTGCAGGGCGTGCGGCGGTTGACGAGGATCGACTCCAACTCCATGGAGCGGATTGTAGACCTGGTGAGCGACGACATCTACAACTACCCGTGGGTGTATGTGGTGGAACCGGGCCACTGGGACCTGCCGGAGTCGCAGGCCAAGAAGCTGCGGGAGTTCATTGATCGCGGCGGATTCCTATTCACCGACGACTTCCACGGCACGATGGAATGGGAGCTGTTCACGGAGAGCCTGAACAAAGGCTTTGCGGACCGCACCATCGTGGACATCGAAGACTCGGATCCGATCTTCCACGTTTTGTACGATCTGGAGCACCGGATGCAGGTGCCCGGGATCGTGAACTACCCCTTCACGAAGACCTACGAGTATGACGGTTTCGAGCCGAAGTGGAGGGCGGTGCGGGACGACAAAGGCAGAATCGTGATCGGCATCTGCCACAACATGGACCAGGGCGACGCCTGGGAGTGGGCGGACAGTCCGAACTATCCGGAAAAGTACGCCTCGCAAGCCTACCGCACAGCGATCAACTACATCATTTACGCCATGACGCACTAGGAGACCCATTGTTCGAATTCCTCTTCAAGTACCCCTGGCCCGTTTACCGCAAGGGGACACTTGTGCTGGCGAATCCGTGGCCGCTGTGGATGCTGGGCATTGGCCTGGCGGCGGCGGTGGGCTATGCGTTGTGGCTCTTTCTGCGGAAGCCATTGCCGAGGAGGAGGGCGCTGGCGCTGGCTGGGCTGGAATGGGCGGTGCTGGCGGTGCTGCTGCTGTTCCTGTGGCAACCGGCGTTGAGCGTGGCCACGCTGAAGCCGCAGCAGAATGTGGTTTCGGTGCTGGTGGACACGTCGGCGAGCATGGGATTGGATGGGCGGATCGGCGCGGCGCAGAGATTGCTGAATTCCTCGCTGCTGCCGGAGCTGCGGAAGCGCTTTCCGGTGCGGGTGTATGAAGCCGGCCGGGGGCTGCAGCTTGCGGGGGCGGCGCCGGCGGCGGCCACGCAGCCGGTATCGCGTTTGGGAGAGGCGCTGGAGGCGGCCGCGGCGGAGGCGTCGACGCTGCCCATCGGAGCGATCGTGCTGCTGTCGGACGGCGCGGACAATGCGGGGGGCATCAGCGCGGAGACGATGGATACGCTGCGGCGCTCGCGGATTCCCATTCATGCGGTGGGATTCGGACCGGAGCGGATGCGGGACGATGTGGAGATCACGGACGCGCAGGTGCCGGCGCGTGCGCTGCCGGATTCGCGGGTTTCGGCCACGGTGACTCTGAGGCAGGCGGGGTATGGCGGGCGGATGGCGCGGCTGACGGTAAAGGAGGGGTCGAAGGTGCTGGCGGCGCGCGACGTGAAGCTGCCCGGCGATGGAGAGGGCGCGCGGGAGGAGATCTCGTTTCCGGCGGGGGCCGCGGGCGCCAAGGCGCTGGAGATCTCGATTGCGCTCCAGAGCGGCGAGATCAACGGGAAGAACAACGCGTTGACGCGGCTGCTGGACGTGCGGGATAAGCGGCCGCGGATCCTGTATTTTGAAGGCGAGCCGCGGTGGGAGATGAAGTTTATCAGGCGGGCGGCGGAGCTGGACAAGAACCTGCACCTGGTTTCGATTCTGAGGACGACGCAAAACAAGTTCTACCGGCAGGGGATTGAGAATCCGAAGGAGCTGGAGCGCGGCTTCCCGGACACGATCGATGAGCTGTTCGCCTACCAGGCGTTGATTATCGGAAACGTGGAAGCGGGGTATTTCAACGCGGCGCAGCAATCGCTGATTCAGGAATTCGTAGACCGGCGGGGCGGCGGGGTGCTGTTTCTGGGCGGGCGGGCGGCGCTATCGGAGGGGGGATGGAATCATTCGCCGGTGGCGCAGATGCTGCCGATGACGCTGCCGGACCGGCGCGGGACTTTTCATCGCGAGCCGGCGACCGCGGAGCTGACGTCGGCGGGGCGGGATTCGCTGATCACCCGCATGGAAGAAGATGCGGGGAAGAACCTGTCGAAGTGGAAGGCTCTACCGTATCTGGCGGACTATCAGGAGACCGGGGCGGCGAAGCCCGGCGCGCTGGTGCTGGCGGAGCTGACGGCCGGCGGGCGGGGCCGGTTTCCGCTGCTGGCGACGCAGCCGTACGGGCGGGGGCGCGTGGCGCTGTTCGCGACCGGCGGAAGCTGGCGCTGGCAGATGGCCCAGGATTCGAAAGACATGAGCCATGAGATGTTCTGGCGGCAGCTGCTGCGTTGGGTGGCGGGGGACGTGAACGACCGGGTGACGCTGTCGACGGCGCGGCAGGTTTACTCCGATGAAACGAGGGTGGCCTTGCGGGCGGAGGTGCGCGACCGCAACTATCTGCCGGCGGCGGATGCGGTGGTGGAGGCGAGCGTGATTGGGCCGAATGGGAGTTCGGCGGTGGTGCCGCTGCTGCCGGTGAAGAACGAGCCGGGCGCGTATGCAGCGGAATGGAAGGCGGAGGCGGCGGGGTCCTATGTGGCGGAAGTTTCGGCGCGGCAGGGGGAGACGGACCTGGGCCGCGACACGCTGACGTTCCGGCGGGAGGACGGGGTGGCGGAGAATTTCCGCACGGAGCAGAACCGGGAGCTGCTGGAACGGCTGGCGCAACAGACGGGCGGGCGGTATTACGAGCAGGGCGCGACGTCGGCGCTGGCTGCGGAGATCGAGCTTTCCGATGCGGGGATCTCCGTGAAAGAAGTGCGGGAGATCTGGAGCGCGCCGGTGGCGTTTCTGCTGCTGGCCGGGCTGAAAGGCGCGGCATGGCTGCTGCGGCGGAGATGGGGGGCGGTATGAGGATGATCACGGCATTGTGGCTGGGCATGGCCGCGGCGCTGGCTGCCGATTTCAAGCTGGCGGTAGGCGGGCTGGGCGGCGAGCCCGACTACGAGCAGCGGTTCGCCATGCTGGCCGCCGAGCATCAGAAGCTGGCCGGCGGCGAGGCGTTGAGCGGGCCGCTGGCGGTGAAAGCAAACGTGAAAGCGGCGCTGGACCGGATAGCGGCGCAGGCCAAGGCCGACGATACCTTCGCGCTGGTGCTGATCGGCCACGGGACGTTCGACGGGATGGTGTACAAGTTCAACCTGCCCGGCGCGGATGTGACGGCCGAGGAGCTGCGGGTGTGGCTGGACCGGATTCCCGCGCGGCAACTGGTGGTGGTGGCGAGCAGCTGCAGCGGGGCGGCGGCGGCGGTGCTGAAGTCGCCACAGCGCACGGTGGTGAGCGCGACGCGGAGCGGGACGGAGAAGACGGCGGTGGTCTTTTCACGCTACTGGGTGGAGGCGCTGCGGGATGCGGGGGCGGACACGGATAAGAACGAGTCGATCAGCGCGCAGGAGGCTTTTCAGTACGCCAAGGCGAAGACGGCGGCGTTTTACGACACGCAGAAGCGGCTGGCGACGGAGCATCCATTGATGGACGAGAGCGCGGGGGCGCGGTTTGCGCTGGTCCGCTTCGGGGCGGCGCAGAAGGCGTTGAACGATCCTGAGAAGCGGCTGGCGCTGGCGCGGCGGGAAGAGCTGGAGATCGCCATCGAGAAGCTGAAGCTGGAGAAGGCGGCGATGCCGATGGCGGAATACAAGCAGAAGCTGAATGCGCTGCTGCTGGACCTGGCGCGGACGCAGGAGGTGATCGACCGGTGAGGCTACCGTGGATCCTCGTGCTGATGGGGCTGGCCGCGGCGGCGACCGTGAGCGGGCAGGATGCGCGCGCGCTGGCGGAGAAGTACTGGAAGGAGAAGCGCTACGAGGATGCCAACAATGCGTTCCGGATTGCCGAGAAGGCGAACCCGAACGATGCCGGGTTGAAGGTGCGGTGGGGGCGGCTGCTGCTGGAGCGGTACAACCTGAAGGACGCCGAGGGGTTGTTCCAGGAGGCGCTGGAGCTGAAGAAGGACGATGCGGCGGCGCTGGTTGGGCTAGGGCTGGTGGCGTCGGAGCACTTCGACCAGAAGGCGATTGAGCTGGCGCAGAAGGCGCTGGAAAAAGAGCCGGACCTGGTGGAGGCGCGGGTGTTGCTGGCGAACACGTTCCTGGAAGACGGCAACTTCATTGCGGCGACGGCGGAGGCGAGCAAGGCGCGGCCGTCGAAAGACGCGGTGGCGGTGCTGGCTGCGATGGCACTGCTGCAGGACCGGGATGCGGCCAAGCTGCTGGACGAGATGGGGCCGTACGCGCCGGGTTATGCGCGGATGGCGCGGCATTTTGTGTTGAACCGCCGGTATGAAGAGGCGATTGAGCTGTACCGGAAGGCGGTGTCGATCGATTCAGGGCTGGACCGGGCGCACAGCGAACTGGGCGTGAACCTGATGCGGGTGGGCAAGGACGCCGAGGCGCGGCAGGAGTTGGAGAAGGCGTATGACGCGCGCTACCGCGATGCGGCGACGACGAACTCGCTGAAGCTGCTGGACAGCTATAAGAACTTCGTGACGGTGCAGCATCCGCGGTATGTGCTGCGGCTGCACAAGAGCGAGGCGGCGCTGCTGCAGCCGTACTTCGAGATGCAGATGGAGCGGGCGATTGCGGCCTACGACAAGAAGTACGGGTTCCGGCTGCCGGGTCCGGTGACGGTGGAGGTGTATCCGGATCATCCCGATTTTGAAGTGCGGACGACGGGGCTGCCGGGGCTGGGCGCGCTGGGCGTGACGTTCGGGCTGAGCGTGGCGATGGACAGCCCGTCGGCGCGGCGGCCGGGGTCGTTCCACTGGGCATCGACGCTGGGGCACGAGTTGAGCCACGTGTACGTGGTGACGGCGACACGGCACAGGGTGCCGCGCTGGTTCACGGAAGGGCTGGCGGTGCACGAAGAGACGAAGGCCGATGCGGAGTGGGGGGACCGGCTGACGCCGGAGATTCTGACGGTGATGAAGAAGAAAGAGCTGCTGCCGGTGGCGCTGCTGGACCGGGGCTTCATCCGGCCGTCGTATCCGAACCAGGTGATCGTTTCGTATTTCCAGGCGGGGCGGGTGTGCGACTACATCGAGCAGCGCTGGGGCTGGGCGAAGCTGCTGGAGATGATCCGGGCGTTTTCGCAGGTGCGGCCGACGGCGGAGGTGATCGAACAGGTGCTGGGCGTGAAGCCGGGCGACTTCGACAGGGATTTCATCGCGTGGCTGGAGAAGGAGCACGGGAAGGAGTTGGCGTCGTTCGAGGAGTGGATGAAGGCGCTGAAGCCGCTGAACGAGGCGGTGAAGGCGAAGCGCTGGGCGGAGGTGGAAGAGGCGGCGCCGAAGCGGATGGCGGAGTTTCCGGAGTATGTGGAGGCGGGCAACGCGTATGAAGCGCTGTCGGCGGCGCGGCTGGCGAAGGAAGACAAGGCCGGGGCGGCGGAGGTGCTGCTGAAGTACGCGCGCGGGGGCGGGCGGAGTCCGGCGGTGCTGAAGCAGCTGGCGGGGCTGCAGGAGGGGCTGGGCGAAGCGGCGGCGGCCGAGGCGTCGCTGACCAGGGTGTTGTGGATCTACCCGGTGAAGGATGAAGAGCTGCACCGGAAGCTGGGCGCGCTGAGAGGGACGCTGGGGCGGTGGCCGGAGGCGGCGGCGGAGTGGCGGGCGGTGCTGGAATCGAAGCCGATCGACAAAGCATCGGCGTGGTACGGGCTGGCCGTGGCATCGAAGAACGCGCAGAGGCCGGAAGAGGCAAAGGACGCGGTGCTGGCGGCGCTGGAAGAGGCGCCGGGGTACAGGCCGGCGCAGAAGCTGTTGATTGAACTGAATACGCCTTCGAAAGAATCGAAAGAAACGAAAGTGAAGTGAGAACGATGAACCAAACCGACATCGACGCCCTCAAGCAGCAAGTGGACCGCTTCCAGGCCGTGCAGCAGGCCATGGTGGAGCAGGTGCGAAAAGTGATTGTCGGCCAGGACGAAGTGCTGGAACAATTGATGATCGCTTTGTTTGTGGGCGGGCATTGCCTGATCACGGGCATGCCGGGCACGGCGAAGACGCTGCTGGTGCGCACGATGGCCGAGACGCTGGGGCTGGAGTTCCGGCGCATCCAGTTCACGCCGGACCTGATGCCGAGCGACATCACGGGCACCGACATTCTGGAGGACGAGCCGGGGACGGGCCGCCGCATCTGGACGTTCGTGCAGGGGCCGATTTTCGGCAACGTGCTGCTGGCGGACGAAATCAACCGCACGCCGCCCAAGACGCAGGCGGCGCTGCTGGAGGCGATGCAGGAGCTTTCGTGCACGGTGCGGGGGACCCAATACAAGCTGCCGGCGCCGTTCTTTGTGCTGGCGACGCAGAACCCGATTGAACTCGAGGGCACGTACCCGCTGCCCGAGGCGCAGCTGGACCGGTTCCTCTTCAACACGCTGCTGGACTACCTGGGCGAGGAGGAGGAACTGAAGGTGATCGGGCTGACGACGACGACGGCGCGGGCGGAGCTGCGGCCGGTGACGTCGGCCGAGGAGATTCTGTCGTTCCAGCGGCTGGTGCGGATGGTGCCGATTGCGGAGGACCTGGCGCGTTATGCCATTGCGCTGGTGCGGGCGACGCGGCCGTCGGATGGGACGGCTCCGGACTTTGTGAAGAAGTATGTGAACTTCGGCGGCTCCGTCCGCGGCGCGCAGAACCTGGTGCTGGCGGCGAAAGCGCGCACACTGATGCGCGGGCGGTACCACGTGACGGAAGAAGATGTGACGGCGCTGATGCGGCCCGTGCTGCGCCACCGGATTCTGCTGAACTTCCAGGCGGAGAGCGACCGCCTGACGCCGGACGACATTCTGAAGCGCATTCTGGCGGCGCTTCCTTTCAAGAGCAGGCCATGACGCAACGCTTCCTCGATCCGCAGGTGCTGGCCGGCATCGCGAACCTGGAACTCACGGCGAAGACCGTGGTGGACGGGTTCATCGCGGGGCATCACCGTTCGCCCGACTTCGGCTTCAGCCAGGAGTTCGCGGAGTATCGTGCGTACACGCCGGGCGACGATCTGCGGTACGTGGATTGGAATGTGTATGCGCGGGCGGACCGGCTGTACCTGAAGCGCTACCGCGGCGAGACGAACACGCGGCTGACGATCCTGCTGGACCGCAGCGCATCGATGGGATACAAGGGCGCGGCGGAGCGGATTCTGCGGAAGATCGACTATGCACGGTTTCTGGCCGCATCGCTGGCTTATCTGGCGCACCAGCAGCGCGACGCGGTGGGCCTGATCAGTTTCGACGACGACGTGCGGGACTACGTTGAGCCTTCATCCAGGCACGGGCAGTGGCTGAAGGTGCTGTATTCGCTGGACCGCAGCGAGCCGGGGCAGCGCACCGATTTCGCGCGGCCGTTCCACCACTTCCAGCAGTTCCTGCAGCGACGCGGCATCGTGCTGGTGGTGTCGGACTTCTATGCGCCGGCGGCAGAGGTGGTGAACACGGTGGCGCCGCTGCGGCACCGCGGCAATGACGTGATTCTGATGCACGTGCTGGATCCGGAGGAGGTGGAGCCGCGCCTGGGCGGGTCGCGGATTCTGATCGATATGGAGACGGGCGCGGAGCTGGAAGTGAGCCCGGAATACGCGGCCGGCCCGTACCGCGAGAAGATGCGGGCCCACCTGGAGGAGATGCAGTCGAAGGCCTCCGGGGCGGGTCTGGGGTATGCGTTGACGCTCACCAACCAGCCGCTGGACGAGGCTTTACGGAAATACCTGATTGTGCGGGAGGGGCGGCCGTAACATGGGATTCCTCACGCCATGGTTCTTCGCCGGACTGGGTCTTCTGGGCCTGCCGCTGTATCTGCACCTGTTGAAGCGTCACAGGAGCGAGACGCAGCAGTTCTCTTCGCTGATGTTTTTTGAGAAGAGCACGCAGGCGGACCTGAAGCACAGGCGGCTGGACTACCTGGTGCTGCTGGCCGCGCGGCTGATGCTGCTCACGCTGATCGTGCTGGCGTTCGTGCAGCCGTTCGTTTGGCGGGCCGGCGCCGCGGACGCCAGGGCGGAGCGGCTGGTGGTGGTGGACACGTCGGCGAGCATGGGTGTCGCGGGACGGATGCAGAAGGCCCGGGATGAGGCGGCGTCGCTGGTGCGGCAGGGGGCGCGGCTGGCGGCGTTCGATTCGCGGCTCAGAGTGTTGCCCGCGGCGGACGTGTCGAGGTTGGAGGCCACGGCTTCGCGGAACTCGTTCGGGGAACTGGCGCGGGCGCTGCGATCATACCAGCAGAGTCTGAAGCACCCTTTGGAGGTGCACCTGGTGAGCGATCTGCAGCGGAGCGCGATGCCTGCCGGCTTCAGCGATCTGCGCCTGAATGCAGACCTGAGGCTGGTGCTGCACGCACTGGGTGAGAAGCCGGCGGCGACGGACTATGTGAGGCGGGGCGGGGCCG
>JACQZS010000232.1 GCA_016213725.1 Acidobacteriota bacterium | reverse complement strand
CGCCGCCGCGCTGGCCATTTTTCTCTTTGCCCTCTCCTTTACGCATCTCCATTCGGAGAACACCACCCACGCCTGGGCCATGGAACTCGCCATTCACCACGCCGGCGTGCCTCTGGCCTTGTTCGTTCTGATGCAGGAGTTCCGCTTCCTGCTGCTCGACGCGTTCCTGCGCTTTCTGGCAAACTTCCTGCTCGCAGCGCTCTTTACCTGGGCGGCCGCGGAGGCCGCCCTGCACCTCGGCCTGGTGGACTACCGCCGCATGTTGAATCCGCAGGTCGCTTTGCTGGCCGCGGGCTCCACTGCCCTGCTGGTGGCCTTCGCCATGACGCGCTCTGCCGCGCAGAATCTCCTCACCCGCCTGCTCTTCCGCCGCGGTGACGCGGATCTCCTCCTGCGGGACCTCCGCAAACATACCATCGACTCGGAAGCGGGATATCTGGAATGGGCTGCTGAGCGAATCGCTCACTTCTTCGAGGCCGAGCGCGCCGGAGACACTGTCGCACAGGATCGCCCGCTGCCCTTCGACCTCGGCCGGCGCGCCGGCGGGCGGCCCTACCTCTCCGAAGATCTGGCCCTCCTCACCCGCCTGCACAACACCGTGGACGAGCGCCTCGAGCACTACCGCGAAGCCGAACTCAAGCGGCTCATCACCCAGGCCGAGCTGCGCGCCCTCGAGTCCCGCATCCACCCGCACTTCCTCTTCAATGCGCTCAATGTCCTCTACGGCTCCATCCCCAAGTCCGCCGCCGAAGCACGCAGAACCGTCCTCAATCTCTCCGATATCTTCCGCTACTTCCTCCAGAGCGGCCGCAGCACCATCCCACTGGAGTCTGAGATGCAGATCGTCCGCGCATACCTGGAGATCGAGTCTCTGCGCCTCGGCCCGAAGCTTCATACGCAGATCGACATCGGCGCGGACGCCGCTCACGCCCCCATCCCCGTGCTCTCCATTCAACCCCTGGTCGAGAACGCGGTGAAGCACGGCATCGCCTCGCTGCCCGAAGGCGGCACCGTCCACGTCTCCGCCCATTGGCAGGACGGGCGCCTGGCCGTTTCCGTCACGGACTCAGGCCCCGGCTTCAGCCCGCAACCGCGCCCCGGCCTGCACGTCGGTCTCGACAATGTCCGCCAGCGTCTGCGCCTCTGTTACGGCGATTCCGCTACCCTCGATATCCATCGCTCCGGCGGGCTGACCCAGGTCGGTTTCACCATACCCGGAGACGAGCCATGAGAGTCCTGATTGTCGATGACGAGCCCATCGCGCGTTCCATTCTCAGGGAGCTGCTGGATGAGATCCCGTCCGTCAGCGTGGCCGGCCAGGCCTCCTCGGCCGCTGAAGCGCTCAGCCTCATGCCGCGCCTCGCTCCGGACCTGCTCCTGCTCGACATCCATATGCCCGGCGTCGACGGCGTCGCATTCGCCCGCTCCCTCCGCGGTCCGCACGCGCCCCTGGTCATCTACGTCACGGCCCACGATACGCACGCTCTGGCCGCTTTCGACTCGGGCGCCGTGGACTATCTCCTCAAACCGGTACGCATTGAACGGCTCTCCGCCGCCATCGCTAAAGCGCAGGCCCAGTTCTCCGGCCGCAATCTGAAGCCGGCGCCCGCTCCCGCTGAAACACCGCGCCGCATCGCCGCCCGCGCCGGCGGCGAAATTCACCTGCTCGATCCCGCCGACGTCATCCTCTTCCGCGCCGCGCCCGGCGGCGCCATGGTCCTCACCACTTCCGGCAAGTACGCGCTCGACTCCACGCTCAAGTCCATCGAAGAGAAATACCCGCCTCCGCGCTTCCGCCGCATCCACCGCGCCGTCATCATCAACACCAATCACCTGCGCGCCATCACGCCGCTCTCTTCCAAACGCTTCCTCCTGCGCCTCTCCGGCGGCATCGAAACCGCCGTCTCCAAGCGCATGGCCGGCGCTATCCGGGAAGCAACTCGCTGGTAATCTCCGCCGCCGCCGCCACATCCTCCGGGCGACCCACGTCCCGCCACGCGCCCACCAATGGCGAAATCAGGAAGCGCTTGCCTTCTCCCAGCAGCATCGTCACCGCCGACGGCAGCTCATACTCGTCCCGCTCCGTCTTCTGAATCCGCGCCAGCGCCTCGAACACTACACGGCGAAATGCATAGATTCCCGCGCTGTTCCAACGCGTCGTGCTCGTTCCTATCGGCGGCTTCTCGATGATCCGGCTCACTACGCCGTTCTCCTCATACACCGCCGCGCCCTGATAGGGGTCGTCCACTTCCTTCACGGCAATCACGCCCGCCGCCTCCGGATCATCCATCAACCGCTTCCACAGCTCGGCCAGATCCTCCGGCGCCGCCAGAATGTCCCCAAAGATCAGCAGGAACGGGTCGCCTGCCGTGAAGCCTTCCGCCAGCCGCGTGGCGGATCCGGTCCCGTCCACGGGATCCTGCAGCGCATAGTGCACGCTGTGGTCCCCGGCAAACCGCGCGTAGAACAATTCATGCCGGTATCCCACCACCAGCAGGAACTTGTCGAACCCCGCGTGCCGCAGGCTGCCCATCACGTGCTCCACCATCGGCTTGCCGTTCAGCAGCAGCAATGGCTTCGGCAAATCGCCCGTGACGGACTTCAATCTCGTTCCCCGGCCTGCCGCCAGGATCACCGCACATTGTTGTGACATTTCAGTATAATCGGACTCGTGCATCCGCGACCTACCAACACCCGCTGGTGGATTCTAGCGCTTCTGTTTCTGATCACCACCAACAATTACCTCGATCGGATCGTGCTGGGCATCCTCAGCCCCGTCATCCTTGAGGATCTCAAATTCACCAAGCTTGAGTATGGCTACGTGAACGCCGCATTTCAAGGCGCATATGCCTGCGGATTCCTGCTCATGGGTTGGTGGATCGATCGCATTGGCACGCGCAAGGGCTACTCCGCCGCCATCACCCTCTGGAGCGTCGCCGCCGGATTGCACGCACTCTCCGCCAGCTGGCTCTCGCTCGCCTTCTGGCGCGGCCTCCTCGGCCTCGGCGAAAGCGGCAACTTCCCCGCCGCCATCAAGGCCGTCACCGAGTGGTTCCCCAAGAAGGACCGCGCCTTCGCCACCGGCATCTTCAACGCCGGCACCAACGTCGCCACCATGGTCGGCCCCCCCATCTTCGTCTGGATGAACTTCCACCTCGGCTGGCGCACCTGCTTCTTCATCACCGCCTCCACCGGCACCATCTGCCTGCTGCTCTGGTGGTTCCTCTACCGCGTCCCGCGCGAGCACTTCCGCATCAATGAAGCCGAGATCGCCCTCATCGAAAGCGATCCCGAAGAGCGCGTCACCTCCAGGGTCTCCTGGGGCCGGGCCCTGGGCATCCGCCAGACCTACGGCTTCGCCGTCGCCAAGTTCTTCTCTGACCCGGTCTGGTGGTTCTACCTCACCTGGCTCACTCTCTATTTCAAGGAAGCCCGCCACCTCTCGCTCGAGCAGATCGGCTGGGCGCTGCCGTTCATCTACCTCATGGCCGACTTCGGCTCTGTCGCCGGCGGCTGGGTCTCCGGTTATCTCATCGGACGCGGCTGGCCCAACGGCAAGGCCCGCAAGGTCACCATGGGCTGCTTTGCGCTGTGCATGCCCATCGCCGCCACCGCTGTTGCCGTACCCGAAACCTGGATGGCCGTCGCCCTCATCTCTCTCGCCACTGCCGCGCACCAGGGCTGGTCAGCCAACCTCTACACCACCGTCTCCGACGTCTTCCCCAAGAGCGCCGTCGCCAGCGTCACCGGCATCGGCGGCTTCATGGGCGGCATCGGCGGTGTCATCTTCACCGCCCTCCTGCCCGGCTACCTCGTCATGCACTTCGGCTACTTCCCGCTGTTCGTGATGATGGGCAGCTTCCATCTCATCGCCTGGACCGCTGTGCATTCCTTCCTCGGCGACATGTCCAAGCTCTCCGAAGCCGAACTCCGTTAATCAGGCTTTGACCAGACCCGCCACGGTCTCCACGTGGTATGTCTGCGGAAACAGATCCAATACCGCCAGCCGCTCCAGCCGGTATCCGCCCGCTGCCAGCATCGCCACGTCCCTCGCTTGCGTCGAAGGATCGCAACTCACCACCGTGATCCGCTCCGGCGCCAGCCGCAGCAGGTGCTTCACCACGCCCTTCCCCAAGCCGGCCCGCGGCGGATCCGCCAAAACAAAATCCGGCGTCTTTGTTGCCTCTTCCAGATACTGCTCCGACTGCATCCGCTGCGCCTTCAACTTCACTCCCGCCCGCTCCGCGTTGAACTCCAGATCCCGCGCCGCCGACGCGTCGCTCTCCACCCCGGTCACTTTCTCGAACTTCCGCGCCAGCCCCAATGTGAACAGCCCCACCCCCGCGTACAAATCCAACGCCGTCCCGCCCGACGCCCCCGCCAGCGCACACTCCACCATCCGGTCCACCAAAAACCGGTTCACTTGAAAGAACGACTTGTGGCTCACCCGGAACTTCTCCCCCGCCGCTTAATACTCCAGCGCTCCGTCCGCCGCGCCCGGAATCGACTCTCCCAGCCACTGGAAAAACCCCTTCGCCACACCTCTCTCCGATTCAATCACGTTCACCATCGTCCGCTCGCCGTTCGTGAACAGCTCTATTTCCTTCAAGAACCGCGGAAAGTGCTTGTCCCGCCGCTTCGCCCGCAGCGTCTTCAACGCCGCGTTGATCGCCGGCGACGAAATCGGGCACTGATCCACGTCCACCACGCGATCACTCCCCGGCGCCTTGTACCCCAACGAATGCCCGCCAAAGTGAAACTGGCTGCGGTTCCGGTAGCCCCACGGCTCGCCCGCAATCGTCTCGATCTCCGCCGGCGCATCCAACTTCCCCACGCGCCGGAAAACCTCCCGCACGATCTCCACCTTCTGCGCCACCTGAAACTCGTACGGCGCCATCTGGTAGTGGCACCCGCCGCACTTCGTGAAGTACTCGCATTGCGGCTCCGCGCGGATCTCGCTCTTCTCAATGAAACCCGTCGCCCGCGCCTCCACCATCTGCGCCCGCCGCTTCACCTCTTCCACCTGCACCACTTCGCCCGGCAGCACGAAGGGCGTCATCACCACATGTCCTTCGGCTCGCGCCAGGCCTGCGCCGCCGTAAACCCACTTCTCAATTTTTACTTCGCCCATCTGCATCCCTTACGATGAAAAGAGTCCTACCTACTTCAGTTCAGCATGAAACCAAGAGTTCTGTCCGGCATTCAGCCTACCGGCTCCCTACATATCGGTAACTATCTCGGCGCCCTCAAAAACTGGGTCCGCATGCAGCACGACTACGAATGCGTCTTCTGCATCGTCGATCTGCACGCCATCACCGTATATCAGGACCCCGCCGAACTCCGCCAGAAGATCCAGCAAACCGCCGCCATCTTCCTCGCCGCCGGCATCGATCCTAAGATCTCCTCCGTCGTCGTCCAATCCACCGTCGCCGCCCACGCCGAACTCTGCTGGCTCCTCACCTGCGCCACCCCCCTCGGCTGGCTCGAACGCATGACGCAGTTCAAAGATAAATCCGCCAGGCAGGAATCCATCGGCGACGGCCTCCTTCAATACCCCGTCCTCATGGCCGCCGATATCCTGCTCTACAAAGCCAACGCCGTGCCCGTCGGTGACGACCAGACCCAGCACCTCGAACTCACCCGCGACATCGCCCAGTCCTTCAACGCCCGCTACGGCGACACCTTCGTCATGCCGGAAACCAAGCTCCCCACCGTCGGCGCCCGCATCATGGGCCTCGACGACCCGACGAAGAAAATGTCCAAGTCCGAGACCGGCTCCGGCCACGCCATCTCGCTCCTCGATCCCCCCTCCGTCATCCGCAAGAAGGTCATGCGGGCCACCACGGACTCCAATCCCGCCGTCGACCTTGAAAACATGGGCCCCGGCGTCCAGAACCTCCTCGCCATCCACCAGGCCTTCACCGGCTGGACCGACCACCAGATGAAAGCCCACTTCCCCGGCATGCGCTATGGCGATCTCAAGAAAACCGTCGCCGAAGCCGTCGTCGCCGGCCTCGAGCCCATTCAGCAGCGCTACAACGAAATCGCCGCCGACCCCGCCTACCTCAAACAGGTTCTCCGCGACTCAGCCGATCGCGTCTCGCCCATCGCCAACGACACCGTCCGCACCGTCAAACAGCGTATGGGCATCTACACCGAGTAATTCCCCAATGGCCGAAGCTCCAGCCTCCTCCTACTCGCTGACTGCTTACGGCCGCCTGCTCCGCGATAACCGCGAGTTCCGCCTCCTGTGGTCCTCCCAGGTCGTCTCCGAACTCGGTGACTGGCTCTACGCCGTCTGCATCTACTCGCTGCTCCTCCAACTCACCGGCCAGGCGAAAAGCGTCGCACTCGCCATCGTCCTCCAACTCCTCCCCCAGGTCTTCGTCGCGCCCACCGCGGGCGTCATCAACGACCGGCTCAACCGCCGCTCCGTGATGATCTTCGCCGACGTCTGCCGCATCTTCATCGTCCTCGGCATGCTCTTCGTCAAGACCGCCGATATGGTCTGGCTCATCTGGCTCCTCCTCCTGCTCGAGACCATCATGTGGGCCCTCTTCGAGCCCGGCCGCTCCGCCATCATCCCCAACATCACCCGCTCCCCTGACGAACTCCTCGTTGCCAACGCGCTCTCCTCCTCCACCTGGGCCATCAACCTCGCCCTCGGCAGCGGCATCGGCGGCTTCATCGCTTACAAGTTCGGCCGGGACACCGTCTTCATTCTCAACGCCATCTCCTTCGCCGTCTCCGCCGCGCTCCTCTGGCGCATGCGCGTCCGGGAAACCCATTCCGATCACCATCCCCCCTTCCGCCCCATCGACCTCATCGATTTCAAACCCATCTGGGAAGGCGTCCAATACGTGCGCCGCGACGGTCGCATGATCGCCACCCTCATGGTCAAGGCCGGCATGGGCCTCCTCGGCGCACACTGGGTGCTGCTCCCCATCTTCAGCGAACGGGTCTTCCCCATCAACGGCTCCGGCACCCTCGCCATCAGCCTCTTGTTCAGCTCCCGCGGCGTCGGCGCCCTATTTGGCTCCTTCGCCGCCGGCTATTGGGCCAAGAACGATGAGGCCAAAATGCGGCAGGCGATCTTCTACGCCTTCCTCATCGCCGCCGCCTCTTACGCCATGCTCAGCGCCGCGCCCACGCTCGCCCTCGCCTGCCTCTCCGTCGCTCTCGGCCACTTCGGCACCTCCATGGCCTGGGTCTTCTCCACCACGCTCCTGCAGAACCTCACCGAAGACCGTTTCCGCGGCCGCGTCTTCTCCGCCGACTTCGGCGGCCTCTTCCTCGTCATGAGCGCGCTCTCCTACGCCGCCGGGCACTTGATCGATCTCGGCGTCCCCGTCCGCACTCTCGCCCTCGCCACTGGCGCCCTCGGCCTCGTTCCTGCCTTCACCTGGCTGGCCTCGCAGAAATCGTGGAGATCCTCAGAAAGCCCTCGTCCACGCTAGGCCGCTCCATCCGCGCCGCCATTCTTCGCAGCACATCCTCCGGCACCACCCGCGCCCGGCCCGCATTTCTCCGCAGACACTCCTCCTCGTCCACCTCGAAAAACACCACCTCCACCTCGCAATCGTTCAACTCGGCAAACCTCACCCAGCACCGCCGCTCCCATTTCGTCAAAGCCGTCGAATCGATGTAGGTCACTTCCGCGCCCGCCAGCATCCGCGCCTTCGCCATCTGCCGCATCGTCCGGAACACCAGCCGGTTCAAACTCTGGTTCGTCTCATCGCCCGAAAGCAGCGCCCGCACGCCATCTGACGAAATCGCCTCCACGCCCTGCCCGCGCAGCCAGGTGCTCTTGCCCGATCCCGGCAGCCCGACCGTGAGCACCAATCGCATCCCCTCAGTCTATTCGCACTTTCGCCTGAGCCGCTCTTGACGTATAACTGTTCTGTCATGCTCGACCTCACCCGCCGCACTCTCCTCGCCTCCTCCGCTCTCCCCCTTCTCGCCCAGCAACGCGCACCCGTCCCGCCGGAGCGTCACCTCCTCGCCGCCAAGCTCACTCCCGCCACCATCCAGAGCGCCCTCCTTCCCCCGGGCCAGTGGAGCCCTTACCCCAAGGCCGCCGACCGTGCCGGCTGGGAAGCCCTCTCCGCGGAATCCCGCACTGCCATCGTCGATGCCGCCGCCCGCAATCTCGGCCAGGATTGGCCTTCGCTGCCCGCCTCCGTCTTCCTCGATTACCCGCGCAACGGCAACCGCTCCCGCTGGGAAGCCCTCTCCTTCGGCCGCCGCAATCGCGTTCGCCTCGCCGCCCTCGCCGAGTGCGTCGAATTCAAAGGCCGCTTCCTCGACGAAATCCTCAATGGCCTCTGGCTCATCTGTGAAGAGTCCTTCTGGGGCGTCTCCGCTCACATCAGCGCCCAGAAGGCCGGCGTCACCTTGCCTGACGTCACCGAACCCATCGTCGACCTCTTCGCCGCCGAAACCGCCAACGCCATCGCCTGGATCGACTACCTCCTCGCCCCGCAACTCGACTCCCTCTCCAAGCTCCTTCGCCCGCGCCTCCAACTCGAAGTCCGCCGCCGCATTTTCGAGCCATGCATGGCCCGCAATGACTTCTGGTGGATGGGCCTCGACTTCGAACACGGCCGCTCCGTCAACAACTGGAATCCCTGGATCAACTCCAACTGGCTCACCGCCACCCTCCTCATGGAAGCCGATCCCGCCCGCCGCGCCGCCGCCGTCCACAAGATCATCACCTCCACCGATCGCTTCCTCGACGTCTATCACCCCGACGGCGGCTGCGACGAAGGCCCCGGCTACTGGAGCCGCGCCGGCGCTTCCCTCTTCGATGTCCTCGACCTCCTCCACTCTTCTTCTTCCGGTAAAATCGACCTCTTCTCCATTCCCCTTGTCCGCGAGATCGGCGCCTACATCTACCGCGCCCACATCGCCGGCTCCTGGTACGTCAACTTCGCCGATGCCGCCGCCCGCGTCACCCCGGATGCCAATCTCGTCTACCGCTACGGCCAGCGCATCAACGATCCCCTCATGATGCAGCACGGCGGTTCCATAGCCGCTGCCCGCAAGGCCTCGCCCGCCCTCGAGCGCTCCGACGTCGGCGCCATGGGCCGCACCCTCGATGCCCTTTTCCACCAGAAGGAACTCGCCCAGGCCTCCGTCGGCGCCAAGCCGCCCCTCGTCGCCGATGTCAGCTTCCCCGGCACGCAGGTCTTCGCCGCCCGCATGAAGCAGGGCTCCACCGAAGGCTTCTACGTCGCTGCCAAGGGCGGCCACAACGCCGAAAGCCACAACCACAACGACATCGGCAACTTCATCGTCTATCACGACGGCAACCCCGTCCTCGTCGACATAGGCGTCGAAACTTATACCGCCAAGACCTTCTCCTCGCAGCGCTACGAGATCTGGACCATGCAGTCGGGCTGGCACAACTGCCCCACCATCAACGGCGTCATGCAGTCCCCCGGCCGCAGCTTCGAAGCCCGCAACTTCTCCGCCAAGCCCGGCGTCCTCTCCGTCGATATCGAAAAATCCTACCCGCCCGCGGCCGGCGTCACTCGCTACTCCCGCACCATCACGCTCCACCGCGACACCGGCCACGTCTCCATCAAAGACGACTTCCAGCTCGCACAGCGCAAGTCCCTCGAACTCTCGCTCGTCACCAATCGCAAGATCACCGCCTCCACCCCCGGTCTCGTCACTCTCGACGGCGGCTTCAACATCTCCTTCGATCCCAGCCTCACCGCCGTGATCGATGAGCACTCCTCCGAAGATGGCCGCCTGCGCCCCATCTGGGGACCGGTGATGCGCCGCATCCGACTCACCACCAATACCCCTCCCGCTCAGGGCTCCTTCACTGTCATGATTAAGAAATCGTGACACCCGCTGAAGTACAACTCGAAGATCTTCTCTCCGCGCCTTCCGACAAAGATGTGGAAGAGATCGGCAGCCTGGATGGCCCGCTCCTCATCCTGGGCGCTGCCGGCAAAATGGGCCCCTCGCTGGTCCGCCGCGCGCGCCGCGCCCTCGATGCCGCTGGCAATGCCACGCCCGTCATCGCCGTTTCGCGATTCTCTGATCCCAACTCCCGCGCGCTACTCGAATCCTGGGGCATCCAGACCATCGCCTGCGAACTCCTCGAGCCCGGCGCGCTGGACAAACTCCCAGACGCGCCCAACGTCGTCTTCATGGCCGCCCGCAAGTTCGGCTCCACCGGCAACCCCTCGCTCACCTGGGCTATCAACACCTTCCTCCCCGGCCTCGTGGGCCGCCGCTATCGCCACTCGCGCATCGCCACTTTCTCCTCCGGTAACGTCTACCCCCTCGTCCCCATCGAGAGCGGCGGCGCCACCGAACAGACTCCGCCCGATCCCATCGGCGAATACGCCCAGTCCGTCCTCGGCCGCGAGCGCATGTTCGAGCAGGCTGCCCTCGACTACGGCACCCGCGTCTCCATCCTCCGCCTCAACTACGCCGTCGAGCCCCGCTACGGCGTCCTCGCCGACATCGGCCGCAAGGTCTTCGACGGCCGCCCCGTCGATCTCACCATGGGCCACGTCAACGTCCTCTGGCAGGGCGACGCCAATTCCATCACCCTCCGCTCCCTCCTCCACGCCGCCGCTCCGCCCTGGATCCTCAACCTCACCGGACCCGAAACCCTCCTCGTCCGGGACATCGCCCAAGCCTTCGCCCGGCACTTCGGCAAGCCCGCCCAATTCACCGGCCAGGAAGCGCCCACCGCCCTCCTCAACAACGCCGCCCGTTGCCGCGATCTCTTCGGCCCCCCGTCCCTCTCCGTCTCAGATCTCATCGCCATGATCGCCCACTGGATCTCCGAAGGCGGCCGCTCTCTCAACAAGCCCACCCACTTCGAGCAGCGCCAAGGCAAGTTCTAAGTACAGGAACAGCCTTCTCTTAGTGCTCCGCAAAAAGATAGCTTGGCCCGCTAACATCTTCTGGCACAATTGGATGATCTGGGATTCGCACGATGACGCCCCGCCTTCTCTTCTTGTGCCTGCTCTTCCTCCTCCCGCTCTCCGCCCAGTCCACCCTCGCTCCACCCGACCAGGACTGGCAACTCCGCTTCGACGGCTCTGACGCCGTTGTCCTCCCCGCCGGCGCCGGCCCCAACCTCGGCTCATCTTACACACTTCAGATCTGGGTCTATCAGGAGCGCCGCAACTGGGCCATCCTTGCCCAGCAACTCCTCGACAATCCCGACACCGATCCCTTCTTCGCCTTCCGCCTGTACCTCGATGCCGACGGCCACATCGGCTGGGGCCAGACTCGCGGTACACCCGGTTCCCAGATGTCCTCCACCACCACCGAGGTCATCCCCCTCCGCCAGTGGTGCCACATCGCCGTCACCAGCGACGGCTCCCTCATGCGCGTCTACCTCAACGGCGCCCAGGTCCGCCAGCAGGCCAGCCCCGGCGCGCTGCCCGTCAACAACCTGCCTTTGCATCTGGGCGCCTCGTTCAACCCTCCAGGCTCGAGATACCCCGGTTTCGCTTACAACTCCTTCGTTGGCATCCTCTGCCAGTTCGGCATCTGGAACCGTGCCCTCTCCGCCTCCGAAATCCGCGCCGCCATGTCCACCCGCTTCGACGGCAAGGAGCCCGGCCTTGTCGCCTTCTGGCCCCTCGACGACGGTCCCGGCTACTCTTTCCGCAACCTCTCCGGCTCCCAGACCGCCTCCCTCCTCTACCCCACCCGCACCAAACTGGTCAACGGCAACGCCGACAACCCCGTCGTCGAACAGTACTGCCCCGTCTGGGTCCGCCCCGCCCTCTTCCGCGCCACCCCCTTCGACTGGTCCGCCCAAACCCAGGCCGCCATCGAAGGCCCCCCCAGCCTGCTCGTCCCCATCGACTTCGACAACGACGGCGACCTGGACCTCGTCGGCGGCGCGTTTTACAACCCCAACATCTCTCCGCCTACCATCCACGCTTGGCGCAACGACGGCCAGGGACACTTCACCGACGCAACCAAAGCTATCTTCGGCGACACGCCCATCGTCGTCCTCAGCCCCTACCGCGGTATAGTCAACGACCTCAATCATGACGGCCGGCCGGATCTGATCCTCATCGACGCCGGCTCCGATTACTTCTGCTGCCACCCTGTCCCCGCCCAGAACCGCGTCTTCCTCCAAACCCCCGACGGCCGCCTCGCCGATGAAACCATCACCCGCATGCCCATCCGCGACCGCTTCGCCCACGATTCCGACGCCGCCGATATCGACAACGACGGCAACCTCGACCTCTTCCTCGCCGACATCAACCTCGCCGCAGAAGCCCCCTGGTTCCGCATGACCGTCATGAAAAACGACGGCAACGGCAGCTTCGCCATCGACAACAGCCGCCTCCCCCCATCCCTCTCCAAGCGCGTCGCATTCTCCTCCCGCTTTCTCGACGCCAACCGCGACGGCGCCCCAGACCTCTTCCTCGGTGTCGGCAAGGGCTACGACGACCTGCTCCTCCTCAACGACGGCACGGGCCGCTTCCTCGATATGCTCCCCGGCGCGCTGCCCCCAAAAATCGGCGGCCCGAATAGCTCCTCCCGCCGCGCGGTCGTCGGCGACCTCAACCGGGACGGCGCACCCGATCTCGTCCTCTCCGTCGAAGCCGTCTCCCACGCCGGCTTCCAGGTCCTCCTCAACCGCGGCGACGGCACCTACGAGGACCGCACGCTCGACTGGCTCCCGGAACCCTTCGTCCAGCGCGGCTCTCTTCCCGCCAACCACGCCATCGACTCCGGCGACATGTTCCTCACGGATTTCAATGGCGACGGCTACCCCGACCTCCTCCTCAACCGCGCCGGCGATTTCTGGCGGCTCTACCTCAACACGGGCTCGAACTTCGCCAACGTCTCTGACTACCTCCCGTTCCTCACCACCGGCGCCTTCACCACCGGCGACTTCGACGGCGACGGACGCGCCGACATCACCTACGGCCAGTCCGACGGCGCGGGCAAAGCCATGCTCGTCATCGGCCTCAATAAACGCGATGCCCCCGCGCCCTCCCCAGCCACCCCGAGCACTGCCCCCCTCCTCGGCCCCCTCTCCGTTCTTAGCGACTCCAGCCTCAGCCCCGAAGCCATCGCCCCCGGCATGCGCGTCCGCATCCGCGGCAGGAATCTGGGCCCAGCCGAACCCGTCTCCGCTGTCGAAGTGCCCGGCACGCCCCTCCCCGACTCCCTCTCAGGCGTCTCCGTCTCCTTCGACTCCACCCCCGCCCGCCTCGTCTCCGTCTCCGAAAAGGAAATCGTCGCCATCGTCCCCTTCGCCGTCGCCGGCCAATGGATCTCCACCGTCCGCGTCTCCTATCAGGACCTCGCCTCCGCGCCCATCAACGTCTTCGTTTCTCCCACGGTCCCCATGGCCTATGCCGCCCCTGTCTTCTTCGAAAACGGCATGGCCTATTTCCTCGCCGACGCCTGGAAGGTCGATGGCGACTCCCGCACCAGAATCTCTCCCTCCACGCCTCTCAAGTGGGGCGACCGCGTCGCCTTCCGTGTCACCGGCGCCGGGCAGGACCAGTCCCCCCTCTCCGACAACTCTCTCACCGAGACCCGCCCCTTCCAGCCCGCCGTCCCCATCCCCGTCCGCCTCGGACAGTTCTTCTCCCCGGCCCCCGCGCCCCTCACTCCCGTCTCCATGACCTATGCCCCGGAAGGCCTCGCCGGCATCGTCGAAATCGTCGTCGATTTGCCCCCCACTCAGCCCGACACTTGGGTGCAGTTCTTCGTCCCCGACGGCCGCCGCCTCCAGGCCACTGTTTCCCTGATTTGGCCCATCGGATTCCTACCCGCCCCCGCTCTGTAGGACAATTCCCATATGAGTTGGCGCGAACGCCTCCAGCACGGCTTGGTAATCCCGGCCCACCCCCTCTGCCTCACTGCCGGCCGCGGCTTCGACGAGCCGAACCAGCGCGCCCTGACGCGCTACTACATCGACTCCGGCGCCGGCGGCATCGCCGTCGGAGTCCATACCACTCAATTCACCATCCGGGATCCCCAACACAATCTCCTGAAACCCGTCCTCCAATTCGCCGCCGAAGAGGCCCGCAACAGCGACACCATCCTCGTCGCCGGTGCCTGCGGCCCCACTGCCCAGGCGGTAAAGGAAGCTGAACTCGCCGCCTCTCTCGGCTACCATTGCGCGCTGGTCTCCCTCTCCGCTCTCAAGCACGCCACCATCCCGGAGATGATCGAACACCTCCGCGAAATCGGCCGCGTCCTCCCCGTCTTCGGCTTCTATCTCCAGCCCGCCGTCGGCGGCCGCGCCCTGCCCTACGAGTTCTGGCGCGGAGCCGCTGAGCTCGAATCCCTCATCGCCATCAAAATGGCGCCGTTCAATCGCTATCAGACCCTCGATGTCGTTCGCGCCGTCGCCGAATCCGGCCGCGCCTCCGAAATCGCCCTCTACACCGGCAACGACGACAACATCGTCGCCGACCTCCTCACCCCGTTCACCATCGCCGGCACCACCCTCCGCATCTGCGGCGGCCTCCTCGGCCAATGGTCCGTCGGCACCAGGAGCGCCGTTCAACTCCTCAACCGCGTCCACCAGGGTGAGAATCACTCCCTGCTGCTCGCTCTGGGCGTCCAACTCACTGACCTGAACGCAGCCCTCTTCGATGCCGCCAACCACTTCCACGGCTGCATCGCCGGCATCCACGAAGTCCTCGTCCGCCAGGGCCGCATGGCCACCCGCGCCTGCCTCGATCCCAACGAGGACCTCTCCCCCGGCCAACTCGAGGAGATCGATCGCGTCATGGCCGCCTACCCCCACCTGCTAGATTAGCCGCGCCGCAGGCGCTACCGATGAATTCCCCCTGGCGTCAGGCCGCCTAGACAAGCCGCGCCGCAGGCGCTACCGATGAATTCCCCCGGACGCCAGTCCGGGGTTCCCCCCTACCACCTCCACCCCTTCAGCCCTTCACCCCCGGAAACCCGCCCTCCAGTGTCATGTACGTCGCCGTCCCCGTCGCCACCAGGTGCCCGTGGTCGTCCTTGATCTCCACCTCTACGAACGTCAGCGTCTTGCCCGCCTTCCGGATCCGCGAACGCGCGTGCACTTTCCCATGCACCGCCGGCCGCAGATAGTTCGTCTTCAACTCCACCGTCGTCGCCGCCCGGCCCCCGCTGAATCCGATCGTCGCCAATCCCGCGGCCACATCCACTAGCGTCGCCGTCACGCCTCCGTGCAGCGTCCCCAACCCATTCCGGAACGTGTCCAGAATGGCGCACTCCAGCGTGATCCCATCTGCCCACACACGCGTGACCTTCAGGCCCAAATGGTGATTGAATGGCATTTTGGTGATCAGCGCATTCAACTCTTGCTTGTTGAGGGGAATGGGTTTCAAATCACCAGTGTAGGACAGAAGCAATGAGCAATACCGTGGTCAGCAGTCACCTCGGCGACTGCCTCCTTCTCACGCTCGACAACCCGCCTGTCAACGCGTTGACTCGCGAGATTCTGGAGCAGTTGGCCGCCGCCATCTCCGAGGCCGCAAAACAGGACGCCATCCAGGCCATCATCCTCACTGGAGCCGGCAAGGCCTTCGTCGGAGGCGCGGATATCAGAGCCTTCCCAAAAATCGTGGCCGGAGAACTCCCTCCCATTGAGTGGCAGAGCCTGGTGAATGCCGTCGAAGACTCGCCCAAGCCCATCATCGCTGCCATCAACGGAGCAGCCCTCGGCGGCGGCCTCGAACTCGCCATGGCCTGCCACTGGCGCGTCGCCGCGCGCACTGCCGCTCTCGGCCAGCCCGAGGTCAAGCTCGGCCTCATCCCAGGCGCCGGCGGCACGCAGCGCCTGCCCCGTCTCGCCGGCACAGAACTCGCCCTCAAGATGATCGCCTTCGGAGATCCCCTCACCGCCGAAGAGGCCCTCCATGCCGGAATCGTCGATCAACTGGTCGACGGTGATCTTGTTCAGGCCGTCATCGCCATGGTTGCCTCCGGGGCCGCCGTCCGCCGCACCCGCGAACTCACCTCCAAACTCCTCTCCCCCGCCGAGGCCGAATCCCTCGCCGCTCTCTTCCTCGACCAATGCCGCAAGCGCATGCCCTCTCAGACCGCCCCGCTCGCCGGCATCGAATGCGTCGCCGCCACCTCCCGTCTCCCCTTCCCTGAGGGCTTGGCCTACGAAAACCGGCGCTTCGAAGAGTGCCTGTATGGCTCGCAGTCTCAAGCACTCATCCACATCTTCTTTGCTGAACGCGCCGCTGGAAAACTCGAAGCTTCCCGCCTTTCGCCCGTCCAGCGCGCCGCCGTCGCCGGCGCCGGCATGATGGGCTCCGGCATCGCCATGTGCTTCGCCAACGCCGGCATCCCCGTCCTCCTCACCGATACCTCCGCCACCCACCTCGAACGCGCCCTCGAGACTATCCGTAAGAATTACGAAGCCACCGCCCGCAAGGGACGCCTCACGCAAGCTGATGTCGAAGCCCGCCTCGCCCTCATCCAAA
Source organism: Acidobacteriota bacterium (assembly GCA_016213725.1). GTDB lineage: Bacteria > Acidobacteriota > Terriglobia > Bryobacterales > Bryobacteraceae > Paludibaculum. Next base: position 28,186 of record JACQZS010000232.1, on the reverse strand, counting down.
CCGTCCCTGACTTCGAGGGCTTCGAAACGGCCGACCTCGTTGTCGAGGCCGTCTATGAGGAGCTCAGCCTCAAGCAACGCCTCTTCCTCGACCTCGACCGCATCGCCCGCCCCGGCGCTATTCTCGCCACCAACACCTCCACCCTCAACATCGACGCCATCGCCGCCGTCACCCGCCGCCCCGAATCCGTAGCCGGCATGCACTTCTTCAGCCCCGCCAACGTCATGCGCCTGCTTGAAGTCGTCAAGGGCCGCGCCTCCGCTCCGGAAACCCTCGCCACTCTCCTCGATACCGGCCGCCGCCTCAAGAAGGTCTGCGTGCTCTCCGGCAACTGCTTCGGCTTCATCGGCAATCGCATGTACGCGCCCTACCGCGCCCAGGCCGTCTCCCTCATTGAGCGCGGCTGCTCCGTGCAACAGGTCGATGCGGCCATCACCTCCTGGGGCTTCGCCATGGGTCCGCTCGCCGTCGGCGACCTCGTCGGCCTCGACGTCTATTGGCTCATCCGCCAGGCCGCCCTCCAGGCTGGCCTACCCCACACCCCCGTCACCACCTTCGAAGACGAACTCTATAAGCTCGGCCGCTACGGCCAGAAGACCCGCTCCGGCTGGTATCTCTACGACGACGCCCGCCGCCCCTCTCCTGACCCCGAGGTCGAGCGCCTCGTCCGCGAATACGCCTCCTGGCAGGGCATCGAGCAGCGCCAGTGGAACGAACGCGAGATCCGCGAACGCTGCCTCCTCGCCCTCATCAACGAAGGCGGACGCCTGCTCGAAGAAGGCATCGCCGAAAAGCCCTCCGACATCGACATCGTCCTGGTCCACGGCTTCGGCTTCCCCGCCTGGCGCGGCGGCCCTATGCACTACGCCGAATCCCTCGGCCTCGACAATGTCCGCCGGCGCCTCGATGCTCTTTACGACGAAGAGGGCCCGCAGTGGAAACCCGCCCTGTGGCGCTAGCCGCAAGTCGCTCGGCGGTAGACTCATAAGAGATATGGCCTACCTGACCCTGCCCGGACTTTCGCGTCGCGCCTTCTCGCTTTCTGTAGCCAGCGGCGCCGCCACCCTGCTCCGCTCCGCCGAAGCGGAAATGCATTGGGCGCTGCTGTCCGATACCCACATCGCCGAAGATCCGGCCGATCAGTCGCGCGGCTTCAAGCCCCACGAGAATCTCAAGCAGGCCGTATCTCAGCTCCTCGCCGCCAAGCCTCAAGGCGCTCTCGTCTGCGGTGACCTTGCCCGCAATAAGGGCCTCGCCGGAGACTACGCCAATCTCAAGTCGATCCTCGCACCTGTCTCCTCAGCCATGCCCCTTGCCCTCGCCCTCGGCAATCACGACGACCGCAAGAACTTCCTCGCCTCTTTCGGAACCGCCCAGCAGGGCGCCCAGAGTGTCCGCGACAAACACACCCTCGTCGTCGAAGGCCCGCTCGCCCGCTTCATCGTCCTCGATTCCAACCAGCGCGCCGACATCGTCCCCGGCCTCCTCGGCAAGACCCAGCGCGCCTGGCTTGCCGAGTTCCTCCAAACCTCCAGCGATCTGCCCACCGTCATCTTCGTTCATCACACTCTCAGCGACGGCGACGATGCCCTGCTCGACGCCCCGCGCTTCTTCGACATCGTCAAGGATCAGCGCAAGGTCAAAGCCATCGTCTACGGACACTCCCACCGCTATGGCTTCGACCTCTGGCAGGGCATCCACCTCGTCAATCTGCCGTCGGTCGGCTACAACTTCAACGACGCCGAGCCCGTCGGCTGGGTTGAGGTCAAGCTCAGCAAGACCGGCGGTGCCTTCACCCTCCGCTCCCTCGGCGGTAACCAGGAGAAGAACGGGAAGACCGTCGTACTGCCGTGGCGCAGCTAGTTGCTCCGCACGAGCCCTGCGGCGTCGAAGCCGAGGGCCTGATCTATCGCTACGGCGACGGCCGCGCCGCCCTCGACGGCTTCAGCGTCAAAATCGAGCCCGGTGAGCGCGTAGGCTTCATCGGCCCCTCCGGCGCCGGCAAGTCCACCTTCCTCCTCCACCTCAACGGCATCCTCAAGCCGGCCGGCGGAGTCGTGCGCATCGGTGGCCAGGAAGTCGCCTCCGCAAACCTCCGCGAGATCCGCTCCAAAGTCGGAATTGTCTTCCAGAATCCCGACGACCAGCTCTTCACCCCCACCGTCGGCGAAGACGTCGCCTTCGGTCCTCGCAATCTCGGCTGCAGCGAGGAAGAGACCGCCGAACGGGTCCGCATCGCTCTCTCCGAAATGCGCCTGGAAGGCTACGAGCACCGCTCCACTCACGAACTCTCCGTCGGCGAAAAGCGCCGCGCCGCCCTCGCCACCGTCCTCGCCATGCGCCCCCAGGTCATCGCCTTCGACGAACCCTTTGCCAACCTCGACCCCGGCATGGTCGAGCAGCTCGTCGGCCTCATCCGCAACCTCCGCGCCACCGTCCTCCTCATCTCGCAGGAGATCCTCCCGGCCATCGCTTCCGTCGATCGCCTCGCCGTCGTCCACAAAGGCAGGATCGAAGCCATCGGCCCCGCCCTCGAAATTGCCCGCGACCGCGCACTGCTCCAGCGATGCGGCATCGACTTCCACGTCTTCGGCCCCGTCTGGCAGCAGCTCCTCAACGGCGCGCTTTGAAGCCGTACCAGAAGCCCGTCAACCCAAACAGAATCGACACCCCCAACAACGCCCGCTCCAGCCGCGAGCCGCCCTCCGGCACGGCCGCCGCCGCGCCCTCGAACTTCTCAGGCACGTTCACCGTCACCTGCCCCCGGTGCCCCTCCTCATCGTCCACCTGCACCCGCCATTGCCCGCCCCGCGGCGGGATGAACGCGAATCGCCCCTCCCGGTCCGTCACCCCGGTCTGGAACTCGATCTTCTCGTCCTCCGGCGAAAACACGGCGACTTTGGCGAAAGGCAGTGGCTCCATTCCCCCATACGCCCCCTCCACAATCACCGCCGGCGCTGCCAGCCGGACTTTCAAATCCAGCTCATGCGCCATCAGGGCCGCAGGCGCCGCCAGCACCAGCCACAAGGGAAGACGAATCATAGCTCTACCACCAGTATCACCAATCTGACAATTGTGCGAAACTCGAAATCAGGAGCAGTAACTCTGATGATGCATACCTTGCGCCGCGCGGCGATGGCAGGCTTGATCGCAGCCGGTTGCGCCATGGCGCATCTCACCTGGATCTTCGCACCCGCTTTGGAAGTCGGCAAGCCTGCCACTGTGCAAATCGGCCACGGCCATGAGTTCCCCGCCAGCGAAGAGGCCATCAACGCCGCCCAGGTGAAGGCTTTCGCGTATGCCCCCTCTCTCGCCAGAACGGAGTTGAAGCCGCTCTCCACCGGCAAGGCTCTGACGGTCTCCTACACTCCGCGCGAAGCCGGCTTGCACAAGATCGTATTTACGCAGGATCGCGGCATCTCCAGCCGCACGCCCACCGGGGTCAAGCCCGGCGGCCGCGACCGGAATCCCAAAGCCACCCAGGCCACCCGGACTCTTCGCACCGCGGTCGCCTACCTCTCCGCCGGTACGCCCGTAGCCTCCGGCGGCCAGCCTGCCGGTCTGGAGCAGGAACTCGCGGGCGCCTGGAAGCAGGGTGCCTGGCATCTGAAGCTCTACCGCATGGCCAAGCCGGTAGCCAACGCCGAAATCGAAATCTACCTCTCCGGCGATCACAATCCCATCAAGGCCGGCAAGACCGCCGCCGACGGAAGCCTCATCTGGAAGCCCGCTTCCCCTAAGGGCACGGCCCTCTTCAGCGCCGAGTGGAAAGAGCCCGCGCCCGCCGGTTCGCCTTTCGATTTCACTACCTGCGAAACCTCCCTCTCCGCGAGCTGGTAATGCACATCGCCGACGGCATCATCCCCTCCACCTGGTGCGGCGCTGCGCACGCCGCCGCCTGGAGTGCCGTCTACTGGCTGGGCCGCCGCATCGAGACGGAAGAGGTGGTCCGCCTCGGCATGCTGGCCTCCGCCTCCTTCGCCGTCTCGCTCGTCCACTTCCCTCTCGGCGGCACCTCGGTCCACCTCGGCCTCTACGGCCTCATCGGCATCCTGGCCGGACGCCGCGCTTTCCCGGTGATCTTCGCCGCGCTGCTCTTTCAAACCGTCCTCTTCCAGCACGGCGGCCTCGTCACACTCGGCCTCAACGCTCTCAACATGGGCCTCGGCGCGCTGGCCGGCGCTACGCTCTGGCGCACGGGCCTCGGCCCGGAGAGCCTGCGTGCGTTTCTCGGCGGCTTCCTCGGAGTTCTCATTCCCGCCGTCCTCATCGCCGCCGAATTCGCCGCCGCCGGCTACGGCAAGGGCTTCTTCTTCATGGCCACCCTCTATCTCGGCGCCGCCGCGGTGGAGGGTGTTCTCACCTCCGTCATCGTCCGCTTCCTTCGAACCGCCCGCCCCGCGGTGCTCGCGGTGAAAATGTGACTACGCTCTTCCAACGTCTCGATCCGCGCGCCCGCGTGCTCACCGTCATCACCGCCACCGTCGTCGTCGTGTCCACTCCCAGCACGGCGCTCGCGCTCTTCCCCTTCTACCTCCTGCTCTGCCTGCTGGTCATCCTCACCGGCAAAGCCAGGCCCTCTTACCTCGCCGCCCGCTGCCTCGCCGCCTCGCCCTTCATCCTGCTCGCCGCCGGCGTGCTCGCCTTCCAGAACGGCCCCTCCAACTACCCCGCCGCGCTCACCGTCGCCGCCAAGGCCTACACCGCCATCATCCTGCTCGCCTTCCTCACCGCCTCCACTCCGCTCGCCGATCTTCTCTCCGCCACCCGCCGCCTCGGCGCGCCGGCCTCGCTCAATCTCATCCTCGGCATGATGCACCGCTACACGCATCTCTTCTCCGAAGAGTACGCGCGCATGGAACGCGCCCGCCAGTCCCGCAGCGTCGCGCCCCTCGGCCGCGCCCGCTACCAGATCTTCGGCCGCCAGTTCGGCGAACTCATCCTTCGCAGTTGGGACCGCGCGGACCGCGTCCACTCCGCCATGCTCGCCCGCGGCTTCACCGGCGCCTGGCCCGAACCCGCCCCGCGCCAGTTCGGCGCGCTCGAGTGGACTTACCTCATCACTGTCTGCGGCCTCTTCCTCGCCGCCCGCTTCCTCGCCTGAATCAAAGCTCCACTTGCCAGGTCTGCTCACTTGCCGACACCGGCATCACTCGCCGCGTCCCGTCCGCCCGCACCAGCGTCGCCTTCACCCCGCCCGGCGAACGCCACTCGAGCTTGCGTCCGTCGATCGAAACATGAATCGGCCCGCGTGTTGTATGCACCGTGCCCGAAAGCTTCTGCAATCCGCCCGGCTGCGGCCGTAAGTCATAGGAGGCAAAGCCCGGAGCCGTCGGCTGCACGCCCAGGATCAGTTGGTAGAGCGCGATCATCGGCACCGGATTCGACTGGCACCAGATCTGGCCCGATTCGCTCGGCTGCGGGTTCCAATCCTCTGAATACGTGCCATTTGCGAGCACCGACGGCATTTGCGCCCAGCGGTTCTTGAGTTCGTTCACGATAATGTCGCCGCGTCCGTAGGCAGCCAGCGCCCACAGCCGCCAGATGTCGTTGAGCGGGTAGTTGATGCCGAGCTTCAGCTTGCCGCCGTCCAGGTCGATGACGTCTTTCCCCTTGCCAACTGGAATGGAATGAAGCAGTTCCACGCTTCTCGCCTCGCGGCCTATGGGCACCGCGCCGAACAGTAGCGCCATGGAAAGCGTGCGGGCGTGGATGCGCGTTGCGCCGTCTTTGGCGCGGCGGGGGAGGTTGTCGACGAAGATTCCGTCCGCCTCTGACCAGTAGATTCTACGGACTTTAGCGAGAATCTCCTCGGCCCGGGCGCGGGCCTTGCGGGCCTGTTCGGGTTGTTGGTTGAAATCGTAGAGGCGGGCCAGGCCGTGCTTGAGCATACCGGCCCAATAGATGTTCAGAGCGCAGTGTTTGTCCTCTTCGGTGATGAAACCGATGTGATCGATCCAGACCGTGTTCCAGGTCCAGTTGAGAACGGGCAAAAGGCCGTCGGGCTTCACGTTTTGCGTCAAAAAGTGGTCGAAAAGTGCCATTTTGGGCGTCAAGTTAGCGATTAAGCTTGCATCTTCGTCCCACAAATAGTGATCCCCGACGGCGATTCCGAACTGCATGGCGTGGTCGATGATGGGACCCCAGGTGGTGAGGCCCAGATGCTTCTGGAAGAGACGCTGGCAGCGATCCCAGGCGGGCCAGGAATCCATAAACCACCCTTCCGCGTTCTGGCCCTGCGAAAAGGTCCGGATCATGCGCGCGGGCTGGCGGGTTTCGCCGAAGCCGTAGTAGGAGCCGAGCTTGGCCTGGTCGAGATCGCCGGCGTATTGCTGGCGCTCGCGGACGCAGTTGTCGACCAGCGTCTCCTGGGAGACGATTTTCTGCGTGGCGACGCTGGCGCGGAAGGCGCGCATCACGTCGGCGTCACTGCACTGGAAGTCCGGCTCGTGGGGGTAAGCGTAGTTGCGCTCACGCACGCCCGCGGCGAGGATCTCGACGGGGCCGGCGGCATTGCGGATGCAGAGCTGCATCTGGCGGAAGCAGTCGTATTCGAAGGCTGTGTATTCGGTGATCCCTTCTTTGCAGGTGACGCGCAGCCACTGGCCGTACTTGGGCGGGATGCGCAGCAGGAGCTTGCCGCGCACCTGTTTTTCGCACATGAGGATCTCGACGACGGTGCCGGCGGGGGCGCGGAGCTTCACGCTGGGATGACCGAGGACTTCGCGGCCGAAGTCGAAGGTGATGGCGGCGGAGCGTTGGCCCGTGGCGGGCACGCGCAGCGGAAACATTTGTGCGGAATTTGGTTTTAGCGCCGCGTCAGCCGTCTCCTGGAATCCATTGATGGGGAAGCATTCGAAATACTCCTCCGGCGCGACGAGCCAATCGATCCAGCCGGTATCGGAGACGCTGGCGGGCACGGTGTTGGATTCAACGATGGCGGGGATGGTGCGTGGCTGCAGGACCCACTCGTCGCGCCAGCCCTCGCGGGCGACTTCCCGCAGGGCGGGGCGGCCGGGGGCGTTGGTGTGAACGGCGGGCGCCATCCACTGCGCGTCATCATATTCCGGCGCCGCCCAGCCTTCGGGAAAGGCGCGGGCGTCGAACTCTTCCTGAAAGGCGCGGAGGAACCAGCGCTGGTAGGAGCCATGGTTCCAGCAGCGCGGACGCAGCGTCTTCCAGGATGCGTCGGTGACGAGGTCGAGTGCGTCGCATTGGAAGAGGAAGCCGCGGCCCTCGCCGCTGCCGGTGGGGCATGGCGGAACATAGGTTCCATCGCCGGCGCCGAAGGCGCACACGACGGCGGCAATCACGTTCTTGCCGGAGCGCAGGTGCGGCGCGAGGTCGATGGGATCGACGTCCCAGAAACGCGGATCGCAGGGAGCGGGACCGCGTTGGAGGAACTGTCCGTTGACCCACAGCTGATAGCGGGAGTGGCCCGAGACCCAGGCCTGAGCGGAGGCGGGAGGTTGGCTCAGGTTCAGAGTGCGGCGGAAGAGAACGAAGGTGGCGGAGATGGTTCGCCGTTCGGGATACCAGATCCAGCGGGCTTTCCAGTCGATTTTCTGAGCGGAAGGAGCCGCTGCGAATGCCGGCACGGCGGGCGAGGCGGCGGCGGACTTGAGGAAGGTCCTGCGGTACATCAACCGCCACTCTATCACCGGGCCGAAATGGAAAAGGGGGCGCTGCGGTGCAGCGCCCCTTTGGATCTTCGGCAAACGCCCTGCGGCGATTTTACTGGCCGATGGAGATCACAGACGGGTTGGAATAGATGGGCTGTCCGGGCGTCTCTTCGAGAACGATGCCAAGAGGCCGGTTGGGCCCGATGGTGGCATCGGTCGGGATCTGGAAGACGATCTCATAGACGCCGACGAGGTTTTCAGCCAGTTCGGCGCGAATGAGCGGCACGCCCTTGTCGTCTACGCCGACAGCGAGGGCGGCGCGGACGGCTTGCGCGGGCTGGCCGACGCGGTTGGTTTCGGCGAGAGGTGAAGTCTGGCCAAGGCCGATGGCGTAGAGCCTGACTTCTTCGCCGCGCCGGGCGGGCGTTTCAGGCGACACCACCAGACCGTCGGAACGGATGACGACGGCGGCGCGGCGTCCGGAGATAAGGTCTTCCAGGACACCGGGCGAGATGGAGCGCACCGCGATATTGTTCACGGTGGTGTTTCCGCCGCTCACGTTGACCACTGCGCTGGTGGAGCTGGTGTTGATCTCAAACGGCGCCTGCACCAGAACGGATTCCACTCCGTTCACCTTGGCGACGCTATAGATGGGAGCGTAGGAGGAGCGCCCACCGTATTGGAACTCGACGGTGACACCGCCCAATTCATAGGGCAGCCTTCCGCCAAGGAGGCTCGCGTTGAGGGTGCCGGTAATGCTCGGGGCGAGTCCCGGCCCGGTGATGAGGATGAGGTTTCCGGGCGCGATGCCGGCCTCTCCAGTGGCGTAGTTGGTGAAGCTGGCGGCGGTGAGAACCGGGCCAGGCAGGCGCGACTGGAGCGAGTAGGTGACCGAAGGCAGGCCGGTAAAGGCGGCGGTGACGGTGATCGGCCCCGGAATGGATCCGGCGGTCACGGTGACTTGCGCTCTGCCGTCCGTTCCGGTGGGCGTCGTGGTGGCGCTGAGGGTAGCGGCACCGGAGACGGTCCAGTTGACGACGGCGCCGGCGACGGGGCTGCCCTGGGCGTTGGTGACCACGACGACCAGAGGTTGCGGGAACTGCTGGCCGATGGGCGTAACGGGCTGGTTATCACCGGACACCTTGGCAAAGCCGGTGGCAACCGCTTCGATGGTGACTTCAAACGTGGCGGACTTACCGGCCACGTTAGCCCGCACCTGATAGGTTCCGGGATTGGAGCCGAGCTGGATGTTGGTGGAGGCGAGGCCGTTGTAGTCCGTGGTGGAGATGGTGTTATAGAGGCGGACGCTGTTGGCGGTCACCACTTCCCATGTCACGGCCTGGCCCTGGAGGAGATTGCCGTAGTTGTCGGTGACCTTGATGACGAGCGGGGCAGAGAGGGTGGCGCCAGGCTTGCCGCTCTGCTTGTTGCCGCTGGTGATCACAGGAGCGACGGGATCGCCCGGATTTACCACGAGGCGAATGTCGCTGAAGAGCTGGTAATTCCCGATGTCGACGGTAAGCGCAGTGGTGCCGGTACGCCCTTCGATGATGAGAGTGCAACTGGCTGTGCCATCGGCCTTCGTCAGCGGGATTCCGCCGTCGCACTTGGCGACGGGACCGGATTGCGGGTTCGTGTTGCCGGTGGTCACGTTCAGGGCGACGTTCGGTATGGGCACGGCGGAGGCGGTGACCACGATGATTTGAATGGCGCCTTCGTTCTTTGCGCCAAGCCGGGTGGTGATGGTGCGTTCCGTTTGAGTGGGCTTCACCAGCAGGGCAGTGGGTTGAGGGTTGAAGGAACCGGTGGCCCAAGGATAGGCAGTGAGGATAAAGGTCGCGTTTCCGACATCGGTATTGGCGACTACGGTGTAGGTGAGGAAGTCGATGCCAGGCGAGATGCTGTTCCCGGCGATCCAGCCCATGGTAGCCATTCCGTTGGCGTCGGTGGTTTGCGTGATGGGGTTGGCGAAGGAGACACCGCCGCTTTCAGTCCAGGTGACCGCCTTGTTGGCGATGGGAACGCCTGCGGCGTCCACCACCTGGATGACAAGCGGTTTGTTGAAGCCGTACATCAGCTGCACCAACTGGCCGTCGCCGGAGACCTTGACGACTCTCGGCAGGTTGGGGTCAGTTGTGCCGCCGCCGCCACCGCCGGTCGTGCCGCCGGTGACGGTGCTGGTGAGCAGGGTGGTGGTGAGGCCGGAGGTCACGCGGACCTTGTATTCGCCGGTGGTAGTGGGAGAGGTGACGGTCACCGTGGCCCAGCCGTCGGTATTGGTGGCCATGGCTGCGTTGGTGAGGAGGACCCCGGTGGTTTCAGGAGTGAAGCCGATGGGGCAGGAGTAGCAGGGGCGGCCGCTGGAATCGACAACGCGCACGGTATACATGGTGGCGGTGTTGGGCGCAACGACTTTGCCGGTGCCGTAAGTCAGGATCTGGGCCGGCGTGCCGGGGGTGGGCTTGGGGAGGAAGAAGATATTGCCGGGCGAGACGAAGGCGCTTCCTTGTCCGGCGTTGGTGACGAGGTCATGCCGGTACAACTGGGCGCCGGCGCCGTAATAGCCGAAGCGCATGGTGGGCACTTCATCGGAGGGCGCCAAGCCGAAGGCATTGCTGGGGACGCCGGCATTGCCGGGATTGAAGTCAGAGGCGGTAAGGGTGGGATAGGTGAGGAGGAACAGCTTCCCGAGCTCGCTGGAATAAGCGAGAGCCTGATTGGGGCTGATGGTGAAGACAGTATCTACCCTCTTGGGAATTGTGTCGCTGCCCGAAATAATGGGCAGTTTGCTGATTTCAGCTCCGGCCGGCGTATTCACGCCGCGCACGGTGAAATCATAAGCGGCGACGGAACTACCGTTGAGCAGGAGATTCGGGGCGACGCCGTAACGGCCGTCGGCCGAGAAGGAGATCTTACCCGGGCTGGTAATGACGGAGGATTGGGCCAGTTTGTCGAAAGGCGGCTGGCCGGCGTATTCGGCCATGACGAATTGACCGGTGATGTAGAAGGAGCCCCATGGAGCGAGCGAGATATTGGCGTCGCCGGGAATGCCGGCAACGGCATTCTGCGTGACAACCTGGTAGCTGTTCAGGTCCACGACGCTGTACTGGGCAGGCGGAGCGCTCAGGACGACGGCGTAGCGGGATTCCCGCGTGATGACGAGGTCTTTGGGCGCGCCGACGACGGAAATTTTGCCGCCGAGGAGAACGCTCTCAGAATTGGGATCCACCACGTAGAGCGTGCCCGGATTGCTACCGGCGAGCACGATGAGCCGCTGGCCGTCGGGAGTGAACGAGGCGGCTGTGGCGGTCTGCCCATCGAGCGTAATGGAACGCACGGCTCCTGACAATTGTCCATTCGTGATGGAGACAAAGCTGACGGCCGCAGTCGGATTTTTGGCGATGACGATCGCCTTATCGCCACTGAGATTCACCAGAACTTGCGACGCGCCAGCGGGGACAAAGACAGAGCCCATGGACTGCAGGGAGTCAGTGAATCCTTGCAGAGTGGGACTGGTTGCAGTTGACGGTGGAAGGACGAAGACGTATCGCGCGTGCACGGCCGAAGCGAGCAGCAGCATGCCGGTGGCGATCGGGGTCAGAATCCTGCGAAGATTCATGCTTACCTCAATAGACAAAATTGTAGTGCTGGGATAGGAACGCGGCGGGAACTAGCTCAAGTATAGCATCCTTGCCCGGAAAGTGATCTCTCCCGGATCAAATTTGACATTGGGGGCCGAGAGCGAGCCGGCAGAGAGGCAGGGAATAGAGAGGCGAAGGCCAGGGGGCGGGAGGCAGAGGGCGGGAGGGTTGGGCGGGAGGGATAGGCGGGAAGGAAGGAATGGGTGTTGGGTAAAACCGAGGGCAAAAAGAACCGGGAGGGGCTTTTGGCCCCTCCCGGGTTGTGTTACTGATTCAGCAACAGCCTACATGCCGAGCACTTCGCTCACCGTGCCGGTGCGCGGGAAGGTGCTCATCTGGGCATCCATCACGAGGGCGAGGTAGCCCTCAGCAACGCGGGAAGCACCCAGGTCGCTGATGAAGGCATAGCCATGCGCGTACTGGAAGTTGCAGGTCGCGATGACGTAGCCCTGGAAGCCCGGAGTGGCCACGACGCCGAGGTTGCCGCCCGCAGACAGCGTGAGCACGAGCTGGGAGCCCGCGGCCACGGTGCCAGAGGTCTGAGCAGCCGGAGCAGCGCCGGTGCCACCGGTGGTGCCGTAGTAGTTCAGGGTGCAGGGGCCACTCTGAGTGACGGTACCAAACGGATCCATGGAGGTGTTGGAGATCACGACGCCCGAGTCGAAGCCCGCCACGTTCGTCAAGAACGGGAAGAGCAGGTTGGTACGGCAGGAGCTAATCGTGAACGTGGTGGCGGATTGCGGATTGTCCACAAAGCGCGGAACCGGAGCGCTGTAGGAAGCCGTCGTCACCGTCGTGGTGGGGGCGTAGTTGCCCGTCACAGTGGCGGTGCCGAGACCCGGCAGCGGGGAGGCCTTGTAGGTAACCGACACCGGGATGGTGAAGGTGCTGATGGCGCCAGGGTTGGAAGCGATCACTTCGAACACAGCCGCACCAGCGCCGCCGGTGAGAGCCACGACGCCGTCAGTACCAGTGGTGGAGCCGCTGGCACCATTGGTGATGGTGACGGCGTAGTCGCTGCCGCTGGAAACAGCCGGAGCAGTCGCGGTGTAAACCGGGACGGAGATGGAGATGTTCGCCGGAACGTTGGAGAACCGGGCGATCAGCTGGGTGCCCTGGGTGGCGAGACCTGCGATGGCCGAGTAAGAGCCAAGAGCAGGACCGTAGAACATGGATTCAGTGTTGTAGATCCGGCCCGGGATATCCTGCATCACGGAGCCGCTATCCTTGTGACGGAAAGCAGTACCGAAGTTCTCGGCGAACTTGATGTTATAGGAATAGGTGCCGGGAACGCACTGGTTCCAGGTAGCGCTGCTGGCGGAGAACTTCAGGCCAAGCTGCACGTAAGCAACGGTCAGCTGCGGATTGGTCAGCGCCAGAGAACCCGTACCGGAGATCGAGATGAACATGTTGATCGCGGTGGGGATCAGGGTGGTGCTAACGCCGAGCTGGTTGGCATTCGCGCGAACGTTGGCAATGCGGAGAACACGGTTCCTGGTCGTTCCCGGAGGATCGAAGGGGATGTTCAGCCACACGATGGAGTTCGAACCCTGCTGCTGGCCCAGGAACAAGTTCGGACGGGTGGCAGAGGCGGCATAGTCGCCATTGCCCATACCAGTCACGACGGTGGTGTTCGGGATGCTAGAAGCAAGGAACTGCGCGCCAGGCAGGGGCTCGTCGATCATCAGGAGGGCTTCAGAGTTGATGGTGCCGCTGGTGGACGACAGGAGCCTGCTGGTCACGGTGGTGTTCAGGAAGATCTGAACGTTGATGGTCGGGATAGCAGCACCGAGCGTGGTGGGCTGGCCGCCAACGCAGTTGATGATCACCTGACCGACTTCTTCAGCCACGCCTTCCGCACGAGCCAGCGGCGGAACACCGGCGTTGGCAGTGCAAGACAGCGGCGTGACTTGCGCACTGACGATCCCGGTCAAAGCGACCAGGGCAGCCAGGAGCAAAAACGCTTTACGAAATTCAACCATTTCCTTCTCCTTGTGAAGATGCGGATTTGAATTGATGAAGGTACTCTTCAACCTGAGCCTCAGTGGAAGTGATGGGCGGAATCCATGCCGTCGACAAAGCTGACAAGGTGCGGCGGGTGCCTTGTTGCACCTTCCTGCCCTTGGCAGTCATCGTCGATCTTCCTTGGTGGATTCCCATTAGATCGTTAAATTCGAACTTCTGTGCCCGCGGGACCCTGACCAACATGAGTGCCGTTTCCAGCCGGACGCAGTCAGCACATTCATATCATCCCCGACCTGAGCCAGTCAAGTTGTTTCGCATGACTAACCAAGCCGAGAACCGGCAGTAATCCCTACTTCGGCTATTAAACCATGCAAGCATCTGACTGGTCAAGGATTATCAGGCCTATGTCCCGCCCATCTACTCGACCGGCACGATAACCGACTTGGACGGCCAGCCGGCCTGGCGCAGGAGCAGCTGGACATTCGACGATGGCGCTGTGGCATTGGGCACGGTCACCTGCACGCGATAAACACCGGGCAACTCAGGGACACTCGCCACGGAGGACGGCACGGCGGCGAAGCCATCGAACTCGACTTCCAGTGGCGCCACGGTGTTGGCCCCGTCCAGGGGGCCCAGGCCGGTGGCATAAATCTTCAACAACTTGCCGCGGCGCGCGGGATTGTCCACAGTGACGGCGGAGTCATCCTCCCGACGCAGCACGGGCAGCGCCGAAACCTCAAAAATCGCGGGAGCGAAAGGCAGGACGGTCACCGTCAACTGGGCGGCGCCGAGGGGCGAGGTCACGCTGAGAATGTGCTCTCCGGGGGTAAAGTCGGGGGGCACCTGGAAGCTAAGACGAAAAGGCGAAGCCTGCACCACGGGGAGTGGCGTCCCGGAGAGATCGATGGCGGCCTCCGCGCCGGCAGCAGAGAGGCCGGCCCCGGCGACGGTCACCAGAGAACCGGGGCCGATCTCCGGCAAGGAGTTTGCGGCATTGAGCGGCGGCAGGGTAAGGCTGAGTTCGAGCGTCTGGGGCTGCGTGCGCCACTCCGGGGCTCCCGCAACGCGATAGACGGCGGCGCCGGCGGCATCTCCGCGGGAAGCGGGAATGGTTGTACTGGTGACGGTGAGCAGGGCGCCCATGCCGGAAGCGGGGGTGAGCTGGTATTGAGACGCCGCGCCGTCGCAGGCCGACAACTGGTAGTCGTGATCGGAAGCCGAGGATTGCGTCGCGGCGCGATCCAGCCAGCGGAAGGACAACGGGCAGGGGCCGGCAGGCGAGACGACGGAGAACGCCTCACCGGCAGTCACAAAGAACCCGGCCGTGGGGGCGGGCTTCAGAACCAGGCGGGCGACGGAGGCGAGGGCGCCGGACCAGGTGCGGCCGCCGGCGGAAAACTCGGAAAGGAGTGCGTTGACGCTGTTCTGGCCGAAGAAATCGCCGGGATCGAAGCTCACGATGCCGCCGTTGGCGGCCACTCCGGTGGCGACGACGTGGTGCATGCCGGCAGGAGCGCCGTTGGCGGTCATGCGGAGAGAGACCAGCACGGGCGATCCGGCCGACAGCCAGTCCCGAATGGTCTCCAGGGTGGGTTCGCCCACCTCAAGGTCCGCCGCGCCGCCGACGAACATGGGCACGCGGAAGAGGTTCACGAGCTGCTCGCCCGAGGAATTCGACTGCAGGAATCCGTCGCAGATGGAAGCGCCGCTGCCCGAGACCAGGGGAATGCAGAGCCCGGTGAGGTAGTTATTGAGGGTGGCGACATCGGCGGGGCCGTTGGCGAGAGGCAGTTCGCCGCGGTCCTGATGGTAGCGGACGATGTTGGCCAGAGAGGCGAGGAGGGCGCCGCGCTCAGCGATAGTGGCGCTGCCGCGCCCCAATGGCGTTTGCAGATTCTGCCGCAACCTGGGGAAGTTCGTGAGGACGAGGGGAGCTGAACGGGCCTGGAAGGTGACCACGAGCCGGGCCGCGCTGGCGGTGGCGAGGGCGACGCCTTCACCGATGGGCAGGCGGAGGAGGGCGGAGGCCTGGCCGCGCACGTCGGTTTGCAGGTCGGCAGACTCGATGGAAGCGCCGGGCGAAGGCTGGAAAGTGACGGGCACGCCGGGAATCGGGCTACCGGAGGAGTCGCGCAGGACGACGCGGAGGCGCTCCGGCAGCAGGGCGCCGGGCACGCCGGTCTGGGCGTCTCCGGCGGCCTTGGAGAGCTTGGGTTCGGCATCCGTGAGCGAACGAATGCGGAACGAGCCTTCGGCGGATTCACCCGAAGCGGCCACGGCGCGGACCACGACGGTGGAACTGGCGGCGGAGGAGGCGACCGCGGACTCCCAGGCAAAAGCGCCCTGGGCGGCAGACACGTCGAAGGACGGCTGCCCGGTGACGGTGATGTGCAACTGAGAGCCGGAGGGGAAACCGCCGGCGGCCAGCCGCACTCTGCCGCCGGCAGTAACGGGATTGGGGGTGGCGGTAATGGCGGGAGTACGCGCCTGCAGCGTGACGCGCACCTCGGTTTCGCCTGGCGCCAATTCCATCAGCCCGCCTTCGAAGTCCTGGTGGCGCACGCCGTCGATGACGACTTCGTCGTTGATGGGCATGCCGAGATCGCCGGAGGGTCCGTTGAGGACGAAATACTGGGCATAGAGCGGGCCCGACAGATAGTAAGAGCGCCCGGCCAGGGTTCCGGCGGTGCCGGAGAGAATCGCGCCGGAATTGAATGCCTGCACGGTGCCGGCGGTGGCGGTAAAAGTGACGAACGCGGCTGAATCAGAAGCGGGCGAGCCGAGCACGCCGGCCTCGTAGCCCAGCACGGCCCATTTGTCCAAAGTGCTGCCCTGCACCAGCCGGACGGGGTTTCCGGCGAGGGCGGAGCGGTTGAGGAAAAGCTGGCGGCCTCCGGGAGTAGCATCCATGGAGGGGAAGCCCAGCGGGCCGGCCGTTCCACCGAGCGCCTCGTAGCCCGTCAGAATACCGCCCCGTAGCAGATAACCGGTGGAGACGCCATCCGGAACCGCGATGAGATAGCGGTCAGCGGAGACAGCGTCACTGAACGACTGAACGTAGCCCGGCCCTACGCGCTGGACGGGTTTTGCGGTGGGAATGCGCACCTGGAGCTTATTGCGGTTGATGGCATCGACGATGGCCTGCGCAACGGAAGCCTGGGGCGCACCTTCTCCGGCCTGACAGCAGGGAGAGCTGACGTAGACCGTGATGGCCGGGCTGCTCTTGCCTTCGCTGACGGCGTAGACCGTGGCCACGCCGCCGCCCACGGCGCGCAGGGTAACCGAGGCCCCCTGTCCGTCCACGGCGACGATTTTGCTGTTGGAGGTGGTCCAGGCGACGGTGCGATCAGTGAGTTCCGAACCGTTGGGGGCGTAGAGGCGGGCCTTGAGCGTATAGGAGTCTCCGAGTTTGAGGCGGAGCGGCACACCCGAGCCCGGGACGTTGACTTCGCTGACCGGCAGTACGAGCGACGCCTGGCCAGCGGCATCGTAGTCGATGGTCCCGCCTTCAAAGGTCTGACGCCACATGCCATTGGCGAGGGAGCGGGCTTCCCCGGTGGGGTAGCCGAGAAATCCGGTGGGGCCGCCGTTGAAGGCGTAGAGATCGTAGACGGGTTTCCTGACGGTGAGCACGCGATTGATCTGCACACCGCTGGTGATGGAGATGATGCACCCATTCTGGTAACGCTGCCAAGTGGCGGCAGCGGCGCTGACGGGCGAGGTGACGGCGAGTTCGCCGAAGACGACGGGGCCGAGGCCTGCCAATCCGCCGGCCGTGGTCCAAACCGTATAGAAAGGCTCGCGCAGCACGAAAGTGGCGCCGGCAGACGCCGAGAGCGGCTTGCTGTAAACGAAAAGGACGTACTTCTTGTCGAAGGTCTGATAGAGGCAGGTGGAATCCTCGACCGGCGTGCAGGCCGCGGTGTCCATGGTGGGATAGCCGGTGGTGTTCAGCGTGGAGGGAGCGGTGGCGGAGGTGCCATTGGCGGAGGCCAGGTAGGCCCACATGGTGGAGTAGACCTGATAGACGTCTCCGGAGACGACGCTGCCGGAAGAGTCCACGACGACGGCGGCGTTGGCGTCCGCTTTGATGAGAGCCAGCCTGACGTTGGAGGTCTTCGTCGGATCGTAAAAGAGCTGGACGAGCCCGAGGGTGCCCAGTTTCTGAACGTTTGCGACGGGCGTCTGAAAGACCCGCGTATAGAAGAGATTTCGGCCGAAGGCGGCGCTGAAACGCGACGCCACGAAGTCAGAAGGCGAATCACCGCCCACTTCGGGCGTCGTCTGCGCTCTGGAGACGAAAGCGAGCGAGCAGATGAGGCAAAGAAACAGCAGCCGGCGAGAAACGTTCAGCATTGCAGGTCAGGGACTATCGTAAACAAAAACCCCGGACCAATGGAAAGAGTTGCGCGCCGGGGCCATGAAGTGAGCCGGGGTGGCGGCGCTACTGCTTCATGAGTTTCTGCACGCGCTTCATGCGGCTCATGAGTTCGTCGCTGGCCTCGGTGAGCTCGTTGGTGTCGTAAATGACGCGCGGCGTGAAGAAGATAACGAGCTCCGTGCGCTCCTTATTAAACGACTTATTGCCAAACGCATACCCGACCACGGGCACGCGATGGAGGAAGGGCACGCCGCCCGAAGTTTCGCCGTAGGTCTCATTGATGATGCCGCCGATGGCGATGGTATCGCCATCCTGAACGGTGACCTGCGTATTGACGGAGCGGTTTGAGAAGCTGGGCGATTGGATGCCGCCGACGGGAGGCGGGGCGGGCGAGGAGACTTCCTGATTGATCTGCATGGTCACCACGCCGCTGGGATTCACCCTGGCGGTGATATTCAGATTTACGCCAGTCTTGCGGTTGGTGACTGTGTTGGCGAAGAGCGAACTGCCGCCCTCCTGCACGCCACTCACCGCCTGGGCAGTGAGAGTGGGGACCTCCACGCCGACGTTGATGGAGGCAGGGATGCTATCCGTAGCGATGACGGATGGGGTGGAGAGAACTTTGGTTTTGGTGGCCACTTCGGAGGTATTGAGGGCGGCCAGCAGCACTTTGCTTTGATTGAGCACCCAACCGGAAGTGATATTCAGCGCGGAGTTCACGAAACGGCCAGTGGTAGAGCTGGCGGAGCCGCCCTCAAACGGAGTGGGCACGGCCTGGCCCTTGTTGAGGAGGTACCAGTTGAGGCCCCAGGAGAGGGCGCCGGTCAGCTTGATTTCGAAGATTCTGGCCTCGATCAGGACCTGGCGAGGGGGCACATCGAGAGAGGTGAGCAGCTTCAGGATGCTGTTGTATTCATCGGGGGTGGCGAGGATCAACAGGGAGTTATCCATGACGTTCGGGACCACGCGAGGGCCGCGCATTCCCATACCCATGCCCATTCCCATTCCGTAGCCCATTCCCATATAGGCTCCAGTCATGTCGGTGCCATAGCCGCCTGTGGTGCCCGCGCCACCGGCAGTTGCGGTGGTCCCGGGGGTGAGATTCTGGCCGGACATGGTGTTCATCTGGCCGGTCATCACGGGTCCGCCGGCATAGCCGCCCATCCCCATGCCGTAACCGCCCATGCCGTAACCGCCCATACCCATGCCGCCCATGCCATAGCCACCCATGCCATAGCCGCCCATGCCCATCCCGTAACCACCCATGCCGTAGCCGCCCATTCCATAACCGCCCATGCCCATGCCATAGCCACCCATGCCCATCCCGTAACCGCCCATGCCGGGGGTGAGGGAGTAGTAGAGCATCATGATGGACATGGCCAGCATGGAAGCCTGGCCGTAGCGGACGCGGTAGACGTAGTTGTCGGACTTGCCGGCGGCGTTTTCCACCTTCACGTCGAGTTTGCTGATCCACTCCTGGATGCGGTCAAAGACCCCGGGATTGGGGGCGACGGCGATCAGCGTGTTGATGCGATCCACCGGCACGAACTTCACCGAGCTGAGTTCCTTGCTGAGGGACATGGACTTGAGCATGCCCTCCATTTCCTTTGCGAGATCGGTGGGCCGGGAGTTCTTGATGTCGAACAGGCGGACGCGCTGCTTGGCAAGCACGTCGCTGTCGAACAGGGCCACCATCTCCATGGTGCGGCGCATGTTGCGGCGGCTGTCGAGCACCAGGAGGAGGTTGGCGGGCGGGTAAGACCAGGCCTTGCCGCTGGGTCCGAGGAATTCGCCCATGAGCTTCGCCAGTTCCTCAACGTTGGCGTACTTGAGGAAGATGAGATTCAGCATGGCGCGGTCGTCGTCGGGGATGAGCTTGGGATCCTGCTCGGGGCTGAGGGGCATGTGCGCGAGTTCGGCCAGGGGCACGATGCGGTAGATGCTGCCGGTCTGGACCATGGCGGCGCCGTTCATGCGCAGGATGGTGTCAAGGAGGGCGCGCGGGTCGAGGTCTTTCACCTCGCCGTAGGTATTGAGGGTTACGCCGCCGCCGATGCCCTTTTCGATGATGTAGTTGATCTTCAACTGGCGGGCGAGATAGTCAACGACCTCAGTGAGACTGACGTTCTGCAGCGAGAGCCCGCCGATGAGTCCGGCGGGAGGCAGGGAGGTGGTAGGGGATTGGGGCGCGGCCTGCGGCGCGGCGGCGGACGCGGGGGCTCCAGGCGCGGCGGGCTGAGTCTGCGGCGGCGTGTCGCGGGGCCCGAAGCCGGGTGGCACGACGACGCGCGGCGGCTGCGCGGAGGAGACCAGCGGCAGGTGGAGCAGAATCGCAGCGAGTGCGGCGGCGAGGTGCGGACTGCGAAGACGGACGATGCGCATTGGTTGCTCCTACAGCTACTTCTTCTCGCCCGGTTGCTGCGAGTCCGCCCGAAACTTCTCCAGGGCGGTTTTTTCCGCCTCTTCCAGATTGTCGAGCGGCTTGGTCCAGGCGGCCTTGCCAAACGGAGTATCGCGCTCGAAGCGAACGCTGTCCTTGGTCACTTCCACGGCGCGGATGGTGATAGCCGCGGCGGAACGAGCGGGAACGGCGGGAGCCGCGCCTTCCTCTTTGCGGGAATAGCCGAACGGCGATTGCGTATAGATCCAGGTCTTACCGGCGGAGTCCTTGACGCGGTAGGTTCCTTCGCCGAGCTTCTCGGCGTTGGCCGGGAGGCCACTGACGGCCTTGGCGGCGGGCTTGGCGGCCGGAGCGCTCTGCGGAGCCTTTTGGGCCAGGAGGCTAAGGACGGAGAGGGAGGCGGCAAGGATGAGTTTGGAAGTCATGGCAGAAACCTTCTGAGTTGTGGCGATGCGTTGACGCATGGGTTAGTTGACCTTCTCCCAGCGGCAGCTCTTGCCGAAGGGCGTTTCGGTGACGAGTTTCCGGTAGCCGTCCACCACGCTGCCGGCGGGACTGGAGTCACCGGGCTGGCAGGCCTTGATGCCGGTGCCCGTTTCGAGGCCGGGCTTACTGGCGTCGGCGGAAGAGACGGAGGTGACGGAGCTGACGGTCTTCGCGGCTGACGGCGCCGGGGCGGAGGACGACTGGGGAGCCGACGATTCCTGCTGCGGGGCGGAGCGGTCGATGATGTCGGCGTAGGAGGCGTTGACGGTTTTGCCGTCCCACTCGAAGACGAGGCCGGATTGGGCGATGCTGACGAGCTTAAATTCGCCGACAGTCTCTCCGGCGGAGTAGGATTTCTGGCGCTGGCCGGAGGCGGCGGCCAGGATGACGCGCGGCGTGCCGAAGTTCATCACGCCGTAGTAGCGCGGCAGCGGAGGCATGGGTTTGACCGGCGCCACTTCGATGGTGACGGTGGGGTTGCGGTCCTTGCTGAAGACCAGCTGAGCGGCCACGGCGATGTAGTTGGCGGCGGAGATCTGGCTGTGCGGCGGAGGGATCTGGACCACGGGAGGAGGAGCGGCCGGGGCAGGGGCGCTCATGAACTCCTTCTGCCGGCGGAGCTGTTCCAGATACTGATTCCGAATCTGGTAGCCGGCCAGCCCGATGAGAACCGCCAGGAGAAGGTTGATCGCGATGAGATTGCGCCTCAAAACGAGCTCTCCTTCTTGGCGGGAACGAGCTTGCGGGGCACGACGCCGGTGAAGGTGACCCGCACGGGCAGGAGCTTCATTTTGGATGCGACCTGGTTGATTTGAAGGTCGGAGACAGAGACCACTTCCGGCTGATTGCTGATGTCGGCCAGGAAGTTGACGACCTGCTCGATACCGCATTCGAGGCTGACGGTCATGACGACTTCGCCGTAAGCGTCGCCGAACTGCCGCGGAGGCGCAAACTCAGCGCCTTTGAAGACAACGGGAGGGTTCTGGGCCTGGGCCACGCGGCGGACGATTTGAAGGAGTTGCGCCTGCGCCTGGGGGGCGGTTTCGGCGTGGATGATGCCCTTCTCTCGGGCGGCGAGTTCCTGATCGACTTTCGTGAGGATGGCCTGGCGTCCGGGAACGGCCGCCGCCAGACGGCGGAGACGCGCCACGCGCTTCTCCTCCACCGGGATGGAGTGGACGGCGCCGACGGTGGAAGAGTCGCCGGAGGGCCAGAAATAGACGGCGCCGAAGACAACGGCGCAGATACCCAGAGCGGCGAGGGCGTTGCGGTCGCGACGGGAGAGCGCGGGCAGGATCACGGCTGGCCCCCTTCGCGCGTGGAGCGGATGCGGAAGACCTCGCCGGTGCCGGTACGCGCCAGCGGCATGGTGAACTCCGAGTTCGCAAAGCGGGGAGACGAGTCGAGCTTCTTGAGAAGCGTATCGGCCTGCTCGATCTCCCCGGCGACGATGACTTCCTTGGGGCTGACCTGCAGGGACATCAGGTAGGCCGGCGGAGGCAGCATCTGCGTCAGGTCGAGAACGATGTCGAGGTGCGAGCGGGTGCGCTGGCGGAACTGGTCGAGCTGCTGGATTCTGAGGCTCGAGGTGGCGATTCTGCGGTCCAGGGCTTCGAGTTTTGCCGCGTGCGGGCTGAGGCGGGCGACCTCGGATTCAAGCACGCCCGAATAGCGGCTCTGCATTACGGAGCGCTGCCCAAGCAGGATCACGAGGAGCAGGGCAAGGATGGAAGCCAGCACAATCGTGGGGACGTACATGGCCCGGGAGGAGGACTTGCGCAACTCCAGGGGCAGTAGATTGACGGGCGAGCCGAGCCGGGGACACGCGGCGGCGAGGGAAGCGGCCCAGATCGGGGCGAAGCGGGACTTGCCGGAGTCGGAAAAATCGAAGGACTCGGGGGCGGACTGCCAGGCGGGGAGGAGATCTGCCAGGTCGCGGGCTTCGGTGCCGGGCTCGATGCGGAGTTCGGCGGAGGCCAGGGCGACGGCGCGCTCGACGGGCATGTCGAACTCGGCGGAGAAGACCGGATGGGAGTCGCTTTCGCCGTAGATTTCGACCGGCGAGCCGGCGGTGGCGTGCAGACCTTTGACAGCGAGCAGCGGCCGGGCTGGGGGCGCGAAGAGGCGGATGGACGGATAGACGGCTCCGCCGGAGAAGGTCAGGCCGGCGAGTTGAATGCCCGCCTCGGCGAATAGGGACGTGTAGAAAGCGATTGCGGAGCCTTGGGCGAGGGCGACGAGGAAGGTGTCGCTGCGGCCGATGCGATGGAAGTCGCTGGCGACTTCCTCGTCCTGGAAGGGATGGAGGGAGTCGATCTGAAAGCGGATGGCGGCCGGGGCGTCCTCGTCGGCGACGCCGGGGAGGCGCACGTAGCGGACGATGACTTCCGAGCGGGGCAGGACGACGAGAGCGGCGAGGTGCGCGGCCGAGTTGGCTTTGAGGAAAGCGGCGTATTCGGCGCCCCATTCGGCGGCGGGGCGGTTGCGGTAGTCCTCAATGAGGAGCGTGGCCAGCACGCGGGCGCCATTGGGACGGACGCGCGTGAGGCAGACGTGGAGGTCGCGCTCATCGGCGACGATACCGGCGCCTGTTCCGAAGCGGAACAACTGCCGGAGGAAGGGTGCGCTTAGTTCGGCCATACGTTGAACAATGGCGGGGCGGCCGCGTTGTCCTGCCAGGCGAGGACACGAAATCCCTCGGGAGAGGTCTGGCTCTGAAGCTGGACGGTCATGGCCACGGTGCGGCGGAGGTCAGAGAGCAGGCCGTCCGGGCGGCGCAGGCGGGCGGTGGCGCGCAAGGTGTAGATCAGGTCGCCGCCGGTTTGGAAGCGGCCGGCAGCGGGTCCGAGCATGGGGGCGACGGCGGCCATCTGGCGGATGCGCCCCTGGCGGCGGAGGTTGACCACGGCTTCGACGCCCATCGGCGGGGCGCCGACGGCGAGCATGACGGCCGGGCTGACGGTATTGATGTCGAACGGCGAGCCGCCGCTGAAGACGGAAACGCAATCGCGCAGGCCCGGACGGGGCATGAGGGCGCCCTCTGGGGACCGGCTGTAACCGCCGTAGTAAAGCTCGGGAGTGATTCCCATGACAGACATCAGCTCTTCCAACTGTTCCAATGACGCGTGCGGTGCGCGAAAAGACGGAACGCGGGTCAAATACATGGAGTCGAGAGTGCTTTGCGAGCCGCCCCGCCAATGGAGGACGGCCTGCGAGGCCTGCTGCGCGGCCTCCGGGGGCAAACCCAGCACCAGCAGCAACTTGAAAAGATCTTCCCCGGAGACCGTGTTGATGTTGAACTTCGAACTTTCGGGGATCACCTCGACGGCCGCCATGCCCTCTGGAAACGGCAGCAGGATGACGGGCTGGCCGGGTTCCCACCAGCGGGCGACGCCCGCCTCATTGCGCGCGCCGGGGCCATAGAGCATGTAGTTGACGGCGCGATCGGCGGCGCCGCAGGCCAGGTAGTAGGCGCGCAATCCCTCAATGGAGGTGTCGGTGCGGGAGATTTCAGAGCGGACGAGACTGGCGACCGAGAAGGCGATGGCGGCCAGCGCGGCCGAGAGCCACAGAACCATGAGCAGCGCGCCGCCTTTTCGTCTAATACGCATATTGCTCATGGACCATGCGGTTGGGGCGGATGAGGCCGGTGAAGGTCATGGGCGGGATGCGGGAAGCATCGCGCTCCAGGGGAGCCATTTCGACGCGGATAGCGCGGGGCCAGAAGTCGAGCTTGGTCCAGACGGGGACCCAGTGGTCTGGCTCGGGTTCGATGGCCTGCAGGTAGAGGAAGCGGCAGAAGGCGAGCTTGTCGGCGAGGATGAAGGTGCGCGGGCTGGGCTGGGGGTCGGGGAAGCGGACCAGGGAGAGGCCGGTGACTGGGTCAGGCTGCGGAGGGAGACACAGGAAGCCGGCGCCGGCGGGGCCGGTGTAGGGGATTTCGTTGACCACGAGGCGGAAACCGGCGCCGTTTTCGCCCGGCAGGATGAAGAGTTCCACCACCTGGGGGAAGCCCCGGCCGGCGCCGTCCAGAGAGTACGTGGTCACAAAACGCATGACGCTGGGTGTTCCCTGAAAGAACGGGAACAGCCCCCCGCCTTCGCTGACGACCGAGGCGCCGCACTTGGCCTTAACTGGCAGGAAGCCGGCGACCTGCTGCGAGAGGATGCGCTGCGCGCTGACGGCGCGGCGATTGGAGGCCATGCGGCGCTGAGAGGCGTCCATGGCGGAGATGCCGGAGCGGATGGCGAAGAGCATGGCCACGGAGAGGAGACTGACGAGGGTGATGGCGATCAGCACCTCGATGAGGGTCATGCCGGATTGGGAGCGCCGTTTCATTGTCCTAGCGGGGTGACGTTGGAAGGCTGGGCATTCAGCCGTTCGAAGAGTGGGAGGTCTTCAGCGCGAACCAGCGCGCCGCGGTAAGCGACGAGTTGCATGGAGCGTTGGACGCTACCCTGCTTCCACCAGACCTCAAGTTGAATGCGCTCCAACATGCGCGTGCCGCCGGGCGGGACCTGGCCGGGCATGGTGGTTTGCCCTTCAAAGGGGAGGACCAGCGCCTTCCACCCGGCCTCCACGCCACCGGTGGTTTCGGGCATGAAGCGGCCTTCGAGGGGGACGCCTTTCGGCAGCAGGCGATTGACGAGGAGCTCGTCCATCTGGCGGCGGGCGAGGGCGGCGCCGCGCTCAGTATCGGTGAGGCGGGCGGCGTTGGAGAGGGAGGTGCGCAAAGAGCCGAGCACGCCGGTGACGGCAATCGCCATCAGCAGCGTGGCGACCAACACTTCCAGGAGGGTGAAACCGCGGCGGCCGGACATCAGGTTTAGCGCTCTTCTGTAGAGACGCTTTCGGCGGGGATTTCGACGACGGCCACGGAGGCCATGGGATCGATTCGGATGAGGCGGCGGTCTCCGCGCCGGTTGAGCAGCTCGATGCCGATGCGGGGAAAGAGGCCGCCGGGGGCGAAAATGATGGAGCGGGCGGTCTCATTTTCGACGGGGATGCGAGGCAGAATCTGGTGGATGGTGACGCCGTCGGGCAGATCGAGGGAGTTGGCGAACTTGGGGTCCGGCGTGCGCATTTCGAGGTGTCCGGGTTTGCGGAGTGTGATCTCCACGGGCTGCTGGGAGCGTTCGACGCGGGCCATGGCCTGAGTGAGGAAGCCGGCGACGGAATCGCCGGCGGAGCGCATGCGGAGAGACTCGAGGCCGGAGGAGACGCTGGGGAAGGTGAGGCCGGCGATGAGGGAGACGATCATCACGACGATGAGCATCTCCATTATTGTCAAGCCGGCCTGCCGGCCGGGGATTGTCAGGCCGGCCTGCCGGCCGGCGCGCCTGGCCCTCGGCATGGCCTACTGAGCTTTCCAGCTCACGATGTCGGCCATGATGCCTTCGCCGCCGGGTTGTCCGTCGGCGCCATAGGAGATGATGTCGGGCTCGTCACCGTGCTCGCCGGGGTACTTGTAGACGTAGGGGTGGCCCCAGGGATCGACGGGAATGTCCTGCGGCAGGTAGGGGCCTTGCCACTGGGTGAGGCCCTGCGGGCGGGTGCGCAACCCCTGCAAGCCAAGTTCGTTGCTGGGGTAGAGGCCGGTGTCGAGCTTGTATGCGCCGAGCGCGGTGCCAAAGGCGTTGATCTGGGCGCGAGCGGCGGTAACGCGTGCAGTATCGCCCTTGCTCAGCATCTTGGGTGCGACCAAGGCAGCAAAGAGGGCGATGATGGTGAGCACGACGAGCATCTCGATCAGCGTGATGCCGCGGCGGCTGCGGTTACGAGGAGTGCGGTGACGGTTCATGGCTTGGTTCATCTCAATCATTACATGGCCATATCATTGATGCCGCTGATCGCCAGCAGCATGGAAAGGATCAGAACACCCACGGCGACGCCCATGATGAGGATGATCAGGGGCTCGAAGAGGGAGGTGAAGCGCTTGATGGCGGCGCGCGTGTCGGTATCGTAGATGTCGGCAGCGCGCAGAAACATGGCGTCGAGCTTGCCGGTCTCCTCGCCGATGGAGAGCAGGTGGGCGGTGAGAGGCGGGAACATGCCGGTGGCGACCAGCGGCTGGGAGATGCCCTCGCCGCGCTTGACGCCCTGGGCGACGAGTTCGAGCGAATCCGCCATGCGGCGGTTGGTCATGATGCCCTTGGAAATGGTAAGGGACTGCACCAGCGGAACGCCGTTGGCGATGAGGGTACCCATGGCGCGGGTGAACTGGGCGGTCTGCGCTTTGCGCAGCGCGTCGCCGAGCAGCGGCAGCTTGAGGCGGACGGAGTCCCACCAGTATCGGCCCTCGGCGGTGCGGATGTAGAGGCGAAAAGCGACGATGGCGCCGATGAGGCCGAGGATCATCCAATGGCCGTAGGCGCGAACCCAGTTGGAGACGTCGAGCAGGGCCTGTGTCATGGCCGGCACGCGCATGTTGGATGCGGTGAAGGCGCTGGCGAAGCGGGGCACCACGAAGTACATCAGCACGAAGATGGAGCCGAGGCCGACCACGGTGAGCAGCGCGGGGTAGACCATGGAGCTGACGATGTAGCCGCGCAGCTCGTCGCGCGTCTTCTCGTATTCCGAGAGCCGTTCGAAGATGGCCGAGAGCGAACCGGAGGCCTCGCCGGCGCGCACCATGTTGACGTAGATTTCGGGGAAGTGGGAGGACTTGGTCGCCAGGGCATCCGCCAGCGAGCGGCCGCCCTTCACCGTGCGCAGGACGTCCTGCACGAGGGCGCGGAACTCGGCCCGCTCGCTGAGCTCGCCGACGATGGACAGCGCGCGATCCAGCGGGATGCCGGCGCTGAGCAGCGTGGACATCTCCTGGGTGAAATAGAGGACGTCGCGGCGCTTGCCGAGCTGGAGCTTCGGCATCGCGAACTCGGTGCGGCCCTGCGGAGAGAGGCCGACGTAGAGCGGGATGAGGCCTTGCCGGCGTAGTTCCAGAGCGGCTTTCTTCTCATCGGGGGCATTCAGCACGCCGGTGCGGCTCTTGCCGTCGCCGGACACCGCCCTGAAATGGTAAGCCGTCATGGCGCCGCTTTAGAACTCCTGCGTCACGCGCATCACTTCTTCGGCCGTTGTGACGCCCTGGGAAACCTTCAGCCAGCCGTCTTCGCGCAGGTTGCGCATGCCATGGCGGCGGGCGGCGGAAGTGAGCTCGGAAGCGTCGGAGTTGGCCATGATGAGCTTGCGGAGCTCGTCGTTCAGCTCCATCATTTCGAAGATGCCGACGCGGCCGAGGAAGCCGGTGTGGAAGCAGCGCTCGCAACCGGCGCCGCGGAAGGTGGGGATAGTGTGGCCCAGAGGGGTGAGGCGCTCGCCGGCGGGCTGCTTGCAGAACGGGCAGATGAGGCGCACCAGGCGCTGGGCGAGCACGGCGACAAGCGAAGAACAGATGAGGTAGTTCTCCACGCCCATATCGGTGAGGCGGGTGATGGCGCTGGGCGCGTCGTTGGTGTGGAGCGTGGAGTAGACGAAGTGGCCGGTGAGGGCGGAGCGGATGGCGACGTCTGCGGTTTCGCGGTCGCGGATTTCGCCCACCATGATGACGTCGGGGTCCTGCCGGACAATGTGGCGCAGGCCGGTGGCGAAGGTGAGCCCAATCTGCGTGTTGACGTGGATCTGGTTGATCCCGTCCATCTGATATTCGACGGGGTCCTCGATGGTGATGATCTTCTTGTCGGACTGGTTG
>JACQZS010000228.1 GCA_016213725.1 Acidobacteriota bacterium | reverse complement strand
GATTTTCGGGACCAATGGGAGCGCGGTAGTGCAGCCGATTGAGCCGCCGGCGCTGGAACTGGACCTGTTGAATCCCGTGGGTCCGTACGTGAAAGGGCGGCAGAAGCTGGAGGTGCCGGCATACAAGCGGTATGTGGCCGACATCGCCGCGTTCGCGCGGGCAGTGCGGGGCGAGGAACCGCTGGATACAACCCCGGACCTGGAGATGGCCGTCACCGAGGTACTGTTGACCGCTTCGAAGATGATCGGATGAAGACGCCGCACCTGGAGGCCCGGGCGCGGCCAGCGGCAACGCTCGCGGCTAATGGCGGGCGTATTTGTCGAAGACCTGGAGGACGGGGAGGGCGTTGTAGCCGGGATCGAACATGCCGCGGCGCATCAGGGGTCCGGTGACGGCGGGTTCCCACCAGAAGATGCCACGGCCGAGGTTGTGCGGGGTGGCGAGGACAAGGCGGTGTACTTCGTCGAGGAAATCGCGCTGGCCTTCGGGTGATTCGGGGAAGGGCGCGGGGCGCTTCAAGTACTCGCCGGGGCGGCAGTTGTATGCGACTTCGACCAGGATGATGGCCTTGCGGTACGCCTCGGCCATGAAATGCAGGTTGTCGCGGAGATCGAGCAGAGAACCGTGCCACCAGGGGTAGAACGACTGGCCGACGACGTCGTAGGCGATGGCGTACGTGTGGAGCTTGTCGAAGAACGCTTTCGTTTGAGGCACGCTGCCGCCCTTGTCGATGTGGATCATGATGAGCGGGCGGGGGAGGTTGCCGCGGCCGGCATCGACGCCGTTGATGCCAGCGCGGATGAGACCGGCTAGGTTGTCCCAGTTCTGCGGGAGTTTCCCGTCAGGCCAGAGCATGCCGTTGGAGATCTCGTTGCCGATTTGAACCATGTCGGGGAGGACTCCGGCTTCGCGAAAGGCGGCGATGGCGTCGCGGGTGTAGTCGAAGACGGCGGTGGCGAGTCTGTCATGGGACAGGCCTTCCCAGGCTTTGGGAAGGAACTGCTTGCCGGGATCGGCCCAGTTGTCTGAGTAGTGGAAGTCGAGCAGGAACTTGAAGCCGAGCTGGCGGGCGGCCTGAGCGGTGGCGATGGTGTAGGCGAGATTGTTGGGGAGTTCGGTAGGGGTGTGGAAGAGGCGGAGGCGGATCCAGTTGTAGCCGTGGTCTTTGAAGATCTGGAGGCCGGGCTTGGGCTGGCCAGCGTCCTGGAAGACGACGCCGCGGTCTTCGGCCTGTTTGAGGAAAGAGAGATCCGCGCCGATGGCGTAAGGGATTTGGGCGGCCAGCGGCGCGGCGAGAAGCAACGAGATGGCGAGCGGCTTCATTGGCGGGCTTTGGCGAGGGCCGCCTCGGCGATGGGGGCCATGATCTGGTAGCCCTTAGGGTTGGGGTGGAGACCGTCGCCGGAGATGCCGTCCTTGAGCAGGCCATGATCGTCTACGGCGGCGGAGAAGTAGTCTGCATAGATGGCGCCGGACTGGGCGGCGTAGCTCTTGAGCCAGGCGTTGAGCTTGAGGATGTCGACGGGCGGGCGATGGTCAGTCTGCTTGCGGTTGGTGTAGTCGCTCACTGGCAGGACGGAGCAGAGAACGACTTTGATCTTGTGGGCCTGGGCGAGTTCGGTGATGGCCTGGAGGTTCTGTTCGATCATCTCGAGGGTGACGGGCCCGGTGTTGCGGGCGATGTCGTTGGTGCCGGCGAGGACGATGAGGGCGGCGGGCTTGAGGTTGATGACGTCGGGGAACATGCGGACGAGCATCTGCGAGGTGGTCTGGCCGCTGATGCCGCGATTGACGTAGGGCTTGCCGGGGAAGTATTCGGCGAGCTTCCAACCGTCGGTAATCGAGTCGCCGAGGAAGACGACGCGGCTGGGCTCGGGCGGAAGGGCGCGCAGACGCTGGTTGTCGGCGTGGTAGCGGCCGAACTGGTTCCAGTCCTGGAGCTGGTCGGCGAGGTTTTGAGCGGCGACGGGGAGGCAGCAATTGGCGCGGGGCGGGTTGAACTCCTCGACGGTCTGGCCGAAGGCGGGCAGGAGAAGCGCTGTGAGAACGAGAAGTGTGCGAGTCATGATGGGTACCAGAGACATTATCTCCGGCGCGGGGATATGCTGGGGCGATGAGCGAACGCTGGAAGACGTCGAGGGAGTTGCTGAAGCGCGCCAGCGGGGCGCTGGCCGGGGGTGTGAGCAGCCCGTTCCGGGCGAAGTTTCCAGTGCCGCTGTATTTTCACGACGGGCAGGGGTCCAGGCTCGAGGATGAGGACGGGAACTGGTACATCGACTACACGCTGGCATGGGGGCCGGTGATCCTGGGGCACAAGCATCCGGCGCTGGTGGCGGCGTACCGGCAGGCGGCGGAGCGTCCGCTGATCTACGGCGCAGAGCACCGGCTGGAGATCGAAGTGGCGGAGCGGATTCAGGCGATGGTGCCGTGCGCGGAGCGGGTGGCGTTTACCTCAAGCGGGAGCGAGGCGGTGCAGTTGGCGCTGCGGCTGGCGCGGGCGCACACGGGGCGGCCGCTGATCCTGAAGTTTGAAGGGCACTATCACGGCTGGTTCGATTCCGTGCTGGTGAGCCACCACGCGAAGCTCGATGAGATGGGCGCGGAGGAGGCGGCGCGGGCGGTGCCGGAATCGAGCGGGCAGGTGGCGAACGCCTTGGAGAACGTGATTCCGCTGCCTTGGAACCGGCTGGATCTGCTGGAGAGAGTGATGGCGGAGCGCGGGGACCAGGTGGCCTGCGTGATCATGGAGCCGTGGCTGATGAACAGCGGCGGGATTGAGCCAACCGAGGGGTATTTGCGGGCGGTGCGGGAGGTGGCGCACCGGCACGGCGCGGTGCTGATCTTCGACGAGATCATCACCGGCTTCCGCATGGCGCCAGGCGGGGCGCAGAGCGTGTTCGGCGTGACGCCGGACCTGGCAACGTTCGGGAAGGCCGTGGGCGGCGGCGCGCCGCTGAGCGTGGTGGCGGGGCGGAAGGAGATTCTGGAGTTGATGTTTGGGGGCGGGGTGAGTTTCGGGGGGACGTTCAATGGGAATCCGGTGTCACTGGCCGCGGCGGCGGCGACACTGGAGATCCTGGCGGCGGATGGCGGGCGGGCGTTGCGGGAAACGAACGAACGAGGAAGGCGGCTGATGGAGGGGATGCGGGCGGCGGCGGCGAGACGCGGCGTGAAGATGCTGGTGAACGGATTCGGCGCGGCGTTCGCTTTGCATTTCACGAACACCACCGAGTTGAAGAGCTACCGCGACGTCTGCGCGGACGATGCGGAGAGGCTGCGGCAGTGCCTGTTCGGATTGCTGGAGCGCGGCGTGTACGCGCTGCCGGACGGGCGCTTCTACCTGTCGCTGGCGCACACGGACGCCGACGTGGAAGAGACGCTGGCGGCCGTGGACGCGGTGCTGGCGGCTATTTAGCCGGTGCCTTGAATTCGAGCACCTGGCCGTCGGCGAGTAGGCGCGCGCGGAGTTTCTCGTAAGGGACATCCTGCACGGCGAGTTTTCCGTCGATGGCCATGGAAGCAGCGGTAGCGGCGGACTGGCCGAGGATCATGAACACCGGTTCCATGCGGATGGAGCCGTAGGCGATGTGGGAAGAGGAGACGGCGACGGGCACGAGCAGGTTGACGGCCTGGCCGGGCTTGGGCACGATGGCGCCATAGGAGATCTGGTAGGGGCCCTTGGTGGAGACGCCGATGTCGCCTTCGTTCTGAACGTAGCCTTCGGGGGTGATGTAGCGCTGGACGTTGTGGGAGTCCATGCCATAGGAGCCCATGCCGACGGATTCGGGGGTGGGGCGCCGCTTGAGGAGTTCATTCTCCGTCATGACGTAGCGGCCGACCATGCGGCGGGCTTCGCGCACGTAGATCTGGTGGGGCCAGTTGCCGGTGGTGGTGAACTCGTCTTTGGCCAGGCCCCACTGGGCCATGGCGGTGCGGACGTCGTCAGGCACGCGGGGATCGTTGGCGATGAAGTAGAGCAGGCCCTGCTGGTAATCGATGTGTTCCTGAACGATCTGCTTGCGGCGCTCGTATGAGGCCTCGGGGTAGTCGTAGTTGTAGCCGATGTTGTCGGAGCTGAAGGGGCCGTGATTGTTGGTGTCGGTCTTGCCGTTGGGGATGGGGTCGAACTTGTCGAAGGTCTCGCGCCAGCCGGCGTTGAAGACGCGGAGGAGGAGTTCGTACTGGGCGGGATCGTAGTTCTGCGGCTTGGGGAAGGCGACGCGGTTTTGGGGGACGCGGGTGAGGCAGGTGCGGAAGCAGTAGGCCTGGATGCGCCTGTCGGCGTCGCCGTAGGCGCCGGGGGAGCCGGTGGAGATGCGGGGGAGGACGCCGCTGGAGGGATCTCCGGGAGTTTTGTAGGGAGAAATGGGGGTGTTGACGGCGCCGAAGTGGTGGCGGTGGTGAAGGATGCCGATCTGGATGCCGGCCCACTCCTCGTTGTAGGTGGCTTTGGCTTCGCGGCCGACGTGGTAGTCGACGCCGGCGGCGGCCATGAGGTCGCCTTCGTAGGTGGCGTCGATGAAGGCCTTGGCGGAGAAGGTGCGGCCGTCGAGGGTGCGGATGGAGGCGATGCGGTTGCCGTCTTTGCGGACGCCCTTGGCGCGATCGAGCCAGGCGTCGCGGTAGATGGGGATTTTGAGTTCCTTGACCCAGGCTTCGTATACCTGTTCGGCGACGTGCGGCTCAAAGATCATCATGGTGCGGGCGTTGGCATCCATGGCGGCGGTGTCCTGGCCCTTGTTGCCGTACTCTTCGCGCTTCTGCCAGCGCCAGGTTTCGGGCTTCTGGTATTAGAGGTAGACGCGATGGTAGAACTCGCGGGAGAGGCCGCCGATGACGGCCTTGTTGCCGGAGTCGGTCCAACCAAGGCCGCCGGCGGTGAGGCCGCCGAGGTGCTTTTCGGGGCAGACCATGATGACGGTCTTGTCCATGCGGCGGGCCTGGATGGCGGCGGTGATCGCGCCGGAGGTGCATCCATAGACGAGGATGTCGGCCTGGCGGGGTTGAGCGAAGAGAGAGGCCGCGAACACCACGGCAAATGAGAGGGGCCGGATTGTGGAGGTCATGATTGAGCCGCGAGATCGCCCGCTCAGCCCAGAGCCGGCGAAGAGAACGCCTGGATCTCAGCCTGAACCTGCTCGGCGAAGGGTTCGAAGGGCATCTCGCCCCAGTATACGTGCTGGAAGCCGATGGCGATGCTGCGGACAAACATCACGGCGAGGCGGAGCCGTTCTGCGTCCCGGCGGAGAACCCAGCGATACTCCCCGGAGGAAATGGGCCAGAAGCATTCGCCGTAGCCTTGAGCGCGGGCGTCTTCCACGGCGGCGCTGAGATCGGCCAGGGCGGTAGCCGGCTCGCCGCCGAAGAGCGTGTGTTCCTCTTCGCCATCGTTGAGATAGCAGGCCACGCGGCCGAAGTCATCGAGGGAGAGGGAGATACGCACCATACCGCTATTTTACGATATGCGGGCCAGGAACTCCGTGGCGCGGGCGGGGCCAGAGTTGGACCTGCGTCTGCGAGCCGGCGCGGGCTCAGTCCAGGAGGCGGATGGCTCCGGTATCCAGCTGGTAGATGGCTCCGAGCAGCCGGACCCGGCCTTCTTTGAGGCGGAGCTGGCCTTCGGGGCTGTGGCGGATGATATCGGCGACGTAGCGGACATTCGCCTCTACGGCAAGGCTCAGCAGCGAATCGGGGTCGACGGACGCATCGAGCTCTTCGAGCGCGGGCAGGAGGCGATCCACGAGCATTTGAATGCGGGAAAAGTGCTGGTGGCCTTCCTGCCTGGTTTTGAGGGCGGCCTGGATGGCGCCACAGCCCTCATGACCGAGCACCACAATGAGGGGTGTATGGAGGTGGCTCACCGCGTACTGCAAGCTGCCTGCAATTTCCGGAGCCATGGTGTTGCCGGCTACGCGGATGACGAAGATCTCGCCGAGGGTGGCGTCGAAGATGATCTCCGGCGGGACACGGGAGTCGCTGCAGCCGAGAATGGTGGCAAAGGGCTGTTGACCGGCGGCGAGGGTGGTGAGGTGGTCGCGGTCGAGGGTGGAGAAGCGGGCCCGGCCGGAGAGGAACCGCCGGTGGCCTTCCAGCAGGCGGGTAAAGGCTTCGTCAGCGGTGAAGAGGTGCTGTTCGTGTTCGGCCATGGGCCTCCGGTGTAACTCCACACCAGATTGCGAGATGCCGGGGAGACGAGTCAAGCGGAAAGGATCAGGCGTTGAGGTAGCGCGCGACGGTGGAGAGGAGTTCAGCCGCCTGTATAGGCTTGACGAGATAGGCGGCCATGCCCTTCTGACGGCAGAGAGTGCGGACTTGATCGGAGACTTCGGCGGTGAGGGCGAGGATGGGCGTGTCCTCGTAGCCCGGAATCTGGCGAAGGCACTCAGTGGTTTCCAGGCCGTCCATGCCGGGCATCTGGAGGTCCATGAGGACGAGGGAGTAATAGGTGTTCCGCGCCGCAGTGATGGCGGCAAAACCGTCGCCGACGCAATCGAAGACGTATTCGCCTTTGGCGAGCATGGCGCTGAGGACCTGCTGGGAGATCCGGTTGTCCTCAACGATGAGGATGCGGGGCGCAGCTTCCCGGATGGGAACGCCGCGGAACCCCGGGACAACCAGCACGGGCTTGGGAAGTTGGAGTGGCAGTTCAGCCGTCACGATGGAGGCACCGTCGGCGACGTTTTCGATGAGAATGTCGCCTTCCATGAGCTGGACAACGCGGCGGATGAGCGCGATGCCAAGGCCGACGCTGTTGAACCGGCGGCTGGCGCCGCTATCGAACTGGTCGAAGCTCTCAAAGACCTCGCGGACGCTGTCGGCGGTCAAGCCGCCTTCGGAGGAGCGCACGGAGAGGTGGAGCGTGAACTTACGTCCGGCGGCAGGCGTGGCTCTGCATTCGACCTGGATGGAGCCCTGATGACAGGTGCGGATGAAGTGCAGAATGAGCAGGACAAGCACCTGGCGGACGCGGTACGCGTCGCCGATGGCGGTTTTGGGCAAGTCCGGCGAGAGGTCAGCAGAGTAGAGAATGTTTTTGGACTGAGCCTTGGCCAGTTGCTCCTGAGCGGCCCCGAGGAGAGTGTCGGCGAGGGCGAACTCGGAGACATCGAGGCTGACACAGCCGGAAGCGAGGGAAGTGTACTCGAGGGTGTCGTTCAAAAGATCGAACAGCCCATCGGCACACTGGCGGACCATCTGCACATAGTCGCGCTGTTCTTCGTCGAGCTGGGTTTCGAGCAGCAAGTCTGACATGCCGAGGATGCCGCTCAACGGGGTGCGGATCTCATGGTTCAGGCTGGCCAGAAACTGCAGCTTCAGCGCCGGCGAGTCGATGGACGACGCGCCCGACGCCGCAGCGGGCGGTGCCGAGATGGATGACAATCTGAGTCGTTGTGGACTCATGGCCTAGTAGGCTCATCGGCATTTTTCACCGGGGAGTTTAGGGGAGGCACCAGGAAGAGCGGGCGAATCCTGCGGCATTCCGCTTAGAGTGAGCGCAGGAATCGGCTGGATCTTCTCGGCTGAACACCGCATGCCGCGCTAAGTGAAAAACCGGGGGCGGCAGGATGTGCCGCCCCCGGTTGAGACGTTTCACGGAGGAAGAAACCGGCGGACTAATCTTCGCTGTTGAAGAAGCCGCCGAGGGTTTCGAGCGGATTGCGCTCATCTCCGCCGCTGCGGGTGGGTGCGAGCTCGCGGCGGAGTTTTTCGAGCGTCATGCTCTGGATGATGACGCGGCCAGGGCCGCGGAGGGTGGCGAGGAAGAGGCCCTCGCCGCCGAAAATGGCGGTCTTGATGCTACCGGCGAACTGGATGTCGTACTCGACGCCCTCGTCGAAGGCGACGATGCAGCCGGTATCGACCTGGAGGCTCTCGCCGGGGGCCAAGGTAAATTCGATGAAGTCGCCGCCGGCGTGGATGAAGGCGATGCCGGGGCCGGTGATCTTTTCGAGAATGAAGCCTTCGCCGCCGAAGAAGCCGGCGCCGAGCTTCTTGACGAAGGCGATGTTGACGGTGGCAGGGGTCTGGGCGCAGACAAAAGAGTCGCGCTGGACGAGCACGGACTGGCCGGGCTGGAGGTCAAAGGCCTGGATGCGTCCGGGGTAGGAGCCGGCGAAGCCGACCTCTCCGGCGGCGGAGGCGCGGAAGTAGGTCCAGAAGAGCGATTCGCCCATCAGCTTGCGCTTGACGGCGCCCCAGATCTTCTGGCCGATGGAGTCGCCGGTCATGCGGCT
Source organism: Acidobacteriota bacterium (assembly GCA_016213725.1). GTDB lineage: Bacteria > Acidobacteriota > Terriglobia > Bryobacterales > Bryobacteraceae > Paludibaculum. The sequence goes on along the minus strand of JACQZS010000228.1, from coordinate 3,780 downwards.
CTCCCATTGGACAGAGGGGGTCTTGTAGACCATCTTGCCAGCCTCGGCGAAGATCTCCTGGCCGGGCTTCAGGCGCAGACGGGCTACCTGGAGGTTGTCGCCCTGGATGGGGTAATCGAGTGGCTCGGCGACCTGTGGCGCATAGGCGCCGGGGGACGGCTGCGCGGCCCCGATGGTGTTGCCGCAGCGGGCGCAGAAGCGCGAGGATTCCGCGATCTCCGAGCCGCAGGCGGTGCAGTAAGGCATGGTAACTCCTCCCTAGATTCCTCAGTATCCTACAAGCAGGGGACAACCCAGCACAGTTGTGCGGGTTTAGCTAGATAGGAACTCTGTCAAGAGATGAGACGAAGCAGCAGGCGGGTTTGTTCGATTCTGAGCGTATGGCTGGCGGTTGGGCCCGAACTGCAAGCGCGCACAGTGGTTTCCAGTTGCGGCACGGAGCGGGGCCGGGCCGGGGCCGATGTGGCCGCGAGCGCGGCGGCCGGACGGATGCGCAAGCGGATGAACGCCGCCGCGCAGCAGACGGCGGCCCGGCCGGCGGACGCAGGGGAGATCGCGGTGATGGACGACGCGGGCGGCGTGATTGCCCGCAGCAAGCCATTCGCCTTATCGAACAAGACGGTGACGTTCCTGCCCACGGCCGCGGAGGCGCCGGCCTACCGGTATTCAGCGAGCGAAGCGGCGATGGACGCCGAGGCGCTGGAGCAGGGCGAAGTGCTGAGCGGACTGGGGGACGACGATGCGCGGCAGGTGGACCTGCCGTTTCCGTTCACCTATTACGGCAGGGAATGGCGGCAGGCGTGGGTGCAGTCGGATGGGAACGTGACCTTCGGATCTCCGGAGATGGCATCGGCGGCGCGCAGCCTGGGTCGCATGGCGGCCGGGCCGCCGCGGCTGGCTCCGCTGTTCAGCGATCTGGACCCGACCAGGCCGGACTGCGACGTCCGGGTGTGGAAAGGGGCGGACCGGCTGGTGGTGAGCTGGCGCAACGTGCCGGAGTATCAGGACGTCGGCACGGGCGCCCGGCAGACGCTGCAACTGGTGCTGTGGGCGGACGGAAGGATCGAATTCCGGTTCGCGCGGATCACGGCGAGCGCGGGCGTGGTGGGCATCTCCCCGGGAGGATTGCTGGGCTCCACGGAGGTGGTGAATTTCCTGGACGCCTCCACGCGGGCCTTTGAGTGGACCGTGGCGGACACCTTCGGCACCACGGACGGAATCGACATGGTGCGCGTGGCGCAGCGGTTCTACGAGTCGCACGAGGACGCCTACGACTATCTCGTCGTATTCAACACGCTGGGGATCGCCGCCCAGCCCGGAGCGCTGGCGTACGAGAGCACGGTGAGAAACTACCGCACGGGCATCGGCGACGCGGTTTACGACTCCGGTGCGTCCTACGGTTCAGAGTACCGGCTGCAGGCGGTGCTGAACATGGGCCCGCTGCGGCAGTATCCAAGAGATCCATATGCCAGGGTGGGCTCGCGCGGACTGCTGACCGGCGACAACACCATGACGCTGATCGGGCACGAGACGGGCCACCTGTTCCTGGCGCTGGCCAGCATCCGGGACCCACTGAATCCGGATGCCCGTCCGATGCTCGGCACACAACTGGCTCACTGGAGCTTCAATTTCAATTCCGAGGCGTCGCTGCTCGAGGGGAACCGGATCCAGGACAACGGCCCCGGGCTGGTGAACCGGTTCCTGACGGTGGGCACGGTGGAGGGGTACTCGGCGCTCGACCAATACTTGATGGGCTTGCGCCATCCGCTGGAGGTGCCGCCGACATTCCTGGTGAAGAACAGCAACCGCGCGGCGACACTGTTTCCGCAAACGGGCGTCTCGATTAGCGGAACCAGGCAGGACATCACGGTGGACGACGTGATTGCCGCGGAAGGCCCGCGCATCCCGGAGGAAAGGGTGAGCCAGCGGTTGTTCCGGTTTGCCTTCATCGTGATCACGCCAGCCGGTACGGCTCCGGCGGCCGACGAGGCGGCGCAACTGGAGACCTACCGCAGCGAGTTTGAACGGTTCTACCACCGGGCCACGGGCGAACGCGCGTGGGCGGACGCGACGCTGAGAAAGATGGTCCGGGCCAGCATGTGGCCGGCAGGCGGCTCAGTGGCGGGAGAGGAGGCGCGCATTCAGTTGCGGATCGCGCGGCCGGCAGAGGCTGACCTGCGGGTTCAAGTGGCCCGGGCGGAGAGCGTGGAGGCGCCGGAATTCATCACGATTCCGGCCGGCGCCACGACGGCGCAGTTCGCTTTGCGGCCCCTGGCCGCCGGGACAACGGACGTGCTGTTGATCCCGGAGGATTCAAGCTACGAGACGGGCCACGTGCGTCTTGAGACCAAAGCCGCACGCAGCGAATTGACGCTGGAAGAGTATTATCGCGAGCCGGGGCTGTTGGTTCTGCGGGTGACAGACCCGAACCGGCTGAACTACTCCAACCAACCCGTCCTGGTGGAGAGCGTGGAAGGCGCCATACGCAGCGACCTCAGCGGGCTAATATGGCTCACCTGGGATGGCAATCCGCTGACGGCCCAACTGGAGGGCGCCCCGGGATCGAGTCTGGTGATTCGATAACCAGGACGCGGATCACGCCGTTACCCCAGACGGTGTGGCGGCCGACGCCCGCGACCTCTCCTGCGGAGAGCCAGGGCAGGAACTCGGTGAGGGGGCCGTGGTAGTCCGCCCACCCGGTGATTCCGGAGAGGGGATGAGTCTGGCCGGTGCGGCGGCTGGTGCGGCTGGCTGAGAGCCAATCGATCTGGCCGCGACGCGCGGAGACGTGGGCGGCGCGCTGAGCGAAGCCTGCAAAATCGAAATCTTCCAGGAAAGCGGCGGCGCCGGGGCTGTAAAACGAGAGCAGGCTGGAGATGCGGTCGCGCACTCTGGCCATCAGGACAGGAAACTGAGGCAGCTGGCCGCGCGGGACCGGGGGTTTCAGTTCGGTGGGCGTGGAAAACTCCAGGTGGACGGCGCGAATCTGCGTAGAAGGGGGTGCGAGCGCGAGCGTGCGCGGCTGGACCTCAAACGACGTCAGGCGGGCAAAGGACAGCGAGGAGAGGGCCTGGCGGAACGGTTCCGGTTGCGGGGAGAAGAGATGAAGCGTGATTTCGAAAGGCTGCCCTTCCAGCAGGTGCGCGCCATCGAGGTGGTGGCAGCGGAGGGAGAACGGCCGCGGCCGGTCACGAAACCCGCTGGGCCCTTGAGGCGAGACGGGGCGGAAGACAGCTTCGGGCAGCGCGAATCCCAGGCAGCCGCGAAAGAGGTTGGCGGCGGGCGTTTGAAAGCTCAGCGGACGGGTAGCGGCAAACGCGGCGCGGCAGAACAGAAATGGGAATTCCGGTTCTGCCGCCATGGAAGTTACTTGTTGATGCTGATCAGGGGGTTGACGCGCAGGACCGTGGAGCCCGAAGTGTAGCTATTGCTGGAGAAGCTGGTGCGATAGATGACGGCGAAGCCATAGGTCCCGTTCAGGGGAACTTGGGGTAGTTTCACCTTCAGCTTCCAGACCCCAGGCTCCTCGGCATCTAGAGTGGAAGAGATGACCTGCGCCTCAGCCGCACTGGTGCCGGCGAGGATGAAGGCGCGGACATCGGGGACGGGCACGTCGGCGCCTGGCGCGGCGCCATCTTCCGGCATGCCTGGGACGACGCCCTGGCCGGTGAGGTAGACGGTGAGCTCCTGGTTGGAGACGGCGGGCTTGCCGGAGGTGTTCAAGGTTCCGTCCTGGTTGTAGGCGCGGGCCTGGGCCTGGGAGGCGGGGTTGTCGCCCTG
>JACQZS010000231.1 GCA_016213725.1 Acidobacteriota bacterium | reverse complement strand
GGCTTTTGCGGCGAATGCGTTTGGGCCCCGGAACCTGGCCCTTGCGGCGAAGGCGGAAGGCGCTACGCTGGTGCACTTTTCCACCGATTACGTCTTCGACGGTCCCCCGCGGACGCCCTACGTGGAGAGCGACCTGCCTTGTCCCCGCTCGGTCTATGGGGCATCGAAGGTGGCCGGCGAACTGCTGGTGCAGGCGTCGTGTTCGAAATCATTCATCTTCCGGGTGTGCGGCCTGTACGGCTACGCCGGGAGCAGGGACAAGGGGTCGAACTTCGTCGAGACAATGCTCTCGCTGGGGGGGCAGGGTAAGTCTTTGAAAGTGGTAAACGACCAGTTCCTAACGCCAACGCCCACTCTGGATATCGTGGAAGCGGTCTTACCGGTGATCGCGTCAAAAAAGTACGGGTTGTACCATCTGACGTCGGAAGGCGCGTGCAGTTGGTTTGACTTCGCCGCTGCCATCTTCGAGGAGGCGGGTCTAGAAGTGGACCTAAGTCCTGTTTCTTCAGAGTTTTACAAAACGTCTGCGCCGCGGCCGGCCTATTCTGTGCTGGAGAACCGGGCTCTCAAGATGGCTGGATTCGCAGACCTTCCGCCCTGGAGGGCAGGGTTGCGGCGGTACATTCAGGGCCGTTCCGCCCACGGCCGGGGCTAAAAAAAAAGAAGAAAATTCTTTCACCCCCTTCCCAAACGGGTGAAACGTTGCTATAGTTAAAGCTCCACCACCCGCCAGGAGCGGGAGGGACTTTCCCCCATCCGCCCCCCTCCCGCTCCCCCAAAAAAACGGCCCCTGAAAAGGGGCCTTTTTCATTCTCTGAGGGGAGTTGTGGGCTTACTTGACACCTGCCTATCAGTGGTATGCTGTGAATCGTGAAGCTGCTCCGTCTGTTGTTCGTCCCCTCTGTGCTGCTTCTGGTATTTAGTCCCGCGCTTCGACCCTCCTCCCAGCAATCCTCCCCAAAGAAGACCAAGTCCAGCGGCCAGCCGGCCGCGAAGGCTAGTACATCGAAGTCCACTCCCAAGCAATCCGCTTCGAGGAAGGGCTCATCGAAGTCCTCTAAGTCCAAATCGGCCGCCAGCCGGGCGCCTCAGACGCAGCGGCAGCCGGATGAGCAGAGGATCCGGGAGATTCAGGAAGCCCTGAACGCCAAAGGATATCCAGTGGAGTCCAATGGAGTCTGGGGGCCGGATTCGGTGGAAGCGCTCAAGAAGTTCCAGCAGGACCAGAACATCAACAATCTCAGCGGCCGGGGCAAGCTCGACTCATTGACACTGATCGCTCTCGGCCTAGGCCCGCAGCGCGAACCCGCGCCTGGGTCCCCACCGCCGCCCGCGGTCACGGAAGGAAAACAAGAATGATTATCGGCGTACCACGCGAAGTCAAAGACCATGAATCCCGGGTCGCACTCGTTCCCCACGGCGTAACCGCGCTGGTGGAGGCGGGCCATCAAGTCGTCGTGCAAACCCGTGCCGGGAGCCTGAGCTCCATCACGGACGAAGAGTATCTGGAGGCGGGCGCGCGTGTCGTGCCGACGGCGGCCGACGTATGGAGCGCGGCCGACATCATCGCCAAGGTGAAGGAGCCCCAACCCTCTGAGTACGGTTTCTTCCGTGAAGGGCTGACGTTGTTCACCTATTTGCACCTGGCGCCACTGCCGGATCTGACGCAGAAGCTGATGGAAGCGAAGGTGACGGGCATTGCGTATGAGACGATCCAGGAGAAGGATGGGTCGTTGCCGCTGTTGACGCCGATGAGTGAAGTTGCGGGACGCATGTCGGTGCAGGTGGGAGCGCAGTATCTGGAAGCGCCGAACGGGGGCCGCGGCGTCCTGTTGGGCGGGATTCCGGGCGTGACGCCGGGCAATGTGGTGGTTCTGGGCGGGGGCATCGTGGGCCACAATGCGGCCAAGATGGCGCACGGCCTGGGCGCGAATGTCACGATCATCGACAAGAACCTGAACCGTCTGCGCGAACTGGACGACATCTACAACGGCGGGGTGATCACGCTGGCGTCGAACGACTGGACGATCCGCGAGTCTTTGAAGCAGGCGGATCTGGTGATTGGCGCGGTGCTGATTCCGGGCGCGTCGGCGCCGAAGCTGGTGCGGCGGGACATGATTCCGCTGATGAAGCGCGGTTCGGTGATTGTGGACGTGGCGATCGACCAGGGCGGCTGCTGCGAAACCTCGCATGCGACGACGCACACCGATCCCATCTATTACGTGGACAACGTGCTGCACTACTGCGTGTCGAACATGCCGGCCGCGGTGCCGCACACGTCGACTTACGGCTTGAACAACGCGACGTTCCCCTTCCTGATGCAGTTGGCCAACAAGGGCGCGCAGGCGGCGATTGCCGCGAATCCGGCGCTGGCCCTGGGCGTAAACACGTACAAGGGCAAGTGCACCTATCCGGCGGTGGCTTCGTCGCAGAACATCGAGTGCACGGAGCTTTCCTCCCTGCTCTAGTCCTCCCTACTCCAATGTCTGAAATCAACTTTCCAGTGCTGGCCCGCCTTCGCGCGGGCCAGCCTGTTTTCGGCGCCACCATCACGACACCCTCGGTGGAAGCGGCGGCGCAGCTTGCATCGCTGGGCTTCCACTATTTGTGGGTGGAGATGGAGCATTCGCCCGTCACCCTGGAAACCCTGCGTCTGATCACGCTGGCGGCCAAGGGGCGGCCGGCTCAGGTGTTCGCGCGGGTGCCGGTGAATGACCTGTGGACGGCCAAGCGCGTGCTGGATCAGGGGGTGAGCGGGGTGATCTTCCCGTTCACGACGACGCCGGAACTGGCCGCGCGGGCGGCGGCGGCGACGCACTACCCTCCCGTGGGCAAGCGTGGCTGCGGAGCCGGCGCGGCGACGCGCACGTGGCCCGAAGCCGGGAACTACTACGATTCGGCGGACGCGAACATCGTGACGGTGTGCGTGGTGGAAGAGGCGGCGGCGGTGGAGCGGATCGACGAGATCGCGGCGACGCCGGGTGTGGACGTGATCTTCATCGGGGCGTGGGATCTGTCGTTTTCGCTGGGCTTCCGCGGACGTCAGGATGAGCCGGAACTGCTGAAGGCGATCGAGAAGATCCGGGATGCAGCGCTGCGCCACAAGAAGTTTCTGGGCCGCCCGGCTGCCACTCCGGAGCTGGCGCGGGCGTACATGAAGCAGGGATTTCTGTTCTTCCAGTGCCCGACTGAGGTGGACCTGATGGCGCGCGGGGCGCAGGCGCTGCTGGAGCCGTTGGGGATCCAGGGCGTACCGCGGGACGAACGGTCGTTCGACTAGCCGCTAGACGCGGGGCGCTTTTTGGACGACATCCCAGGGTTCGACGTTGGCGCGGCGAGCCCAGGTTTCCCATAGAGACTTGAGTTCGGCGACCTTGGCCGGCTGGGCGGCGGCCAGGTTGTGCGTTTCAGTGCGATCGGCCACAAGGTCGAAGAACTCCCATTCGCCCGGGTATTTGCAGACAAGCTTCCATTTGCCGGCGCGGACGGCTTTGTTGCCTTCGTGCTCCCAGTAGAGCTCGCGATCCACCGGCTTGGCGCCTCGGGCGGCTGGTAGGAGCGTACGGCCTTCGAGCGGCTGGACGGGTTCACTTCCCCGTTGTTTCGGGTAGGCGGCGCCAGCGGCATCGAGGCAGGTGGCCATGATGTCGGGAAGCTGGCCGGGCTGGTGGGAGAGCCCACCGGTTTTCTTGAGTTGCTTCGGCCAGCGGGCGATGAGGGGCGTGGCGATGCCGCCTTCGTGCACCCAGTGCTTGAAACGACGGAAGGGGGTATTGGAGGCATTCGCCCAGGAGAGGCCGTAGCTCTGGTAGGTATCTGGGCCGCCGGGTACGAGCTCGGGGCGATTGCCGGGAACGACGGGGCGGCCGTCAGACGTGGTCTTGGGAATGTGGCGGGCGGCGGCCCTGGGCCCCAGTTCTTCGGCGCAGCCGCCGTTGTCGGCCAGGAAGAGCACCAGCGTGTTGTCGTCGGCGCCGGTCTGCTTGAGCTTCGAGAAGATGCGGCCGATGTTCTGGTCCATGACGCTGATCTGGGCGGCGTAGACCTCCATGCGGCGCTGCTGCCAGTCCTGGTGTGCGGCATCAGGCCAGCCTGGCGACTGGGCGTCGCGCGGAGAGAGCGGCCAGCGGGGATCTACAATGCCGAGGTTCTTCATGCGTGCGTGGCGCTCCTCGCGCAGGGCGTCCCAGCCGTCTTTGTAGCGGCCGCGGTATTTTGCGGTGTCCGCTTCGCGGGCGTGGAGGGGCCAATGCGGGGATGTGAAGGCGACATAGAGAAAGAAGGGATCGGGCTGTTTGGAGAGCGAGTCGATGTAGTTCACCGCGTTCTCGCCGATGGCGTCGGTGAAGTAGTAGTCGCCGGCGGGGCGGGAGATGTATTCGTTGTCGCGGACGAGGGTGACGGGGTCATAGTAGCTGGCGGCGCCGTGGATGATGCCGTAGTAGTGGTCGAAACCGCGCTGCGTGGGCCAGTTGCGCTTCGAATCCGTGACTGGGGTGACGTGCCACTTGCCGGACATGGCCGTGCGGTAGCCGGCCGTTTTGAGGGCTTCGGCGATGGTGACGCAACGGTTGTTCAGGTCACCGCGATAACCGGGGAGTTGGCGTCCGTTGTCCACCATGTGGCCGACGCCCGCCTGGTGGGGATGGAGGCCGGTGAGGAGCGAGGCGCGGGTGGGGCAGCAACGGGCGGTATTGTAGAACTGGGTGAAGCGGACTCCCTGGCGGGCCATCGCGTCGAGATTCGGGGTGGCAATCTCGCTCCCGTAACAGCCGAGATCGCTGAAACCCATGTCGTCGGCGAGCATGACGATGATATTGGGGCGCTTCCGTTCAGGGGCGGCGAATGCAGAGGCCAGGGATGCGGTGAAGTCCCGGCGCGTCAGGGGATTTTGCGGCAACATCATCAGCTACGCTATCGTGAGAGTTCCCCTGGTGCAACATGGCTAGAATCCACCCCCTGCGCGCATTGCGCTATTCGTCTGAAGCCGGCGACATTGGCCAGTTGGCAACGCTGCCGTACGACGTAATTCCGGCGGCCTTGGAAGAAGACTACAAGGCGCGGAGCCCTCACAACTTTGCGCATTTGATCTTGCCGCGCGGCGACTATGACGGCGCGGCGGCGAAGCTCGCGAGTTGGAAGAGCGCGGGTGTGTTAGCGACAGACCAGGATGACGCGGTGTTCGTCTACGAGCAGGTGTTCGCGGCGCCGGGGTCCGGCGAGGTGCTGACGCGGCGAGGTTTCATCGCGCTGGGTGATACGGAGGACTACGGCGCCACGGTGTTCCGGCACGAGCGCACGATGAGCGGTCCGAAAGAGGACCGTTTCCGGCTGCTCGAGGCGACGCGGGTGCAGTTCGACTCGATCTTCATGTTGTTTCCGGACCCGGCGGGCGACGTGGACGCGATGCTCGACGCGGTGTGCGCCGGGGCTCCGGAACTCGCGTACGCCGACCACGAAGGCACGCGGCACAAGCTGTGGCGCGTGGGCGATGCGGCTTGGATCGGCGCGCTGCAGGCCAGGATGGCGGACCGCAAACTGCTGATCGCCGACGGCCACCACCGCTACGAAACGGCGCTGCGCATGGGCCAGCCGCGCACGCTGATGACGTTCGTGAGCCTGCAATCGAAGGGGTTGCGATGCTTCGCCACGCACCGCATTGTGCATTCTTTGGAGGGTTTCAGCCCGGAGGCCTTCCTGGCGAAGCTGCCAAACGTGGGGATGGGAGTTGATCCGCTGGTGTCGCCGGCGGGACACGTGCGGTTTGGAGTGGTGATGGAGAACGGCGAGTACCACACGGACGTGCCGGCGCCGGAAGGTGCGCTGAACGTGGCGGTGCTGCAGGAGCGGGTGCTCACGCCGCTGCTGGGGATCACGCCGGAGGTGGTGACGGCGGGGACTCGCCTGGGTTACAAGCGGTCGCGTGAGGAGGCAGTGGAAGAGGTCCGGAGCGGACGCGGGCAGATCGCATTTCTGCTGGAAGATCTCTCGATCGACGGCATGGCGAACGTTTCGTTTGCCGGTGAAGTGCTGCCTCAGAAGTCCACGTATTTTTACCCGAAACTCGGGTCGGGTCTCATCATGTTAGAACTGTAGGCGTGACTGACGCCTACACCTGCTATCGCAGCGGCCCGCTGGTGGATTGGGCCCGCGCGCCGCGCTCGCCGCGCTTCGTGGATATGGTGAGCGGAGAGCCTGGCTTTTTCGATACCAGCGCGGCCGCGCTGTGGGATGACCGCGCCCTGCATATCAAGTTCTGGATTGAGGAACCGTTCGTGGAGGCGCACCTGACGGAGCGCGATTCGCTGGTGTTCCTGGAGAACGACGTGGAGGTCTTCATCGACGGCGGAGACTGTTATTACGAGTTCGAAGTGAACGCGCGGAACACGGTGTACGAGGTGTTCTTTATCTGGCAGGATGCGTTCGGGAGGTTTGCCAGCGAGCCCGAGTTCGACGTGCTGAAGAGGAAGGGGCTGACGTTCGGCGGAGACTATGACCGCGCGGGCGAGACGTTCTGGCGGGGCACGCATCCGCGCGGGCTGCGCTGGGCGTTCCTCGATTGGGACTTCCCAGGGCTGACGTCTTCGGTGGAAGTGGATGGGTTTCTGAACGACCGGACGCGCGTATCGCGCGGCTGGACGGCGACTGTGTCGCTACCGTGGGCGGGGATGAAGCATCTGGCGAGCGGGCGCAGCCTGCCACCGAGCGAAGGCGATGATTGGCGGATCTTCTTCGGCCGCTTTGAAAAGCTGATGACGGCGGGTGTGGAGATGAAGCCGCATCCGGCGTGGTGCTGGACGAAGCATGGGATCTATGACACGCACCGGCCGGAGTGCTGGACACGCGTCGTGTTTTCAAATGCGCTGGCCGGGAGTTTATAGAAGTAGGAGCTGAAAATGCGTTTGGCTTGCCTGCTGGCTGCTTGCGGGGTGATGTCCGCGCAGGAGATAGTGTTGAACCGGTCGACGGCGATCGTGCTGGATCAGCGGGAGCCGGGTGCGGTACGCCGCGCGGCGCAGGATCTGGCGTCGGATTGGGAGAAGGTCTTCGGGGCGAAGCCGCGCACGGTGGGTACGCTAATGGAGGCCAAGGGGCCGGCGTTGATCGTGTCGTGCCAGTACAACCTGCCGCAGGGCGTGGCGCGGCCGGTGGCGGCCGAGGCGTTCCGCATCACGGCGGCGAGGCCGGGCGTGGCATTAGCCGGAGCGGACATGCGGGGCACGATTTACGCGATCTACGAGTTCTCCCAACGCTATCTGGGCGTGGATCCGTTCTACTACTGGACCGACCACATGCCTGCGAAGCAGACGGCGCTGCGGCTGGCCGCGTCGACGAATGTGGAAGTGCCATCACCGGTGTTCCGCTATCGCGGCTGGTTCATCAACGACGAGGATCTCCTAACGGGCTGGACGCCGGCCACGCCGGGCGGGACCGGGATCGCGCTACAGACCTGGGACCGCGTCTTCGAAGCGCTGCTGCGGCTGCGCGGCAACATGGTGGTGCCGGGCACGTTCATCTTCTCCGACGAGCCGCAGGTGCGGGCGGCGTCCGAGCGCGGGTTGGTAATCACGCAGCATCACATTGAGGTGCTGGGCACGAACACCTGGCGCTGGCCGGTGGACCAGCCGTATTCGTTTGCGCAGCAGCCGCAATTGCTGATCAACGCGTGGCGCAACTCCGTGCAAGGGTATCTGCCGCAGCAGGAGCTGCTCTGGACGGTGGGCTACCGCGGGCGGCACGACCGAGCGTTCTGGGAAGACGACAAGAGCATTGCACCGACGGATGAGGCGCGGGCGCAAGCCATCCGTGCGGCGATTGACAAGCAGATGGAACTGGTGCGGGCGGAACGGAAGTCGCCGTACTTCCTGATGAACGCCTGGATGGAGTCCGTGCCGTTTATCCGGAAGGGCCTGCTGAAGCTGCCGGACGGCGTGACACTGGTGTGGCCGGACAACGGGCACGGCGTGATCCGGGACGAAGGGACCATCGCCAAGGGACAGGGCGTCTACTATCACACGGCGATGCACAACTCGCTGGCGAACCAGTTGACGGAGATGGTGCCGCCGGAGCGGATTGAACGCGAACTGGGCCGGGCGGTGCGTGCCGGCGCGACGGAGTATCTGCTGGTGAATGTCAGCGACGTGCGGCCCTATCCGCTGACGACGCGGGCCGTGATGGAGATCGGGGTGCGCGGCGCGGATTGGAAGGCCGACGAGTATCTGACTCGCTGGTGCAAACAGGAGTTCGGCGAGAAGGCGGCGGCCGTGCTGCCGGACTACTACCGCGCTTACTTTTCCGCGCCGGGGCGGTATGGGAAGGCGGAGCACCAGACGCTGGCGGACAACGCCTATCACAACTTCGCGCGGATGCTGCTGGCGGGGTTGATGGAAGGCGATACGAAGCTGGCGGAGGCGCTGAAGCGGCGGCCGAACTGGGTTCCCTATCTGGACCTGGAAAACGCGGAGCGATATACCAGCGAGGCGGCGGCGCGATGGGCGGTGGCTGAGGATCTGGCGAAGAAGGCGGCACCGCTGGTGCCCGCCGCGCGGCGGCAGTTCTTTCAGTCGCACGTAATGACGCAACTCGACATTCACCAGCATTCGAACGCCGCCCTGCGGCTGACGGCAGAGGCCTGGGGAGACTGGGCTCACGCCGCAGAGAAGCTGGCGCTGGCGGTGGAGGAGCTGCAGAAAGTGCTGGCGGCGATGAAGGCGGCGGAGTATGGGCAGTGGGCCGGGTTCTACAAGGAAGACCGGTTCGTGGACGTGAAGAAGACGCTGGCCATGGCGGAGGCGGCGCTGGCAAAGGCGCAAGGTAAGCCGATGCCGGCGGGTGTCTCATCGGCTCCGTATGTGGTGGACCCTTACTTCTGGCTGAAGGAGTATCAGGACAAGCGCTGGGTGGACGTCTCCGCGCACTAGTTGGCGAACGGAGGCGGCAGGTAGTCGAAGTCGATGATCATCTTCTCCTGTAGGGCGAGGAGAAGCTGATTTTGGACGTCGGCGGTCTCGGGACGGCCGGCGAGGTTGTTCAGCTCGCTGGGGTCGATGGAGAGGTCGTAGAGTTCCAAAACCGGGCGCGGACGCTGGAAGTAGGTCTTCTCGATTTCAGGCTTGAGCGTGCCCGCGCGGTGGGCGGCGAGCATTTCCTGCCAACTGGGATCATTGCCGGAGTCGACGGGCCAGTACTCCATCTGCGGGGTGCAGTTGTAGATGAGCTTCCAGCGATCGGAGCGGATGCACCGGCTGAGGTCGAATGTGGAGGCACGCGTCGTGGGGGTGAAGGGCGAATTGCCGTGCGGGATGCGGGCGCCGAAGATGTGCTGGCGCGGCTGATAGGAAGGGCTGCCGGTGAGCAGCGACAGGAAGCTGCGCCCGGTCATCTCTTTTGCTGGCGCGACGCCGGCTGCTTCGAGGAAGGTGGGCGTGATGTCCTCGCCGGAGATCAGCGCGGAAGTGGCAGCGCCCGGTTTGATGTGGCCCGGCCAGCGCGCGATGAGGGGGACATTCATGCCGGGGTCGTAGAGAGAGCCCTTGCCGTGAGGGAACGCCATGCCGTTGTCGCCCATGAATAGGACGAGGGTGTTGTCGTCGAGGCCGCGGCGGTGGAGGACGTCCATGGCCTGGCTGAAGAAGCCGTCCATGCGTTCCACTTCGCCGCAGTAGCGGGCGAGGTCACTGCGGACGCCGGGGAGATCTGGCAGGTGGGCTGGCAGGGTGATCTTGGCGGGGTCCACTGTGCCGGCACTGCGATCCCAGACGTGATGAGGATCGCTGTAATTGATCCAGAAAAACCAGGGCTTGCCTTGCGGCGCTTTGTCGAGGAACTGATCGAAGCGGGCGGCCGTGGTCTGTTGGGGCGAGACGTCGAGGAAGTCTATGCGCTTGTCCCAGGTCTGGAGACCGTACTTGTCGTAGACGGATTGGGTGTGGGGCTGGGCCTTGATCACCCCGTTGAGGTGGAAGTAGCGCCCGCAGACCCCGGTGTAGTAACCGCGCGACCGCAGGAGTTCGGGCGCGGTGACGACATCGGCGGGGAGGGGAGAGCTGAAGCGGCCCATGCGGGCGGCGACGGGGGAGCGGCCGGTCAGGAGCGATGTTCGGGACGGCACGCACTGGGGGGCTGCGGTGAAGGCGCGGTCGCAGCGCATGCCTTGGGCGGCGAAGCGGTCGAGGTGAGGGGACTGGATATAGGATGCGCCGTAGCAGCCGAGGTAGGGGGCGCTGTGGTCGTCGGAGAGGATGAGGAGGAGATTAGGCGGAGAGGACTTTTGAGAGAAGGCGGGGGCCGCGGCCATTCCGGCCATCACTTTCCGGCGAGTAAATGCAGGCATGATGGTCCATCATATAGCCGCGGCCTCCCGGTGGCTACTTCTTGGCGGGAGCCGGGCGGGAACGGCGCTCGGTCTCCGGCGGGACGATGTTGTTGGCACGCATGTAGGTGATGAGGTTTCCGTAGTGAAGGGCGATGTGATCGAGCAGATGGAAGGCGTAATAGGCGGCGGGGCGTTCTGATGTGCCGCGCTTGATGGTCCCGGCCAGGCCGGCGTCAGTGAGGGTGGCGAGAGCAGCGTCACAGTAATCGAACGAGGCCTTGAGGGCAGGAATGACGTCCTTGCCGGCGGCCTTTTCTTCGGTGGGGCCCTGGTTGGGATTGGCCTCGTTGTTCTTGAGCGGCGCGCAGATGGAGTAGTTGGCGTCGGCTATGTGGGCAAGCTGCTGGTGGAAGGTCATGACGCCATCGGCGGGCTTATAGGAGTAGACGGAGAGCGGCGCTTTTTCGGCGGCTTCCATGATGTTCTGACGGATGCCGTCCACCTGGCCCTTGAGGGCGTTGACGGCGGTAGTCTGCGCGGAGCAAAGCGCGGCGCAGGCGACGAAGGGGAGAGTGAGTTTGACCCAGGTCATGGAGACCAGCATCGCACGCCGGAAGGGGCATCGGCGCTACATTGTTCCTTTGGACCCAGCAGCGATGAGTGCGAGCGCCCAGGCTGAGAAGAAGAGTTACGCGTGCGGACCGGAATCGGCCGTGTGGGACAGAACGATCGGCGTGGTGCTGCTGGAGACAGCGGCGCGCAGCGGGACGAAGACGGCGCTGGTGTCGCGCCACCAGGGTCTGCGGTATTCATGGCGCGAGTTCATCGATGAAGCGAGGCGGGTGGGCGCCGGGCTGATCGCTCTGGGTATGAACCCGGGAGACCGTGTGGGGGTGTGGTCGACGAACTGCGCTGAGTGGGTGTTGCTGCAGTATGCGTGTGCGCTGACGGGCATCGTGCTGGTGAACGTGAATCCGGCGTACCGGTCGCATGAACTGCACTATGTGCTGAAGAAGAGCCGAATTCGCGTACTGTTTCTGCATGAAAGAGACCAGCGGGCAGATTACCGGGCGATCCTGGGAGAGTCGCTGACGGATGTGGATTGCGAGTTGGAACGGGCGGTGTACCTGGGTACCGGAGACTGGGAGTCCATGGTGCGGGCGGGGCGCGGCTGGGAAGCGCCGGTGGTGATGCCAGGCGACGTGGCGAACATTCAATACACCTCCGGGACGACAGGTTCGCCCAAGGGCGTGCTGCTGACACACCGGAATCTGATCAACAACGGGCGGTTCATCGCGGAGCGGCTGCGCGCCACCGATGAAGACAAGATCTGCATTCCGGTGCCTCTGTACCACTGCTTTGGGTGCGTGATTGGAACGATGGCGGCGGCGGTGTCGGGTGCGGCCATGGTGCTGCCGGCAGCGACATTCGATGCGCGAAAAACGCTGGAAGCCGTGCACGAAGAGCGCGCGACGGCGATATATGGAGTTCCGACCATGTTCATTGCGGAGCTGGCGCTGGAGGGGTTTAGCAGCTTCGACCTGACGAGCCTGCGCACAGGCGTCATGGCTGGCGCTCCTTGTCCGGTGGAGGTGATGCGGAATGTAGTGGAGGAGATGCACTGCCGCCAGATCACCATCTGCTACGGACAGACGGAGAGCTCGCCGGTGAGTACGATGTCGAGCGTGGACGACTCCATCGAGCTGCGCTGCACGACCGTGGGCCGGGCGATGCCGGCGACGGAGATCAAGATTGTGGATCCGGCTTCGGGCGAAATGCTGCCTTGTGGTGAGCAAGGCGAGTTGTGCTCGCGCGGGTACCTGGTGATGAAAGGCTACGACGCGGATGAGGAGGGTACCGCCAAGGCAGTGGACTCCGAAGGCTGGCTGCATTCGGGCGACCTGGCAGTGATGCGCGAAGATGGCTGTTTCCGGATCACTGGCAGGCTGAAGGACATGATCCTGCGCGGCGGAGAGAACATCTACCCGCGGGAGATCGAGGAGTTCCTGCACACATATCCCAAGGTGGCGGATGTGCATGTGGTGGGGATGCCGGATGAACGGCTGGGAGAGACTGTGGTGGCCTGGGTGAAGCTCAAGCCCGGCGAAACAGCGACCGAAGAGGAGATTCGAAAGTACTGCACTGGGAAGATCGCCTATTTCAAAGTGCCTGCGTCAGTCCGCTTCGTGGATAGTTTTCCGATGACGGTAACTGGAAAGGTTCAGAAGTTTCGGATCCGGGAGATGGAGCAGGAGCTGCGAGGCGCCTAGCGGAGCGCGTCGATGGCATCGGCCAGAGGCGCGGCCGTCTCGCCTGAGACGGGCAGGATCAGGGCGAGGCGGGCGCTGGCGGCATCACGCAGCCGTGACAGCAGCTCTCCGGCGGGATGTGGCGGTGAAAAAGCGGGCAGGGCGCCGGCGGCATTCACGGCACTGCAGGCCTGCTGCAGGTCACAGGTGTGTGAGAGCAAAACGGTCTGGGGGCTGACGCCTTCCATCTTGAGCCGTTCCAGTAGAGGCGCCAGCTCATCGGATGTGGCGTGAGTGAGGTCGATCTCGAGGTCGTAGGCTTCGCCCTGGCGGAGCGTGCGCAGTTGTTGAACGGCGGCGGCCGCTTGTTCCGGGCGGACCGTGAAGAGAGAGAAGCGCCTGGCGGTCTCCGGTGTGAGCGCGCCGCCCAGCGTGTAGCCGTCGCGATAGCCGGCGCGGATGGCCGCCCAGACAGCCTGCCAGAAGAGTGTCGGATCCTGGGCGGTGCCCAGTGCCGCAAGATTGCGTCCGGTGGACTTAAAGGCGGTGTGGAAGGTCCGGAAGGCTGCCTGCCCGCTCAGCGCGGGTGTGGAAAGTAGAGCACGGACGCTGGGACGCAAGCCATGGGCGCGAGGCAGAAAGACCTTGCCGAGGGAACTAGCATAAGTTTCGATCGCGCCAGTGTCCTCCGGGCCAAACGGTACAGCGTTGACCACCGCCTCGCGGCCGCCCCCGGGGCGGATCCGCCCGATGAGCATGGGCTTCACGAAAAGCGCGGTGACGGGTGCCGAGGCCGGGGCGATGTGCAGCAGGAGCGGCTGCGGCTCTCCGCCCGCGAGTCCATCCACGGCGAGATAGTAGGCGGAAGAGTGGACGGGGTCCGCCTCAAGAGAGCCGAAGTGAGGGCGCAGGGAAGTGAGGCCGAGGCCTTGGACCCTCCCGGTGAGACGGTTGCGCGCGTCGTCTGTCAGATGCCGGCCCTCGACCTGCTCGTAGATCAGCCCGGCAACTTGAGAAGCCTCGCTGGGCCTCAGCGGGAGTTCGATGGGGACTGGATTCACGTGCTTACCTCTCCCTCAAAACCCCAGTGTCCGAAGATAGTCGCGGAATTGGCCGCCGAGGTCTTCGCGCTTCAGGGCGAATTCCACAGTAGCTTTCAAGAAACCAAGTTTGTCGCCGGCATCGAAACGCTTGCCTTCGAACTTCACGCCGTAAATCGGCTGTGAGCGAAGGAGGTGCCGGAGGCCGTCGGTCAACTGGATTTCACCGCCGCGGCCGGGAGGCGTCGATTCGATGGCGCCGAAGACCTCAGGGGTGAGCACATACCGCCCGATGATGGCGAGATTGGATGGCGCTTCGTCGGCCCGCGGCTTTTCCACAAGGTCGTGGATCCGGTAGACGTTGGGGCCGTGGCCGGCCTGACTTACGGGTTCCGCCGCCACAACTCCATAGGCGGAGATTACGTCATTGGGAACTTCCATCAGCGCGACCACCGGGCAGCCGTAGAACTGGTAAATGTCTACCAGTTGCTTGAGGCAGGGGACCTCGGAGTCGATGACGTCATCGGAAAGAACGGCGGCGAACGGCTCAGGTCCGACAAGGTCTTTGGCGCGCAGGATGGCGTGGCCGAGGCCCAAGGCCTCTTTCTGCCGGACGTAGGCGACGTCGATCATGTCACTGATCTGGCGGACGGCCCTGAGCGTGTCCGTCTTCTGCCGCGATTCGAGCAGGTGCTCGAGTTCGAACGACACATCGAAATGGTCCTCAATCGCGGACTTGCCGCGTCCGGTGACAATCACGATGTTGTGGATGCCGGATGCGATGGCCTCCTCAATGCCGTACTGGATGAGCGGCTTGTCCACCAGCGGCAGCATCTCCTTGGGCATGGCCTTCGTTGCCGGCAGAAACCTCGTACCCAATCCCGCTGCCGGAAACACCGCCTTGCGCACTTTGGGCATCATGCCACCTATTGTAGACAAGGGCTGCCGCCAGCGATGCACAATGAGTGTGATGGGAGACGATCCCAAATTCGAGATGGCGTGGGAGTTGTACCTGCGCGCCTGCCAGTTGCAGGCGCAGGGCGACTACGAATTGTCGGCCGACCTATGCCGCCAATCCCTGCATCTCCATCCGACGGCGGAGGCCCACACGGCGCTGGCCTATACCTTCGACCAACAAGGACGGCGAGAAGAGGCTCTTGCCGAGTGCCGTGCCGCCATTGGCCTGGATCCCGCGCTTGGCAATCCCTACAACGATATGGGGGCTTACCTCATTGAGTTGGGCCGACCGGAGGAAGCGATCCCCTGGTTGGAACAGGCTACCCGGGCACTTCGCTACGCTTCCTATCACTACCCCTGGTACAACCTGGGCCGGGCTTACGTCGCGCAGGAGTTGTTCTGCAAGGCCCGGGACTGTTTCCAGCATGCGCTCGACATCGAGCCGGAGTACGAGCCTGCACAAGAGGCGCTCAAACAGGTCCGGCGATTGCTCCAATGACCCAAAACGGGTCAGTAGTACCGAAATTGCCGAGTTTTTTCGCCGTGTGCTATCCTCTGAACAACTGGTTTCCGGCGCCCCCTGCGGCCCGGAATAGGAAAGGGCTTCTCTTATGGCATACGTCATCGCTGAACCGTGCATCGGCACCAAGGACACCGCTTGCGTCGACGCCTGTCCCGTCGATTGCATCCACCCCAAGAAGGACGATCCGCGTCACGCCGAGGCCGAACTGCTCTACATCGATCCGGTAGAGTGTATCGACTGCGGCGCCTGCGTGCCGGTCTGTCCGGTGAGCGCCATTTTCGCGCTGGACGATCTGCCGGAGAATTGGTCGGACTTTGCGCAGAAGAACGCGGCGTTCTTCGGCCGCTAAAGATCTCCGTAGCCCGTCAGTCTCACCTGCGCCTCGCGGATCGCGTCTACCACTCGCGGGTCCGTGAGGACGCGTAATTCGTCCGCGCGGCTCTGCCTCAGCCGAGTGGCTGCACCCCTTAGCTCTTCATCGCAATGCCCAGGGTGCACCATGAACTCGGTCACTCCTTCCGGTAAGTTGCGGATGAGCTGGATGACGTCCTCAGCGGAGTAGCGGCCGGTCACCTGAAAGCCCCAGAACCCATCGGTCCGGCGTAAGCTACGCCGCCGGAGGGCGCTTTCAAATCGTCCTTCCAGCAGCCACAGCGCGCGGCTGACCAGCCGTTTCTTCCAAGGTACGGCGGAGCTGGCTCCGGTCAGGGTCATATCCAGCGGGCGGCGCACCCATTTCACTCCGCGCTCCGCGCATACGCGGGCGACGGCATCGAGCACGGGAGGCAGCAGATGCGTGTGCTTGTGGGCGTCGGCGTGCGTGACGCGGATTCCAGCCGAGGCGATCCTGTCCATCTGGGCACGCAGTTCACCCATCAGATCCAGGCGGCCCATGGCCACCGTTCTAACGAGCTCTGCCGGCGTGCGGGGCAGGGGCCGGCCATCGAGCAGGGCGTTGCCCTGTACCAGAACAAAGTGCACGCCGATGTCGAGCGTGGGATGCTGGCGCGCCAGTTGCACGGCGTCGTCAAAGGCCGTCCCATTCGCCATTAGCGTAGTGGAGGTGAGGATGCCGCGGAGGTGTGCCTCCACAATGCCGGAATTGACGCCGCGCGTGAAGCCGAAGTCGTCGGCGTTGACCGTGAGCAGCCGCATCAGAACAGCTTTAACTGGATGGTGAGGAACTTCTTTGGATTGGCGCGGAAGTCCCGCATGAGGGCATTCATCTGCGCCGAGGTGGCGCTGAGGTTGTCGTAGAGCGTCTGGTTGGTCATCAACTGGCCGAGAGTGCCCTGGCCGGAATTTACGCGGTCGATGGTGGCGTTGACTCGATCCAGGGTGCCGACCATGCGTTTGTGGAGAGCCTCGTCTTTGAGGAGCTTGCCGGCCGTGCCCTTGCCGGCGTTGAGGTCTGCCAGCAGGCTGTGGAGTTCGTTGGAGGACTTGCGGAGATCGTCGTAGAGGGCAGGGTCTTTCATGAGCTTGCCAGCGGTGCCCTCCCCTTTTTCGAGACCGGCGGCCAGGGTATCGAAGCGCCTCAGCGTGCGCTGGATGTCGTTGTAGAGGGCTTCGTCGAAGATGAGGCGGCCCATGGTGCCTTTCCCCTCTTTGAGGGCGCCGGTCAGGACGGTGATATCGGCCAAGGCGGCATTGACGCGGTTATAGAGCTGCTCGTCGTAGATGAACTTGCCGATGCTGCCGTGGCCGGACTCAACCTGGGCGACGATCTTGTTGATGCGGGCCAGGATTGCCTGGAGTGATTCGAGCAGCGGCATGGCGGACTGCACGACCTCCAAGAAGTCCTTTTCGTCCTTGGAGCGGAGGGTGCCGCCATCCTTGATGGGTTTGTGGCTTGCGCCTCGCCGGATGTTGAGAAACTTGGCGCCGAGCACGTTTTCAGCGGAGAATCCGATGATGGAATCCTCCGGGATGTTGGCGAGCCACTTGGACTCGATCACCATGGTCATGCGAACGGCGTGATCGTTATCCTTGTCACCGGTGAGATCGATGCCGGTGACTTTGCCGATGAGGATGCCGTTGAGGCGGACGCCGGAGCCCTCCGTCATGGCCGCGGAATCGAGCATGTAGGTGAAGAGGGTGGCCTTTTTTTCGAACGGATTCTCCGCGCCGGTCATGAGAAAGATGAGGACCGCGAGCACCGACAGCGCGACGATGGCCATGATTCCCACGCGCAACTGCGACCAGGCGACTTTGTGAGATGCAGGCATGACTCTTTCTCCTTAGCTTCCCATGAAAGGCGCCAGCGTGTTCAGCGGCTGGCGAACTTCGCGACGTATGGATCCGGACAGGCGTCGAACTCCTCGGGCGAGCCGAGAAAGACGATCCGGCCCTCCTGCAAAACGAGGTAGCGGGTGCGGGTGGATTCAGTGGCTGGAACCAGGCGGTTGAGTATGCGGTCGTACCGGTAGCGATGGAGGATATCGCCGTCCTGGTGGCGATGCGTGGCCATGACGGCGGTGGCGCTGCGGAGGTCGCGCCCTTTTACGATGAGCGCCATGATGGTATTGGCGGTAATTGGGTCGAGACCGGCAGTAGGGGAGTCGTAGAGGAGCAGTTCTGGCTGCGTGGCGATGGCCCGTGCGATGCCGACGCGGCGGCGCATGCCGCCAGAGAGTTCGCTGGGATACTTTTCCAGAGTGTGGCCGAGTTCCACGAAGTCCAGGGTGGTTTCCACGCGTTCGCGCACCTGTGATGGGGTCATCTGGAGGCGTTTCTGATTGAGGATCGGGTAGGAGACGTTTTCTTCGATGGTGAGCGAATCAAAGAGTCCGCCTTCCTGAAAGAGCACGCCGATGCGGGAGCGCACGTCAAACCATTCTCCTTCCCTGAGATGTGTGACGTCTTCGCCAAAAACGGAAATCCTGCCTCCGGTAGGGCGGAGCAAGCCCAGGCAGAGTTTGAGGAGCAGTGTCTTTCCACTGGCTGCCGCGCCGTGGAGGACCAGCGCCTCGCCCCGGCGAAGCTCGAACGTGATGCCGGTGAGCAGCGGCTCCGTGTCGAAGGAAAAGGAGACGTTCTCAAACGCCAGCACGACAGGATGGGAGCCGGAGTCGCTCATGATCAGAGGGAGGTGAAGATCCGGCTGATGACGAAGGTGAGGACGACAACCCACACGGATGCGACCACCACCGCCTGAGTGGTGGACCGCCCGACGCCTTGTGTTCCGCCGGTAGTGTGCATGCCGTAGTAGCAGCCAACCAGGGATAGGACGATCGCAAAGGTAAAAGGTTTGAGCAGGCCCTGCGCGATGTCGTTGTACTCCAGCGCCCGCCATGCGCTCTGCCAGTACTGGGTGCCCTGGGTGAGCTTCAGCATCTGGCAGGCCACCACGTAGCCGCCGAAGATGCCGAGGAAATCGGCAATCACGGTGAGCAGCGGCAGGACGAATGCGGTGGCGATGAGCCGAGGTTTGACCAGCTTGAGGATGGGATCTGTACCGAGCGCGCGCATGGCATCGATCTGCTCGGTGACGGTCATGGAGCCGAGCTCGCTTGCCATTCCGGAGGCGTTCCGGCCCGCTACCATCAGGGCGGTGAGGACCGGTCCCATTTCGCGCACGAGAGTGATGGAGACAATCATGCCCACCTGGCTGGTGGCGCCGTAGGTCTGCAGCGCCCGCGACATCTGCAGAGCCATCACGGCGCCGCTGAAGAATCCCGTAAGAATCACCACCGGCAGGCTGCCGATACCGATGAGGTCCATCTGGATGAAAATGTCGTCCCAGTAGTAGGGTTGGCGCAAGACGCCGCGCAACGCCATGCCGGATAACCGGATGAAGTTCTGGAAGGTAAGAACCGGGGACTTGATCAGGTCCAACAAGCCGGAGAGATCCTCTTGTATTTCAAAGCTACCATAGAGGGCATGAAGGGCTTGACGGACATTCCGGGCATCCGGGTGGGCCACGCTTCGGACTACGAGGCGCTCACGGGCTGCACTGCCATTTTGTGCGAGCGCGGAGCGGTGGCGGGCTATGACATCCGGGGCGGTGCCAGCGGCACTGAAGAGCTGGATGTGATGAGCCCATTCCACATTACGACGCATGTGCACGCGGTGGTGCTGGCCGGCGGAAGCGCGTTCGGGCTGGAGGCGGCCAGTGGGGTGCGCAGATTCCTGGAGCACAAGGGGGTGGGATTCCCCACCGGCGCGGCCGTGGTACCCATCGTGCCGGCGGCGATTCTTTACGACTTGGGTATCGGCAAGGCCAATGTGCGGCCAACGCGGGAAATGGGAGAATCCGCCGCGGCCGCGGCCCATGCCGGGCCGGTAGCGGAGGGCTGTGTCGGCGCCGGTACGGGCGCCACAGTGGGCAAAGCGCTGGGAATGAAGAACGCGATGAAGGGTGGAGTTGGGACCTTCACGGTGGAGTTGGGTGGAGGCGTCCTGGTTTCGGCGCTGGTGGCGGTGAACGCGGCGGGGGACGTGCTGGACCCGAAGACCGGCGCGATCGTTGCCGGTGCGCGCAAGGAACCGGGCTCGAAGGAGTTCCTCAATTCGGTGGAGTGGATGAAACGGCGCGGGGCGACCGGCGGGTTACACCGCAACACCACGCTGGCCGTGGTGGCGACCAACGCCAAACTCACCAAGGTGCTGGCCACGCGCATGGCGCAGTTGAGCCACCAAGGCTTTGTGCGGACCATCGCGCCTGTCCACACTTCGATGGACGGAGACCTGGTGATCGGTTTAAGTTGCGGCGAATTGAGCGCTCCGCCGGATGCGCTGAACCTGGCGGCGGCCGAGGCGGTGGGTGAGGCAGTTCTGCGCGCCGTGCGGGCTGCCAAGACGTTGGGCGGGGTGCCGGGTCTGGCCGGCTAGGAAGCCAGCAAATCCCGCACGGTAAACACCACCAGCGCGATAGTGAGTCCAATCATCACCACCACGCTGAACCAGCCCACCAGGTTGTAGAACAGGCTGTTCTTCCACTTCCTCATCAGCCGCTCCTTGTTCACAAGGCGGATCATGAAGATGAGCACCAGGGGCAGCAGCGCGCCGTTGATCACCTGGCTCAGCAGGATCATCTTCACCAGCGGGAAGTTCGGGATCAGAACCACCCCGCCGCCGATGACGATCAGCAGCGTGAAGAGCCAGTAGAACACCGGGGCCTCGCGGAAGCGCCGGTTGACGCCGCTCTCAAAGCCGAGGCCTTCGCACACCGTGTAGGAGGTGGAGAGCGGCAAAATGCAGGCCGCGAACAGCGAGGCATTGAACAGGCCGGCGCAGAAGAGCAAATAGGCATACTGGCCGAAGGGTTGTAGGCCCAGCGCGGCGTCGGTGGCGTCGGAGATGTCTCGTGGCCGGACGGAATGGATGGCGCCGGCACAGGCCACGATGATGAAGAACGCAATCACCGTCATCGCAATGCAACCAACCACCACTTCGATGCGGCTCTCGGCATAGTCCTTGGCGCTGATGCCCTTTTCAACCACGGCGGCTTGGAGATAGAACTGCATCCACGGGGCCACGGAAGTGCCCACCATGCCGATGAGCATCGTGATGTAGCCGGGGTCCAGCATAAGCACCGGCTTGACGCTGTAGATGGCGGCCTCTTTCCAGTCCGGTTTGACCAGTACTCCTGAAATGATGTAGCAGACGTACAGCGCCGTGGCGAAGAGGAAGACCTTCTCTACTCTTTCGTAAGTGCCCTTGACGATCAGGAACCAGACCCCGGCGGCGGCCAGAGGGACGCTGAAGTACCGGCTGATGTGAAAGAGCTCGAGTGAACTGGCCACGCCGGCGAAGTTGGCCATGACGTTGGTCAGATTGGCGGCCACGAGCAAAGCCATCATGAAGAAGGTCGTCCGCAGGCCGAACTCCTCGCGGATCAGATCGGAGAGTCCCTTGCCGGTGACGGCGCCCATGCGGGAGCACATCTCCTGGGTGACGATCAGCAGCAGCGTGATGGGCGCCAGGGTCCACAGCGGAAGATAACCGTAGCGGGCGCCCGCCTGGGAGTAAGTGAATATGCCGCCGGCGTCGTTATCCACCATGGCGGTGACGAAGCCTGGGCCGATGACGGCGAAGAAGACCAGAATGTGGTACTTCAGACGCTTCAGCATTATTTCTGCCTCAACCGCGAGATGATGTCGTCGGCAGTGACAATGCCCGCGAGCCGCTCCTCTTCGTCCAGGACGGGGAGCGTCATGAGGTTGTACTTGTCAAAAAGTTCCACAACCCGGTTAGAGTGCTCGGCCGCTGGAACGTGGATGATCGGCTCCTCGATGGCGATGAGTTCGGAGAGAGTTTGGGCGGGGCGGGCAAGGAATACGCGCGCCACGGGGAGGGCGGCCTTGAGGCGGTCGTCGATATCGGTGACGAAGATGGTGTTGGTGGTGTCGATCAGGTCCGGATTCTGCCGCAAGGCGTCGATCGCGTCGGCGACGGTGGCATCTTCGTGGACGGCGACGAACTCGGTGTTCATCATGCCGCCCGCAGTGTCTTCGTCGTACTCGAGCAACTCTTCCACCTCGGCCTTAGGCTCGCTTTCCATCTCCTCGAGGATCTCCTCGGAGGTCTCTTCCTCGAGTTCACCGAGGACATCGGCAGCCTCGTCCGGGTCCATCTCCTCCAAAATGTCAGCCGCTTTTTCGGTCTCCAGCGACTCAATGATCTGAGCTTGCATCTCGGGGTCCATCTCCGAAAGCGCCTCGGCGGCGACTTCCGTGTCGATGGCCTCGAAGATGGCTTCGCGGTCTTCGTGGCTGAGTTCCTCGACGATGTCGGCAAGGTCAGCCGGATGCATGTTCTCGAGGGCCGTCATCGAGATATTGAGGCGCAGGCGGCGCTGGGGGTCGGGCTCAACGATGTTGCACAGATGCCAACTGATGGAGTTGGGCGGGATGCGCCGCTGCAGACTGCGGATGATGCGCCGGGGGAGCCAGCCCTGCATAATGCGGCGTAAGATGCTGCGCACACCGATGTCCACTTCCTGAACGTGGAGGACGTCGCGGCCGCCCTCGCGGAGGATGTCGAAGGTGACGTCGGTGACCCGCACCACCTTTCGCCCGCGGGCGTCGATAATCTGCTGGTCGAGCAGATCGCGCACGAGGCGCAGCATGTATTCGTCCGGGTGGTATGGGACCAGTTGCTCGTCGCTGAGCGAAATTCCGTCGAGAGTAATTGTAGAGATCTGATCGTGACGAACGGTGAGCCAGGAATAACCGCTGCCGCCGGCAATGAGGAACCGGTCGATGCGGAGGGGATGCACCACGGGCACCAGCACCGCGTCGTGGACGCGGCCGAGGAGCCGGTGCTTCAGATCATAGACCTTCAGCCCGAGAAGTTCGGTGAGATAGAGGATTTGTTCGGCCATCCGCCATCGCTGCCTCCAGGCTTCCTCTCCACTATCCACCACCGGGTGGGCGGGAGGCAAACTGGAGTTGCCTTAGGTAGTGGATGGCCGATTGGAGGGCTATCGTGCCGGGGAGGGGATGGTCAGGAACACGTCGGCTCTCTCGCCTCGGCAGGCGTCGATGATGCGGACTACGTCGCCGAAGGTGGCCAGCGCGGGCGCCCGCAGCGCCACTTGCATCGCGTTGCCCGCCCCCGCGGCGGCTCCTGTGTGCACGGCCAAGCCCGCCGGTGGGACAGGCCGGCCAGCCTCAGGCCGCCCACTTTGAGAAGTGAGCAGCAGCGGCTGGTCGAGCCCGGCCTGGCGCATGGCCTCCAGCACCTTGTACACCACAGCGAAGGCGGCGTGCGAATCGGCCTTCACAAAGATGTTCGCCGTCCCCTTCAGCTTCGAGGCCAACTCCTCCGTTCGCACAGCGGTGACGTCCAGATACACCTTCCCCGACGCCGTTACGGCCACAACCCGGGCATCGTTTGCGTCCGCCTGAGGCAGCGGCACGGCGTTCTTGGTCACGGCCATCTCCACGCTCACACCGGGCCGGAGCACAGGCGTGTAGGGATCAACCTGGGCGGCGATTCCGGCGGCAAGCGCCAGTCCGAGGGCACACGTATTGCGTAGGGTGATCATGGCGGTTTTGCCTTTCTGTTAGTGTCTTTGATCTGTGGCGGCTTCACGCCTGAGGCGCGTCGCCGGGGTTCATGAGCTTGGAGAGGGCGGTGGTGCCGATCATCCCGCCCAGCCCCATGGTCTCCACGGCTGAGGACGGCACAATCACCATGGAGCCTTTCTCCTTTATGGCCTCATAGAGCATGTTCATTGCGCGCAGGTGCAACGCGATGGGGTTGTTCTGATACTGCTGCGACGCCGCAGCGAACTTCTCCGCGATCTCGGTTTCCGCGGTGCCGAGGATGATGCGGGCGTGACGCTCTCGTTGGGCCTGTGCCTCCCGGCTCATCGCGTCCTCCAAGCCCTGAGGAATCTGCACGTCGCGGATCTCCACGCTCTGAACGGTCACACCCCAGGGATTGGTCTTGACGTCGAGTATCTTCTGCAATTCATGGCCCAGCGCGTCGCGGTCCGTCAGCATCTCCGTGAGCAGGTGGCGGCCGATGGATTCCCGCAAAGCCGTCTGGGCGCTCAGCGAGATGGCCTCTTCAAACTGTTGGACCTCTAGAATGCACTTCTCGGCGTTCCACACCACCCAGAAAACGATGGCGTCGACGAATACCGGCACGGCATCGCGTGTCAGTGTGGATTCGGCCTTCACGTCGGTGACTCGCACGCGCTGGTCCACATAGTTGCTGAGCTGGTCCACCACCGGAATGATCGTGAAGACGCCCGGTCCTTTCAGTCCCTGGTACTTGCCCAGGCGCAGGATCGCCACCTTTTCCCACTGGTTGGCTACCTTGATGGCATTCAGAAAATAGACGGCCAGCAACGCGCCGGGAATCATCGGCCAAGGCGAACGGAACAGCGCGCTCACTCCTGCCGAGGCTAGCATGATCAGGACGCATGCCAGCACGCCAATGCCGCTGACGGAGGTGCTCCGCGCTGCGCTGAAGACTTCGGGAACCTGCAGATTCTTCTTCGGGAACATACAACTATCTCCTTGCGGCCCGCTGGGCCATCAACTCAACCAATTCCGTTCCGGCCGCAACTACGGCCTCGCTGCCTGTCTGCAACAGCTGCGCCATGCAGACTGCCAGGGAAACCCAAGCGGCAATCACGATGACTGCTTTCGAAATCA
The DNA here is from genome assembly GCA_016213725.1 of Acidobacteriota bacterium. Lineage (GTDB taxonomy): Bacteria > Acidobacteriota > Terriglobia > Bryobacterales > Bryobacteraceae > Paludibaculum. Next base: position 16,141 of record JACQZS010000231.1, on the reverse strand, counting down.
CGGCAACATCTCCTTCAGCCGGTCCACCAACTCCTGCAACGAGATGCCCTCCGCCCCGGCCTTGGAAGCGCACTCCGCCGCCAGCCGGCTGAGCCTCTCCTGGCGCTTGGCGTCCGCCTCCTCCACTTTCTGCGGCGTAACAAATGTCCCCGAGCCCTGCTGCGTGGTGAGAATGCCTCGGATTTCCAGCTCGCGGTAGGCGCGCATCACCGTGTTCGGGTTGATGGCCAGGTCTACCGCCACCTGCCTCACGGTGGGTAGCTGCTGCCCGCCGGTCAGAGTTCCGGCGGCAATGGCAAGCTGCACCTGATCGATCAGCTGCCGGTAGACTGGCACGCCACTGGAGAAATCCAATCGGAATTCGAAGGGCGCTTTCCGGTCTGGCTTTGCTGACATCATCTAGTTAACTAGTGTACTAGTGTATTAGTACAATGCAAGAGGATTGATTGCTATCTTTTGATTGTTGACTCGCGGAGCCGGGTCCCCCTTCGCGCCGGCGGCGGGTGGAAGCATAGAATGAATGCATGAGCCAGGAAGCTGTACTAATGCCGCGGCCGGTGCCGCAGGTTGAGACGAAGTTCCGGAGGATTGTCACCGAGATTCCGGTGCCTGCTTCATTGGAGACATTGCAGAAGCTCGAGCAGTACGAACTGCGCGCCATGGGTGGTCAGCCGCCGGTGGTATGGGACCGCGCCGAAGGATTCCAGGTCTACGACGCTTGGGGCAACTGCTGGCTGGATTGGTCTTCCGGCGTTTTGATCACGAATGCCGGCCATGGGCGGCAGGAGATTGTCGATGCGATCGTGAAGCAGGCCCAGCACGGGCTGCTCACCAACTACTGTTTTCCCTCGGCGATTCGCGCGGAACTGGCCGAGCGGCTGGTTTCACTGACACCGGAGCCGCTGAAGAAGATTTTCATCCTCACAACGGGTTCGGAAACCGTGGAATTTGCCATCAAGGTGGCGCGGACGCATGGGCAGAAGGTGGGGGGCCGGGGCAAGAACGTGTTGGTTTCGTTCGAAAAGGCCTTCCACGGCCGCACCTTGGGTTCGCAGCAGGTGGGCGGCATCCCGGTGCTGAAGGAGTGGATTGGGAACCTCGACCCGGGCTTCGTGCAGGTGCCCTTCCCGGACGGCTTCTGGACAGAGGACACCAGCTTCGACCTCTTCGAACGGACGCTGTCGGAAAAGGGTGTAGCGCCCAGCCAGGTGTGCGGCGTGGTGATGGAGACCTACCAGGGGGGTACGGCCGCTTTCGCGCCGGTGGAATACATCAAAATGCTGCGCCAGTGGTGCGACGGCCATCAGGCGCTGCTGGTGTTTGACGAAGTACAGGCCGGCTTTGGCCGCACAGGCAAGCTGTGGGGTTACGAGCACTACGGGGTACTGCCGGACCTGACTACCTGGGGCAAGGGCATCTCCAGTTCGCTGCCGATCTCTGCGATCGTCGGCCGGCCCGAGCTGATGGACATGCACGCGCCGGGCTCCGCCTCCTCCACGCACACCGGCAATCCTGTCTGCTGCGCGGCGGCACTGGCGAACGTGGATCTGATCCTGAAGGAAGACCTCGCAGGGAATGCTGCACGTGTCGGCGAGGTTCTCATGGACGGCCTGCGCCGCATCCAGGGCCGTTTCAAAGAGGCTGGCTTCCTGGCCGGCAAGGGCCTGGTGGCGGGCTTGGCCTGCGTGGATCCGGTGCACGGGCAGCCGGACGGCAAGCTGGCGCACGACATCGTCTACCGCGCCATGGAAAAGGGATTGCTCATGTTCAACCCGGTGGGGCCGCAGGGCTGCACCATCAAAATCGCCCCGCCGCTCACCATCACGGCCGAAGCCGTGGAAGACGGCTGCCAAGTGCTGGAAGAGAGCTTCGCCGAGGTTTTGGCGGAACGCGCTGGCCAGTAAGGAGTAACAATGCGCACGTTTATGATTGGGGGCGGCATGATCGCCCACGACCAGATTCTGCCCTCGCTCTACCAGTTGAAACGGCTGGGCCGTGTGGAAGGAATCGAGATCTGCGACCGGCGCAAGGAGTCTCTCGACGCGCTGCTCAACGCGCCGCTGTTGAACGAAGCCTTCCCCGACCAGAAGTTCGCTCCGCGCCTGGAGTCCTACGAAGAATGCCTCGCAGGCCTGGCTCCGGAACAGCTTGCCGTGGTCGCGCTGCCTGACGCTCTGCACTACAAAGCCGTGATGGCCGCGCTGCGGGCAGACCAGCACGTGCTTTGCGTGAAGCCGCTGGTGCTCACCGTGGCCCAAGCCGAGGAGGTCGAACACGAGGCCCGCGAGCGCGGCCTCATGGTGGGCATCGAGTATCACAAACGCTTTGACGACCGCTCTCTCATGGCCCGCCGCCGCTACCGCGCAGGACTCTTCGGTGAGTTCAAGCTGGGCACGGCGAGTCTGCTCGAGAAGTGGTACTACCGCTACTCGAACTTCCAGAACTGGTTCACCTGCGAAGCGACCGACGCCTTTACTTACATCGGTTGCCACTACGTGGACCTGGTCGCCTTCATCACGGGCCTGCTGCCCGTCGAAATCTCCGTCTACGGCATGAAAGACCGCTTCCCCAACGGAAACGAAGGCTGGCTGTGGACCGACGCACGCGTCATCTGGTCCAATGGCGCCTGCCTCAACGTGCAGAACGCCCTCGGCTTCCCAGACGCCGCGCCCGGCACCAATACCCAGGGCCTGAACATGTACTGCTCCAACGGCGAAACCGGCGCGTGGATCAACCACGACGACCAATACCGCGGCATGCAGTACTGCTACACCCGCCACCCCGGCGGTGATGGCGCCAACGTCTACAACGAGCCGTCGCCGGACTACTTCCAGTACGTCAATGTCGGCGGACCGGGTCTCACCCCCGTCGGCTATGGCTACCGCTCTGTCTCGTATATCGTGGAGCGCGCCCTGGAATTGCAGGGTCTCGGCCTGGCCGAACGCCGGGCGAAGTTGAAGGAGTTCGACGACGCCGGCGTTATGGCGACTCCCGAAAACTCCCGCTACAACGAAGCGGTGGTGGAAGCGGCCCGCAAATCCGTGCTCGGCGGCGGGTGCCCCGTGAAGTTCGCCTGAAACTCTCGCAACCGAAAGCGGGAGCGGCGAATCCATCTAGGCATACCGTTCTTTCCTGGATTCCCACTGCCGCCCATGCGCCTTCTGCTCACCATCACTGTTTCTTCGATGCTTGCCGGAGCGCAGACCCTGCCCGCGTCCGGCGTGATCGTCGACCAGGTGGGGCGGGCCATCCGACAGGTGGTGGCCACTGCCGACGCCGCGCAGGCTGGCAGCGCAAAAGTCCGCGAGTTTGATCTGGCCGCGGCCTCGCCCGACGGCCGCAACGCCCTGGTGGCCCGCCGGGAATCGCTCTATGTGGTCCGCCGGCTCGATGGCGCACTGCCCGTGTGGCGCGAAATGGCTGACAAGATCGACGTCGCGCGTGCCGTGTGGAGCGAGAACTCCGATGCCGCGGCGGTCATCGACAAAGAGAAAAACCGCCTGGATCTTTGGGCCGGCATGGCTCATGAACCGAGGCGCAAAGGTGCGGTGGATCTCACCTCCGTCGAAGAACGGATCGTCAGCGTGGCCGTGGACGACGAGGCGCGCTATGCCTTTCTGACAACGCAAGGCAAGCAATCCGGAACGCTCTACTTGGTGAAGCCCGGCCAGGAACCCCTCATGGTCATGCCGTTGGGACGGGCCGGAGTAATCCGCCTGGCAGGCGGCGCCCTCTACTTGGCCGATCGCGGGCGCAATGAAGTCCTGAAGATGACCAACTGGGAAGGCATGCCCAATGTGACGGCCTTGGCTTCAGCCGGGCAAGGTGTCGAAGATCCCGTCGGATTCGCCGTCGATGTGGAGAAGAAACTGCTCTATGTCGCCAGCGGCGGCACCCGCCAGGTGCTCACCATCGACACGCGTTCCATGGCCGTGAAAGAAGCGCTGGAACTGGACTTCATCCCCACCCGCCTGGAGCGGATCGGCGCCGGCCCGCTCTTCGCGCTGAACGGCCTGGAATCCGGCGCGCCGCTGCTCGACACCCGCTCTCCTCACGCCGCCCTTGTGCCCGTGAATCAGCCCTCGGGGGATTAGCTCTTCCAAACCGCGGTCAACACCGTGCTGCCCGTCGGCCGCACCATCTCCACCACCAACTTCACCGGCTTGGTCTCTCTGAACTCCGCCGCGGCCTCAAATCGTCCTCCGGGCTTCAACGTTGGCACCGGCACCAACGTCTGCTCCATCGGCAATCCGCCAAAACCGTAAAGCGTGAAGCGCAGTTGATAACCCTCCAGCGTGTGGCAGGGAATCGTGGACCGTGTCTGCAGCGCCGCCTGCCACCTCTGACCGGCGCGGGTCAGCGCCAGTGTCTCCACCGGACTGGACTCCTGCCGCAACACCTCGTAGCTCGGCTTGCGATTGCCGTACAGGTCCACCACGCCGTGTACGCGCTGCCGGAAGATGCCCAGCCCCTTGTCGCCCATGTGCGTGCGGTAGTCGTTGTAACAGAAGAAGATCAGGCCGCCGACATTGGGCTCCGAGCGGTACACCGCATTGTGTGACTTGAGAATCTCGATGCGGCGCTCATCACTGGTGGGGTTCTTCGGATCGCACTCGCACAGGCCGTACTCGCTGATGACGATCGGCTTGTTCGGGTACCTGGCGCGGATCTTCGCCAATGCCTCGCGCACGCTTTCGGCCGAACCCTTGTACCAGCTCTCGTAGTATTCGTTCCACTCGAGGAAGTCCATCTCGCCGGCCACGTCGTCGGCAGTGTGGCTGTGCAGGGTGTTCGAAGCGTATGAAAGCGGCCGGGATGGGTCCAGCTTGCGCGCCTCGCGGAACATCGCCTGTGCGAACTTCTTGGCCGGCGGATTCTGTCCGCCGATCTCATTGCACAGACCCCAGGCGAAAACGCACGGGTGGTTGCGGTTCTGGCTGATCAGCTCGCGCAGTTGTTCCAGGCCGTTGTTGAGGATCGCCTCGGCGGGCGAGTCCTGCATGCCCTTGAAGGTCCCCGGGCCCCAGGTGGGCACTTCGAGCTGGATCAACATGCCGTGGCGGTCGCACCAGTCCAGCAGCCGCCGGTCCTGCATCCAGTGCACGCGGGTGAAGACGCAGTTCAGCTCCTTCATATCGCCGTGGTCGTGCTCGATCCAACTGAGCGGCTCCGCCATGCCGTACTGCGGATGGCTGCCGGCCATGCGTTCTACGCCCATCAGCCACACGCGCTCGCCGTTCAGGTAGAAAGCCGGTCCGCGCACCTCGAACTTGCGGATGCCGAAACTCTCTTCCACGCTGTGGGCTCCGGCGGAGAGGTGCACCCGGTAAAGGTGCGGGTGGTCGAAGTGCCAGAGTTTGGCACGGCTGATCTGGGCCTTCGGCAGAACCACGGTCTCCGTGCGGCCGCCCGGGATCTCGGTGGAGGTGGAGTTCTTCGCCACCAGCCGGCCCGATTCCTCCTCGCACACTTCGGCTTCCAGCAGGAGCCGGGCGGTCTTGGAGCCCAGGTTGCAGACTACGGCGCGGATGGCCGCCTCGGCGCTGCCGTCGCCCAGGTCCGGCACGGCGTCGATCTCAACGCGCTCGATGAAAACGGCCGGCGTGACGTGCAGCCACACTGGGCGGTAGATGCCCCCGTCCGGCGTCCAGTCGTAACTGTTGTTGCGCGGCAGCATCGCGTCCTGGAAGGAGTTGTCCACTTCCACGGTCAGCGTATTGTTGCCTTCGAAATCCACTAGAGAAGTGACATTCACGGTGAAGGCCGTATAGCCCTTGCCGATATGCTCCCCGGCCGCGCGACTGTTGACGAAAACGCGCGCCGAGTGGAAGACACTCTCGAACTCAATCCGGATTGCGCCCTCTTTCCATTCCGGAAAAGGATCCAGCCGGTGGCGGTACCAGGCCTTCCCAAGGTGGTTCGCCGTCTCCGGCTCGGTTTGCCACGTGTGCGGCACCGTGACGGTTCGCCACGTCTTCTGGTCGAGCGAGAACTCCCATTCGCCATTCAGAGAAATGGTTCTGGGGTAGAGAGCGGCCTCCTGACCAGCGGCCCGCGCCCTGCCCTTCGCTGCGGCGAATCCGGCGGCAGTTCCGAAGAAGGAGCGTCTCGAACCGTAAGGCATAGTAAAAGGCTAGCAGGTCCGAAAAGCCCGTCCGCTTCCGGAACTGCTTTACTGGAGTAAGTTCCACGGAGAACCACACCATGAGTATTCCCAAGACGATGAAAGCCCTCGTGAAGAGCAAGGCAGAGCCGGGGCTGTGGCTGGAGGAGATTCCTGTCCCCGCCATCGGCATCAACGACGTGCTGATCCGCGTCGAAAAGGCTGCCATCTGCGGCACCGATGTGCACATCTGGAAGTGGGACGAGTGGGCACAAAAGACCATCCCGGTGCCCATGGCCGTGGGGCATGAGTTTGTCGGCCGCATCGTCGAGGTGGGCTCAAACGTGAACGACTTCTTCCCCGGCGATGTGGTGAGCGCCGAAGGCCATGTGGTCTGCGGCCGCTGCCGCAACTGCCTGGCCGGCCGCCGCCATCTCTGTGCGCACACGCAGGGGGTGGGCGTGAACCGTCCCGGTTGCTTCGCCGAGTACATCTCCGTGCCGATGACCAATCTCTGGAAGCACTCCAGCAAGATCCCGCTCGACGTGGCCAGCATCTTCGATCCCTTTGGCAACGCCGTGCACACCGCGTTGAGCTTTCCGGTGCTGGGCGAAGACGTGCTCATCACAGGCGCCGGGCCCATCGGCCTGATGGCCGCGGCGGTAGTGCGCCATGCCGGCGCGCGCCACGTGGTGATCACCGACGTGAACCCTTCGCGCCTCAAACTGGCCGAAAAGTTCGGCGTCACCAAGGCCGTCAATGTCAGCACCTCTTCGCTGGCCGAAGCTCAGAGAGAACTGGGGATGAAGGAAGGCTTCGACGTCGGCCTGGAGATGTCCGGCAGCCCGGCGGCCTTCCGCGACATGGTGGCCAACATGTGCCACGGCGGCAAGATCGCCATGCTCGGAATTCAGCCGAAGGATTCTCTGATCGACTGGAACACGGTCATCTTCTCAATGCTCACCATTAAAGGCATCTACGGCCGCGAGATGTATGAGACCTGGTACATGATGACCGTCATGCTGCAGTCAGGCCTGGACATCTCGCCCGTCATTACGCATCGCTTCCACTACGCGGATTTCCGCAAGGGCTTCGAGGCGATGATTGCCGGCGACGCGGCGAAGGTCGTGATGGACTGGACCGAGTAAGCTGGCCTAGTCGCGCCAGTGGCCGCGGGACTTGTAGTGTCCGTGGCCGTGGCCGCGCGGCGGCGGGCCGGGGCGGTAATAATACGCCGGCGGAGGCGGCGCCACATAGCTCTGCGCGGCGTAGCCGTTGCCGTAAAACACGCTATCTGGCACTCCGAACCGCGCACAGACGCTGTTCCAGGATGGATGGCGGCGGTAGTAATCCACCACCACTGCGGGCCGGATGCGCGCGTGCCGCGCTACCACGAAAACCTGTGGCACTTCGTATGCCGGCACGTAGCGCTCCACATACACCACTTCCTGCGGAGCATACCCATAGTACGGCGCTGTGCCGATATTCACGTTGATGCCCCAATCGGCGAATGCCGCCGGGGCTGCCATCACTGCCACTGCTGCCAGGAGAGTTGTTCGCATGGCTCTTTGCTCCTGTTCTCGGAGACGCGAGCACATACTGTTCTGGTTTCGTGAAATGTGAGATAGAAAAACCCTAGCCGCGCAGCTTGCGCAACGCCGGCAGCACGTCGCCGGCCGCCACAGCCTCCGAGCCCGGCTGGCCGAGGCCGAAATAGAGCTTGCGGTACAGCGCGAAGAGCTTCTCGTAGACCGCCGCTTCGGCCGGATTGGGCTCAATCACCTGGTAGCTGGGGCAGAGCCGGTCCTGCGCCTCTTCGATGGTCTTAAAGGCGCCGGCGGCCATGAATGCGAAGATCGCCGAGCCGAGGCTAGTCACTTCCTGCGCGGGACCCAGCACAGGCTTGTTGAAGACGTTGGCGTAGACGCGGCTCAGCGTGGGGTTCTTCTGTGGGATGCCGCCCCCGTTGATTACGCGATTGATGGTGACGCCGTGCTCGGCCATGCGCTCCAGAATGATACGCGTGTGGAAGGCCGTGCCCTCGATGGCGGCAAAGAGTTCGTCGGAGGCCGTTGTGGTTAGCGTCCAGCCCAGTGTCACGCCGCCGAGTTCGGGGTTCACCAGCACGGTGCGGTCGCCATTGTCCCAGGAGAAACGCAAGAGTCCGGAGGAGCCGGCCTTGTATTCGTCGAGCCCTTCGGAGAGCTTCGCCACGGTAGTGCCGGCGCGGCGCGCGATGGCTTCGAAGATGTCGCCCACAGCAGACAGTCCGGCTTCGATGCCGAAATAGTCGGGGTGGATGGAGCCCTTTACTACGCCGCACACGCCCGGAATGAGGCCCACCTGCTTGGCGATGGCCATCATGCATGTGGAGGTGCCCACCACGTTCACCACGTCGCCCTCGCGAATACCGGCGCCAATGGCGTCCCAGTGCGCGTCGAAGGCGCCCACGGGGATTGGGATGCCGGCCTTCAGGCCAAGCTTCTCCGCCCATTCCGAAGAGAGGTGGCCGGCGATCTGGTTCGAGGTCTCATAGCGGCCGTCCAGCTTTGGCCGCACGCCGGCCAGCAGCGGGTCCACTTCGGTGAGGAACTCTTCCGGCGGCAGTCCGCCCAGCGATTCGTTCCACATCCACTTGTGGCCCATGGCGCAGATGCTGCGCGGCGCTTCGGCCGGATTCGTGATGCCGCACAACGCCGCGGCCACCAGATCGCAGTGCTCCATCGCCGTCACCATGGTGGGACGTTTTTCGGGGTTGTTGCGCAGCCAGTGCAGAAGCTTCGAGAAGCCCCATTCGGAGGAGTAGACGCCGCCGCACCAGTTCAGCGCTTCCAGCGACGCGGTGCGCGCCTTGGCCGTGATCTCGGCCGCCTCGTTCTTGGCCCGGTGGTCGCACCAGAGGTAGTAGTCGTCGATCGGAGTGAGGCCTTGGGCCAGCGGGATCACGGTGGAGCCGGTGGTGTCCAGCGCCAGGGCGGCTACGGCGCTGCCTTGGATGCTGGATACCTTCAAGGCGTCGCGCATGGCGGCGGCCAGGGCGGTCATGTGATCCGAATGACTCTGCGTGGCGTGGTCCGGATCCTCACGCTTGCGCTTCACCGGATACTCCGCGGAAGCTGCGCCCAGGCGGCCCTTTTCGCTATCGAACAGAGAGACACGGACGCTCTGCGTCCCGAAATCGACACCAGCGACGACGCACATGATCGCGCCTACCTCCTGTGAAAAGGGCATCTTATCGCATACGCTGGTAAGAGGGTTAACCACTTCAAAGATGCTCATTGAGTTGCTTCGCCAACAGGTGCTGGAAGCCAACCTGGAAATCGTTCGCCGCTGCCTCGTGCTCTACACATTCGGCAATGCCAGCGGGTTTTCGCCGGAGGAAGGGCTGGTGGCGATCAAACCGAGCGGCGTCCCCTTCGAGAAGCTCCGCCCCGAAGACATGGTGGTGACGGACCTGGCCGGCAAGATCGTCGACGGCACTCTGCGCCCGTCTTCTGACCTGGCCACGCACCTCGAGATCTACCGCCACTTCCCCGGTGTGCTCGGCGTCGTGCACACCCACTCCGGCCACGCCACCGCCTTCGCGCAAGCCAGGATGGAGATCCCCTGCTTCGGCACCACCCATGCCGACTACTTCTACGGCAGCGTCCCGCTCACCGCGCCGCTCACCGAAGCCGAGATCGCCTCCGAGTACGAGCTGAACACCGGCAAAGCCATCGTGCGGCGCTTCGAAGGGATCGATCCGCTCACCCGGCCCGGCGTGCTGGTCTCCTCACACGGCCCGTTCGCCTGGGGCGCTTCGCCCGCCAAGGCTGCCATGAACGCAGTTCTGCTGGAGGAGATTGCGCGCATCGCTTCCATCACGCTCAGCATCAACCCGCAGGCGCAGGCTATCGGCAAGGCGCTGCACGACGAGCACTTCCTCCGGAAACACGGCCCTGGCGCATCCTATGGCCAAGGCTGATCCGTGGAGAGTCTGTACCCTGCTCTCCACTGGATGCGTCTACTCAAGAGCCCTCAAGTTGCTAGGTGAGTTGCCCGCAACCAGCGGCAGCGGTGTTCCGCGGAGTCCTCGGACTCCTCAGTGCTCTCGCCTCCGAAATCAGGTTCTTGAGCCGCTCTCCTAGGGGAATTGTCTCCGCTTGTTCGCTTCGCGGAGAGCCGATGGATCATTATTGAACGCTGAAAGTATGGATTCAAGTGAACGCTGAAAGTATGGATTCAAGGATGGCATCAGGCTGCGGCAGTTGCCGTGTCTGTCCAGTCTGCGAATTTTTGCCGCAACTTGAAAGTCAGGTTTGGGTTTAAGTTACAAACTCGTGGATCTCGTCTCTCGTAACGGAGACCGCTCTTGGTGTGGTGTTGAAGACTTGCGGGGTGCAAGGTAGTCCCTACGGGGGCGGTTGGAGTGGGTTTGATCTTCAGAACTTGGGAAGACAGCCGCTGTTTCTTGGGCCGTCTGCTTTTCGCAGTATCGGTGGTCCTTCCTTGCTGCGCCCAAATGTCGCCGGGTGATCTGTCGCAGGCGCACAAGGATCTGGACAGTCCGTTGCGATGCGTGTCCTGCCATGAGTTTGGCGCAGGCGAGGCGCGGTTCAAATGTCTGCAGTGCCACAAGGAAATTGAGCGGAGACTGACTGAAAAGCGTGGATACCACGCCCGAGTGGTGCGTGGTACGGGTCAGCAGGCCGTCGACGACTGCAGCCGTTGCCACTCCGAACACAATGGCCGGCGGCATCCTCTGGTTCGGTGGCGGACGCCCAAGTCCCAGTTCGACCACAAGGAAGCCGGCTGGGCGCTAGTTCAGAAACATGCGCGCGCGCGGTGTGAACAGTGCCATAACGAAAGCCGCATCACGCCAGAAGACCGCACGGTGTTGAAAAGGTCGAACCTGTCTGCGACCTATCTTGGCCTAAGCTCTCGTTGCACGGCATGCCACCAGGATGAGCATCACGGCGACCTGGGAGACGCCTGCACGCGATGCCACACCCAGGAATCGTGGAAACCCGCCTCCGGTTTCGATCACTCCAAGAGCGCCTTTGTGCTCACCGGTCTGCACGAGCGAGTGGCGTGTGGAAAGTGCCACAAGCCGGTGGCGGCGTTAGGCAATCACGCCCAGTACAAGAGCTTCGTGTTCTTCAATACGTGCAAATCATGCCACCAGGATCCGCACGGAGGGTCGTTTGCCGGCGACTGCGAAAAATGCCATACGACTGCGGGTTGGAAGCCTGCCTTGCTGGGCGAGCGGTTTCAGCACAACAAGACCGGCTTTCCTCTGGTGGGCCTCCACGCCGCAGTGACGTGCCGGAAATGTCACAAGACCGAGAACTTCCGCGCGAAGCTGGAACACGGCCGGTGCATGGACTGCCATGAAGACAAACACCGTGGACAGTTCGCGGCTCGAGCAGGGGTGGAATGCGGTTCATGTCACACAGAGGCCGGCTGGAAACCGGCGAAGTTCAGGATTCGTGAGCACGCCGCTACACGTTTCCCTTTACGTGGCGGGCATTCAAACGTGGCCTGCGCGAAGTGCCACAAGGGTGAAGGCGCTGCCGCCATCTACCACCCTGGCTTTGCGAGTTGCAGGGATTGCCACCAGGACCGGCACTCCGGGCAGTTCGCGGCGGCTCCACACGAAAACCGCTGCGAGCGCTGCCATACCGACCTCACCTGGAAGAAGGCTCTATTCACCCTGGCAGACCACCAGAAGAGCCGATACGGACTGTTGGGAGCGCACGCCGCGGTTCCGTGCGAAGAGTGCCACCGATCTTCGGCTCGTCCGGAGGAGCGCCGATTCCATTTCGAATCGCTCGACTGCCAGCAGTGCCATGCCGATCCTCACCGCACGTTGCAGGCTGTAGCGGCGGGCGAGCGCCTGTCGCCGACTACATTGCGTTGGGGTTGCCCGACCTGTCACACGACAAGGGGCTGGAAGGAGACCGGACCCTTCGACCATGCGCAAACCAGGTTTACCCTGACGGGCAAGCACCGCGGGGCACCGTGCGCCGGATGTCACAAGCCGGCGGTCTTGGGGGAGAAGAAGCTAGTGTCGTTTGCGGGCACGGCACGGGCTTGCGGTTCATGCCATGGGGACGCCCACGATGGCCAGTTTGCCGGACGCGAGGGCGCTCAGCCTGACTGTGAGCGCTGCCACGAGACGTCCAGCTGGCGGTCTCGTGAGTTCGATCATCAGCGGAATACGAGCTTTTCGTTGGCCGGCGCCCACGAGCGGGTGCCCTGCCGGCTGTGTCACGAAAACCGGCGCGAGGTTCAGGGACGAATGGTGGTCCAGTATCGTGGAACGCCCAAAGATTGCAAGGAGTGCCACCGATGAATGTGCCGCGGAACTGGATCGCACTGGCTCTGGCCGCATCGGCAGCCATGGCGCAGAATGCGCCGCCGCGGCGCACGGTGAATCCCCACGGGGCGCTCAAAGTCGCATGTGAGAGCTGCCACACCGCTTCTGGCTGGCGGCCAGCCAGGCAACAAATGGAGTTCGACCACGACACTCAGACTTCCTACCCGTTGCGCGGCGGACACACCGGAGTGGCCTGCAAGTCCTGTCACGTCGACCGCGTGTTCCGGAATGTGGCTCGCCAGTGCTCCGGTTGTCATGCCGATATCCATCGCCGCCAATTCGGAGGGAATTGCCAGGAATGCCATACCGTTCAGGGGTTCCGTTCGGCAGTCCGGGAAAACAGAGAGCATTTCAACCGATTCCCCCTGATCGGCGCGCATTCCTCGGCTGCCTGCGAAAGCTGCCACAAAAGGGCCGCCAACGGGGTCTACACTGGACTGACTACGGACTGCGCCGCCTGCCACCTCAATAGCTACCAGGCTGCATCGACGCCGCCGCACTCGCTTCCGGCCTTTCCGCTGAAATGCGATGAATGTCACTCGATGGACACGTGGCAGGGGGCGAAATTCAATCATGCGGCCTCCACGCGCTTCGCGCTCGATGGCGCGCACGCCCGGGCCGATTGCCGGCGGTGCCACGTAGGCGGGCGTTTCGCCGGGACGCCCACCGATTGCTTCTCCTGCCACTCGCCCCTGTTCACCGCTGCACAGAACCCGAATCACGTTCAGGCCGGGTTCCCCAGAGATTGCGCCGCCTGCCACGGGACGCTGCAGTGGGCCGGAGCGGTGTTCGACCACGCAGCTCGGACCGCCTTTGCGCTCACGGGAGCGCACGGGAAAGCGCAATGCGCCAGTTGCCATGTTGCGGGACGCTTCGCTGGAACTCCACAGAATTGCGATTCGTGCCATATCGAGGCTTACAACCTGGTCAAGAATCCCGATCACGCGGCTTCCAACTTCCCCCGCGATTGCTCACAATGCCACAGCACGTCGCAATGGAAGGGCGCGTCGTTCGACCATAGCCGGAGCCGATTTGCGCTGACCGGTGCACACCTGCGAACGGAATGCGCGCAGTGCCACACGGGCGGGCGGTATACCGGTACTCCGGCGGCTTGCGAAGGCTGCCACCTGTCTTTGTATCAGTCCGCGTCGAACCCCAATCACACTGCTGCCGGATTCCCCAAGGAATGCGCTACGTGTCACACCACGGCGCAGTGGAGCGGCGCTTCGTTCAACCACGACACCGCGACGAAATTCGCGTTGACCGGAGCGCACTCCCGGCCACAGTGCTCGCAGTGCCACGCCGGTGGACGCTTCGCAGGCACCCCGCAGAACTGCGATGGGTGCCACCTGGAGGTGTTTCAGAGCGCCGCGAATCCCAATCACGTGGCTGCGGGATTCTCGCGCGATTGCTCTACGTGCCATACGACGGTCCAGTGGAAGGGCGGTACATTCGACCACGCGGCCAAGACTCGCTTCCCGCTGACCGGCGCTCACCAGCAGGTGCAATGCAACGCATGCCACGTCGCGGGCCGCTACGCCGGGACACTCCAGCAATGCGAGGGCTGCCATCTGGAGAAGTTCCAGCGAACGACGAACCCCAACCACGTCACCTCGGGCTTCCCCAGGGATTGCGCCATCTGCCACAACACCCGGCAATGGCTCGGCGCGGTATTTGATCACACTTCCATGACGAAGTTTCCGCTAGCCGGCAAGCACACCGCGGCTGCTTGCTCGCTCTGCCACGCGAACGGGCTCTTTGCCGGTACCCCTGCCGTATGTGAAGGCTGCCACCTCGCGCAATTCAACCAAGCCAAGAATCCGAACCATTTGGCGGCAGGTTTTCCGAAAGATTGCTCGATTTGCCACACGCCGCAGCAATGGGCCGGAGCGAAGTACGATCACGCTACGCTCACCAGATTCCCGCTTACGGGCAAGCACTCGGCGGCCACCTGTGCTCAGTGCCATGGCAATGGCGTGTATCGCGGGACACCGGCAGCCTGCGACGGCTGCCATCTGGCGCAATTCAACCAGACGACGAACCCTAACCACGTCGCGGCGGGCTTGCCGAAAGACTGTTCCACTTGCCATACGACTCAGCAGTGGGCGGGCGCGAAATTCGATCACTCGAGCATGACGAAATTCCCGCTGACCGGTAAGCATGTTGCCGCCGCCTGTTCACAATGCCACGTGAACGGCGTGTTCCGCGGCACACCGGCAGCCTGCGACGGCTGCCACCTTGAGAACTACGTCCGGACAACCAATCCGAATCATGCCTCGGCCGGCTTCCCGAAGGACTGCGCCGTGTGCCATACCACGCAAGCCTGGACCGGAGCGAAATTCGACCACGGAACCATGACGAAATTCCCCCTCACTGGCCGGCACACCAACACGTCCTGCAGCCAGTGCCACCAGGGCGGGTTGTTCCGCGGAACCCCCACCGCTTGCGAACGCTGCCACTTGTCAAACTACAACCAGTCGCAAAACCCGAACCACGTTGCGGCCGGCTTCCCGAAGGACTGCGCAATCTGCCACACCACGGCCCAATGGGCGGGAGCCGTGTTCGACCACGGCAAAACGCGGTTTGCGCTCACGGGGGCGCATCGCAATACGAACTGCAATTCCTGTCATGCCAGCGGCGTCTACGCCGGCACGCCAAGCGCGTGTGAAAACTGCCACCTGGCAAAGTACAACCAGACCAAGAGCCCGAACCATGCCAGTGCGGGATTCTCCAAGGACTGCGCACTGTGCCACACCACGCAGCAGTGGACCGGAGCGAAGTTCGATCACACCACAACCACGAGGTTCCCCCTCACGGGAAAACATACGGCAGTTGCGTGTACCCAATGCCATGTGAATGGCGTCTATCGGGGTACTGCGACGGCGTGCGAGGGATGCCATTTGCCGAAGTACAACCAGACCACCAACCCGAACCACGCCGCGGCCGGCTTCCCGAAGGACTGCGCAATGTGCCACACGACGCAGCAGTGGCCGGGTGCGAAGTTCGACCACTCGACGATGACCAGGTTCCCGCTCACCGGCAAACATACGGCAACTTCCTGCACTCAGTGCCACGCCAATGGCGTCTACCGCGGGACGCAGGCCACCTGCGACGGCTGCCATCTGACGAAATACAACCAGACCACCAATCCGAATCATGCCGCGGCGGGTTTCCCGAAGGACTGCGCCCTCTGTCACACCACGCAGCAATGGAGCGGCGCGAGGTTCGACCACTCGGCGGCGACGCGATTCCCCTTGTCGGGGAAACACACCACTACCGCCTGTTCCCAATGCCACTTGAACGGTGTCTATCGCGGGACACCGGCCGCCTGCGAAGGCTGCCATCTGGCGAAGTACAACCAGACCTCCAATCCGAATCACGCCGCCGCAGGTTTCTCCAAGGACTGCGCGCTGTGCCACACGACGCAACAGTGGCCGGGAGCGAAGTTCGACCATTCGACCATGACCAGGTTCCCGCTGACCGGCAAACACGTGGGAACTTCATGTACGCAGTGCCACACCAACGGTGTCTACCGTGGCACTCCCTCAAGTTGCGATGGTTGCCACCTGGCGAAATACAATCAGACCTCCAATCCGAACCACGCCGCCGCAGGCTTCCCGAGGGACTGCGCCATGTGTCACACCACACAGCAATGGAACGGTGCGAAGTTCGATCACTCG
>JACQZS010000223.1 GCA_016213725.1 Acidobacteriota bacterium | reverse complement strand
TCTACGGCGAGGGCCGGATGGACGAACACACGAAGCACCACATTCACGAGTCTCCGAAGTCCATGACGGTGCCGCTGATGGTGCTGGCCGGCGGATCGGTTTGCGCCGGCTGGATCGGGATGCCGAAGGTCTTTGGCGAGAACGGCTTCATGCAGGGCCTGGAGCACTGGCTGGGGCCGGTGTTCGAGAGCGGCAAGGAAGCTGCGCACGCGGTGGCCGGGCACGGCGCATCCATGGCGGAACACGGTGGAGCGCACCACGACACGACGATGGAGTGGGTGCTGATGGGCATGTCGATCGGCGTGGCGCTGGCCGGCATCTTCCTGGCGCGGCACATCTACCTGCGGATGAAAGAAGAAGACCGGCCGACGGGCGGCGCCATCTACCCGGTACTGCTGAACAAGTGGTACGTGGACGAGCTGTACGACTTCCTGTTCGTCAACGGCTTGTCCAAGGGCGGCGGCACGCTGATGGCCGAGTTCGACCGCAAGGTGGTGGACGGCGGCGTGAACGGCACGGCGTGGCTGACGCGCATGACCTCGCGGATTTCGATGTGGTACGACACCTGGATTGTGGACGGGCTGGTGAACCTCAGCGCGTTCACGGTGCGGGCGATGTCCTACCCGGTGCGGTTTTTCCAGACCGGCTTCATCCACTCTTACGCCCTGGTGTTTCTTGGGGGCGTGCTGGCCATCTTCGGCTACTACTGGTGGGTGCACTAAAGGGAGCGAATGACGATGACATCCAACCTCCTCTCCCTGATCCTCTTCACACCGATCGCGGGCCTGCTGGTGCTGCTGTTCATCCCTTCCAGCAACAAGACGCTGATCAAGCTGTGGGCGAATCTTACGGCGGCGGCCGGCTTCCTGGTGTCGCTGCCGCTGATCATGAACTTCAACAGGAATCTGGACGGCTACCAGTTTGTGGAGCGCGCCGACTGGATTCCATCGCTGGGCGTGCAATACCTGATCGGCGTGGACGGCATCAGCGTGCTGATGGTGATGCTGACCACGTTCATGGGCCTGATCGCCATCTTCTCCTCGTGGGACGCCATCAAGGACCGCGAGAAGGAATACTACGCGATGTTCCTGATCCAGCAGACGGGCATGATCGGCGTGTTCATCTCGATGGACTTCCTGCTGTTCTACGTCTTCTGGGAGCTGGTGCTGGTGCCGATGTACTTCATCATCGGCGTGTGGGGCGGGCCGCGGAAGCTGTATGCGGCGATTAAGTTCTTCCTATACACGCTGGCCGGCGGCGTGCTGATGCTGCTGGGCATACTGACGCTGTACTTCCAGCACGCCTCGCAGTTCGGGCGCTACACGTTCGAGATCACGGAACTGATGAAGCTGAACCTGCCGCTGGGCCTGCAGCAGTGGGTGTTCTGGGCGTTCTTCCTGGGCTTCGCCATCAAGGTGCCGATGTTCCCGTTCCACACCTGGCTGCCGGATGCGCACACGGAGGCGCCTACGGCCGGCTCTGTGATTCTGGCGGCGGTGCTGCTGAAGATGGGGACTTACGGTTTCATCCGCTTCTCCCTGCCGCTGCTGCCGAGCGCATCTTCCGACCGCACGATTGTGACGGTGCTGGCGGTGCTTTCGATCATCGGCATTCTGTATGGCGCGCTGGTGAGCCTGATGCAGCAGGACTGGAAGAAGCTGGTGGCGTACTCGTCTGTGAGCCACCTGGGCTTCTGCACGCTGGGCATCTTCGCGCTGAACCATGCGGGCATTGCGGGCAGCGTGATCCAGCAGATCAACCACGGCATTTCCACGGGCATGCTCTTCCTGATCGTCGGTGTCATCTACGAACGGCGGCACACGAGAGAGATCAAAGAGTACGGCGGGCTGGCGCACGTGATGCCGAACTACGCCATCGTGTTTGCCTTCGCGATGCTGTCCAGCGCGGGGCTGCCGCTGCTGAACGGCTTTGTGGGCGAGTTCACGATTCTGCAGGCGGCGTTCGACGCCAACCGGGTGTGGGCGGCGTTCGCGGTGCTGGGGGTGATCTTCGGCGCGGCATACCTGCTGTGGCTCTACCAGCGGACGATGCTGGGCGAGGTCACGAACGAGAAGAACAAAGGATTGCCGGATTTGAACTGGCGGGAGTGGGCCGTATTCATCCCGCTGATGATCTGGGCAGTGGCGATCGGCGTATATCCGAAGCCCTATTTCGACATTCTGGAGAAGCCGGTGGCGCAGATCGTGCACCGGGTTCATCAGACCGCCAATAGCGTGGCCAACGCGCCCGCCGTCAGTTCGGAGGCCGTCTCCAAATGAGCGTTTACTACACCTCCACAGACCACTTCGTGCTGCTGCCGGCCCTGCTGCTGGCGCTGTTCGGCTGCGCGACGCTGATCTTCGACCTGTTCATCTTTCCCGAGCCGAAACAGCGGCGCTGGCTGCTGCTGTTTCTGGTGATCGGCGAGGCCTTTGCCGGCGTGGCGTTCGCGCGGCAGCAGATGTTTCTGGCCGGGCACGGCGGGGACCTGACGGCTTTCAACGGAGCGCTGGTGATCGACAACTACTCGTTGTACTTCCACTGGATCTTCCTGGCGACGACGTTGATCGTCGGGCTGATCAGCTACAAGTACCTGGAAGTGCGCAACGAGCACCACGGCGAATACTACGGGCTGCTGATGATGGCGCAGTGCGGGATGTTCTTCCTGGCCAGCGGGACGGAACTGGTGACGATCTTCGTCGGACTGGAGACGATGGCGATCACGTTCTACATTCTGGTGGGCTTCCTGCGGTCGGACAAGCGGTCCAATGAAGCGGCTTTGAAGTACCTGCTGCTGGGGTCGATGAGTTCGGGGTTCCTGGCATACGGATTCTCGGTGCTGTACGGGATTGCGGATTCGACACGGTTGCAGGCGATTACCGCGGCGGTGGCGGCGCGCGACGCGTGGGACCCGATTCTGCTGCTGGGCATCGCCACCACTGCGGTGGGCCTGCTATTCAAGATTTCGGCGGCGCCGTTCCACATGTGGGCGCCGGACGCCTATGAAGGCGCGCCGACGACGATCACGGCATACCTGGCCGTGGGTTCGAAGGCGGCTTCGTTCGCCCTGTTGCTGCGGATGTTTGCCGGCACGCTGGGCTCGGCGCGGGTGGCCTGGGAGCCGCTGATGATTGCGGCGGCCATCCTGTCGATGACCGTGGGCAACCTGGCCGCGGTGACGCAGACGAATACAAAGCGGCTGCTGGCCTACAGCGGCATCAATCACGCGGGCTATATCCTGCTGGGCCTGATCGCGGGCAATCCGACGGGGCTGAAGGGCGTGCTGGTTTACGTGCTGGTATACACCTTCATGAACCTGGGCGCATTCCTGGTGCTGACGTCGCTGACGCGGCAGGGGTTGGCCGGCGAAGACATCAACGATCTGCGCGGGCTGATGAAGAGGGCTCCGGGCCACGCGCTGTGGATGCTGGTATTCCTGGTCTCGCTGGCAGGCATTCCGCCGACGGCGGGCTTCCTGGGCAAGTACTTCATCTTCCTGGCGCTGATCGAGACGGGCCATGTGGCGCTGGCGGTGGTGGCGGCGGCTTACGTGGCCGTGTCGGTCTACTACTACTTCCGGCTGGTGAAGGCCGTCTTTATCGAGACGGAAGAGAGCGAGGCTCCTCCGCTGGCCACCTCGCTGGGCACGCAGATCGCGCTGGGCGTCACCGGCGCGCTGACGCTGGGTATCGGCATCTATCCGGAACCGTTCCTGCGCCTGGCGCAGATGAGCATTTCGCGTTAAGGGAAACTTGCGATGGCAGAACTTCTATCCCAACCCTGGTTTATCCCGCTGGTCGTCGGCGTCTGCATTATCGGGCTGGCACCGCTGGCGGTAGCGTTCACCGTGCTGCTGGAGCGCAAGGTGCTGGCGGACATGCAGGCGCGGCTCGGCCCCATGCGAGTGGGTCCGCAAGGCCTGTTGCAGACCATCGCCGACGCGGTGAAGCTGCTGATGAAGGAAGACATCGTGCCGGCGGACTCGAACCGCGGGCTGTTCCGTTTCGCGCCGGTGATCACGTTCTTCACGGCGGCCACGTGCCTGACGGTGGTGCCGTTCTCGGATACGATCAAGGTGACGGACGTGAACGTCGGGTTGCTGGTGATCTCGGCGATGTCGGCTGTGGGTATCCTGGGCATCATCCTGGGCGGCTGGTCTTCCAACTCGCACTACTCGCTGCTGGGCGGCCTGCGCTCCGCGGCGCAGCTGGTGTCCTATGAAGTGGCGCTGGGCCTGGCGCTGGTGAGCGGCGTGATGTGCGCCGGCACGCTTTCCATGAGCGGCATGGTGAAAGCCCAGATGGAGCGCGGCGTGTGGTTCGCGTTCGACAACTTCGGGCTGATGCTGATCCCGACGATGATCTACCTGATCTCGTCGGTGGCGGAGACCAACCGTGCGCCGTTCGATCTTCCCGAAGCGGAAAGCGAACTGGTGGCCGGGTTCCACACCGAATACAGCGGTTTCCGCTGGGGCGTGTACATGCTGTCGGAGTACATCAACATGTTCGCCGTGGGCAGCGTGCTGGTGACGCTGTTCTTCGGCGGCTGGCTGCGGCCGTTTCCGAACGTGGCGTTTCTGGCGGTCCCGATGAACTACGGCGTACCGCTGGCGGTTTTTGCCGGCACGGGCGCGTTGTGCCTGATGCTTTCGCGGAGGCAGCCGATTCCGGGGTACGCGATCGGCATCGCGGCCGTTGGCGTGATCTTCCTGGGCCTGGCTGCGGTGTTCATGATCCCGGGCTTCAACACGGCGGCGACGCCGGTGTTCTGGTGGGCACTGAAGCTGTTCACCGTCCTCTACGTCTTCATCTGGATCCGCGGGACGTTCCCGCGCTACCGTTACGACCAGCTGATGAATATCGGCTGGAAGGTGATGATCCCGACCGGGCTGGGCGCGATCTTCCTGAACGCGCTGGTGGGCATGGCGCGCGCCGCCAAGTAAGCCGGTTTGTTCTCCGGCGCGGGAGGCCGCGCCACTCGCAAAGCTATAGGGCGGCGATGCCCTGCCGGATGTGTGTGAGGTGGCGCTCGCCGTGGGCGGCGTAGGATTCGAGGATGCGGGCCAGGGTCATGGGGCCATTTTCGGTGTGATAGCCGACGCGGCTCCAGGCGCTTTCGGGCAGTGCCCGGAAGAAAGCGGCCCAGCGCTGGTGCAGGCCGCTCAGGATGGCGAGCGAGGGCTCAATGGGGCCGGTGCTGGAGTCGGGCAGTTGGGCCCAGTCATCCTGCGAGTAGGCCTTGAGGGTGGGGCCGGACTCGGTGGCGATCAGCTTGCAGCGGATGTAGGAGTTCAGGTGGGAATCGGCGAGATGGTGGATCACCTGCCGGGCGGTCCAGCCGCCGGGCCGGTAGGGAATGTTGAGTTGTTCCTCAGCTGCTCCTTGAACCGCCTGGTGGACCAGTGCGGGGAGCTGTTCGATTTTGACGATCATCTGCTCTCGGGTCACCTGGACATCATAGAAGGCGAAACCATGCCGAAACAACCTGGATGGTGATTCTGGTCACAGCCAGCGCGGCGGCCAGACGCGAGAATGAAACTATGGCAGCTGCAGCTCCCAGGACGGAAGTGAAGATGCGCTTCCGGCGGCGTTCAGTGGCGGCGGATAGATCGCAGGCGCTGCGCCGCGCGGTGCAACTTGCTTTTGTGGCGCTGAATGTCTGGGTGGGGGTGCAGTTCTACCAGTGGGTGCGGCAGTACGAAGTGGCGGGCGCCGCGGCTTCCGCGCGGCCGCCGGGGGTGGAGGGCTGGCTGCCCATCGCGGGCATGATGAACACGAAGTACTTCCTGATGACCGGGGAGGTGCCGCGGGTGCATCCGGCGGCGATGTTCCTGTTCGTCGCGTTCGTCACGGCGTCAATTCTCTTCCGCAAGTCGTTCTGCGGCTGGCTGTGTCCGGTGGGCACGTTGTCTGAGTACCTGTGGAAACTGGGGCGCGACACGTTCAAGCGGAACTTCTTCCTGCCGCGCTGGCTGGACGTCGGCTTGCGTTCGCTGAAGTACATCCTGATGGGGTTCTTCGTATACGCGGTGGTCTCGCTGCCGGCACGGGCGCTGGCGGAGTTTCTGGAGTCGCCCTACGGCCTGGTGGCGGACGTGAAGATGCTGAACTTCTTCCGGTTCATGGGCGTCGGCGCGGCGGTGACGGTGGGTGTGCTGATGATCGCGTCCGTGTTCGTACAGAACTTCTGGTGCCGCTACCTGTGCCCGTACGGGGCGCTGATCGGGCTGGCGTCGATGTTGAGCCCGGTGCGGATCAAACGCAATGCGGAGAGCTGCATTGATTGCGCAAAATGCGCGAAGGCGTGCCCGGCGCGGCTGCCGGTGGATCAACTCGTGCAGATCCGCTCCGCGGAGTGCCTGGGCTGCCTGGAGTGCGTGGCGGTGTGTCCGGTGGAAGAGACGCTGCAGATGACACTAGTTCCGGCGCGCAAGCCGGTGCCGGCCTGGGCGATAGCGGCGGGGGTGACCCTGGTCTTCTGCGGCATCACGGGAGCGGCGATGGCCACCGGCCACTGGCAGACCAACGTGCCGGACTGGATGTACCAGGAGTTGATCCCGCGGGTGCGGGAGTTCTCACACCCTTAAACCCAGCCGGTTTCGAGCGGCGCGCGGCGGTTCTTGTCGGCCAATAGCGGTTCGTTGAAGAACGCGACGACGGGCGCCATGAGGCGTAAGCGGGTGGTGATCTCCTTGAAGAGCCCGGGCGTGGTGGCGAGGCCGGCCGGGAGTTCCTTCCAGTAGTACCAGTTCTTGAAGCGGATCCAGTCCAGGGCGGGATGCTCCGCAGGGAAACCCTTGGGCGGGCGAGTGAGCTTGTCGCCCTGCAGTTCGCCGAGCGCGTCGAGCAGTTTCTTGTTGCGGACCAGCTTGTTGAAGCGTTCGTGGTTTTCGAGCAGGTGCAGGCGAAGGATGCGCAGGTTCTCGGGCGTCGGCATATAGACGCCGCCGGCGAGGCCGATGTGCTTGTGCGAGACCTCGAAGTAGAAGCCGCCGGCGATGTGCTTGCCCAGGTCGTGGCGGAAGAAAGAGGCGCCGAGGTGGGTCTTGTAGGGCGTCTTGTCGTTGCTGAAGCGCGTGTCGCGGTAGATACGGTACATCGCCTTTTGAGGTGTGGTGACGGCCTCTGGCGCGTACTTGAGCATGTCCGCACCCACCGCCTCCACCAGCGCTTCCATGGGCGCTTTCACCTTGGCGAGGTAGAACTCCTTGCGCTCTTCAAACCATTCGCGGCGGTTGTTCTGCTCGAGGTCACGGAAGAACTTCATCGCCTCCTTCGAAAAACCAGGAAAACTGGCAGCCATCTCACGCCCTCCCCTACAATTGAGATCAATGCACTCCTTCGATGAAGCGCGGGCGCGCCTGGATGCGATCCCGCAACTTCAGGTTACCTGCAATGAGCCACTGGCGGCGCACGTCCGCTTCGGCTTCGGCGGGCCGGCGCGGGTGTTTGCGGATACGGCGGACGAAGCGGCTTTCCTGGCCGCGCTGGGTGTGGCGCACGGATCGGGCCTGGCGTGGCTGGTAATTGGATCGGGGACGAATCTGATCGTCTCGGACAAGGGCTTTCCGGGGATCGTGCTGCGCTATCGGGGAGCGCGGATTTCGAGGGCTGGGCAGACGGTGCGGGTGGAGGCCGGGGCGGCGCTGCAGTCGCTGGTGGACTTTGCGGTGGCTGAAGCGCTACAGGGGATTGAGGTGATGACGGGCATCCCCGGCAACGTGGGCGCGGCCGTATACGGGAACGCCGGCGCCTATGGCGCATCGATCTCAGACCGCATCTCCAGCGTGCGCTTCCACGACGGGCTGGCGGTGCGGGAGGTGGACCACGCGGGCTGCCGGTTCCGCTACCGAGATTCGATCTTCAAGCAGCGGCGGCTACAAGGCGAGCCGTGGCTGATTCTGTCCGCGGAGCTGACATTCCCGAATGGCGACGGCGCGGCGATGAAAGCGAAGGCCGATGCGATTCTGGCCACGCGCAACGCCAAGTTCCCGCCGGAGATGAAATGCGCCGGCAGCATCTTCAAGAACCTGCTGCTGAGCGAGCTACCGGAACAGGCGCGCCGTGCGGTGCCGGAGAGTGTGGTGAAGGGCGGCAAAGTGCCGGCAGCCTGGTTTCTGGAACAGGCCGGGGCCAAGGGGCTTGCGATGGGCGGCATCCGTGTGACGGACTATCACTCGAACACGCTGTACAACGCCGGCGGCGGCACGGCGGCGGAGTTCTGCGGGCTGGTGCGAACGCTGAAGGGCCGCGTGCTGGAGCGCTTCGGGCTCGCGCTTTCCGAGGAAGTCCAGTACATTGGATTCGATCCGGAAGAACTACCATGAGACCTCTCCTTCTGCTCGCCCTGGCCGGGGTGCTGTGCGGCCAATCTCCCAGGAAGCAGGGCGACCCGCTGGCCGCGCTGCCCAAGAACATCGAGATTCTCACGCACTTCGGCGAGCGCGCCGATTTTTCGCCGTCGAACACCGAGGTGGCCTTCATGGCGAAGAGCTTTGGCGACGCCTTCGTGATCGACCTCAAGACGCGGGCCATCCGCTGCCTGACGTGTTCCATTCCCGGGGCGGCGTTCCTGCGCGTGATGCACCTTTCGAATGGCGACTACATCCTGATTGGGGCGGAGAAGTTCACCGACATCCGCACGTCGCGCAGCCGCGACAACGAGCTGTGGTACCTGGCGCGCAAGCCGGGCTCGAAGCCGGTACGGCTGGGCCAGAAGATGAGCGAGGGCGCCGCCATCTCGAAGAAGTCGATGAAGATCGCGTTCTCAGAGACCAGCGGGCAGAACCCGGAGCTGCCGAAGGGCGCATCGAATCTGATCGTGGCGGAGGTGGACCTCAGCGCCGGCGCGCCGGCGCTGAAGAACCGGCAGGTGGTGATTTCCAGCCCGGACAACCGGTGCACTCTGGAAGCGCAGGATTTCTACGACAACGACGGCAGGATGACGTACACCTGCTATGAGCCGAAGGGCCTTTCGTCGGTTTGGACGCTGGATCTGGCGACGAAGAAGACGGTGAACCAGACGGCGCAGATCGGCTCCTACAACGAAGTGGAGGGGATCTTCCCGGACGGGCAGTACACCTGCGTCGAGTCGGACCGCCAGGGCGTGCTGATGGGCGCCACCAAGCTGTTCCGGGATATCGACATCTGGAAGCTGAAGCTGGACGGTACGGGGAAGAGCTTCGAGCGGCTGACGCATTTCAACGACTATGAAGGCGGAAAGGCCTCCAATCCAGTGGTCTCCACCGACGGCCGGATGATGGCGTTTCAGTTTGCAAGATCGGCCGATGAGGCCGGGGTGGGTTACGGAATTCTGCTGATGCATTTCAGGAAGTGATGGATGGGCGCAACGGTTTCAGGACGCAAGGCGGCGCTGGTGCTGCTGGCGATTGTAGTGGGAGTTGTGGGGCTGTTCGCCGGCCTGGCGCTGTGGAATATCGACAAGATCCGCACGTCGGTGGCGATCCGGCGCTATGAGAAGCCAGTGTTGAAAACCGCCGGCGGAGAGATGGTGATTGTGCCGGCAGGCGAGTATCAGGTGCCGCCGGGGCAGGCCGCGCCGGCGCTGAAGGCGTTCTATATCGACAAGCGGGCGGCGGCGGCGGATGCGCTCTCGTGCGAGGCCCAGGGCAAGCGGCTGGCGACCGCGGCGGAGCTGGCCAAGGCCGCGCGTGGCGCGACGGCCGAAGATGACGTGAGCATCTATGGGGCGATGGGACTGGCGCGGAGCCCAGGCAGCCGCTGCGCAGTGGATGCCGCGGGGCGGTAATCAGGCGGGAAGAACGGCCTTGGCGACGCGTAGCACGTTGCCGCCGAGAATCTTCTGAATGTCTGAATCGGAGATGCCGCGCTGCACCATGCCGACGGTGAACATGGGCCAGTTGGTCCACGCGAGGCTGGGGTGGGACTGGCTGGTGAGCGCGCCGGGCGGCCAGAGGGCCTCGAAGCGTTCGCGCGATTTGGGCCGCGTGCCGGCTAGTTTCCACTGGGCATTGGCGGTGGAGGGGATGTAGGCGAGGTCCGTGCCGATGGCGACATGATCTGCGCCGAACTTCTTCACCAGGTACTCGATGTTGTCGAGCATGGCGTTGAGATCGCCGCTGCGCCCGAGGAATGACGCCACGCTGTAGACACCCACATAGCCGCCGGTGTCGGCGATGGCGCGGATCACTTCATCGGGCTTGGCGCGGATGTGGCGGCGCATCTCGACGGCCGCGGAGTGGCTGGCGACCATCGGTTTGGTGGAAGCCTGGGCGGCTTCCAGGCTGGTGCGCCAGCCGGAGTGGGCTACGTCGACGATGATGCCGAGGCGGTTCATCTCGGCGATGGCGGCGCGGCCGAGTTCGCTGAGGCCGGCGTTGGCCGGCTCCGCGCAACCATCGCCCAGAACGTTGCGGCGGTTGTAAGTGAGGTGCATCATGCGGATGCCGAGCTGGTAGAAGAGCCGCACGTAGGCGAGCTCTTCGACCGTGGAGTTCCACTCCTGGGCCAGCGGTACGCCGTTGCCAGTGAGATAGAGGCAGTGACGGCCTTCGCGCTTGGCGGCTTCGATGTCGGCCGGAACGGCGGCCCGCGAAACGGTGCCGCGCAGCTTGTCGGTGAGGTAGGTGAAGTGGGCGAGCCGCTTCAGCAGGCGCAGCGGGCTGCTACCCTCTTCGCCGGCATTCTGCAGCACGCAGGTGACGCCGGAGGCCTGCCAGGCCTGGCGGTATTCAGGCTGCTGGGAGGGATCGTCAGCTACCCGCATCAGCAGCATCTCGGTGTAGAGGTCTTCGAGCTCCAGAGCGCCGGCGCCGGCTTCGGTGGCGCGCTTCATGGCGGCGCCGTCGATGGCGGAACGCGGAGAAAAGCCGTAGGACTCGATGACGAGCGAGGCCGCGTGCAGTTCCAGGCCGTGCTGAAGCGTCTTCTCGCTGGGACGGAGCACGGCCAGGGCGGCGTCGCGGGCGGCTTTGATGGCGGGGTTCGTGTCGGCGGCTGAGGCCAGAAGCGCGGCCGCGCCGCCGAGGAAGTGGCGTCTTGGGATCATCGCCCGTCTCCTTTCAGGAATCGATCGAACCATGCGGTCATGCGCTGCTTCATGTCGTCTGTGTAGACGTGGCCGGTTTCCGGGTAGACGATGCTGCGGAAGCGTTCCGGCGCGCCATGCAGTTGATAGAGGCGCGTGAGGATGTCGTCGAGCTTCTTCATGCCCTCAGGGGGAGAGCCGGCGTCGCGGTCGCCGGTCAGGGCGAGAAAGGGGCGAGGGGCGAGCAGCGCCATGACGCCTTCGCTGTCGAAGTGCTTCAGCAGCCCGGGCACGAAGTAGTAGATGCCGTGGGCGCGAAGTTCGCGGATGGCGATGAGGTCTTCATAGCGCGTGAAGCAGGCGACGCCGACCACGGCGCGGATGCGGTCGTCGATGGCGGCCAGCCACCAGGCGCGCGTGCTGCCCATGCTCATGCCTTGCGCGCCGATGCGGGCGGGGTCCACTTCAGGCCGCGAAACGAGGTAATCGAGCGCGATCTGCTCGTCGCGCAGCATCATGCCCCACAGCGTGCGTCCGAGCCAGAGGTTGAGCTTGAAGAGCGACATCTCCTGGTCGGAGCCGCGCTCCATGCGTTCGAGGCTGCCCGCCGGGCCAAGCCCCTTGCGTTCGCCATTGAAGTAGTTGTCGATGCCGATGACGACATAGCCGCGGCGGGCGAGCAACTCGGCCACGTCCTGCGACGTGGGCTGGTAGCCGAACATGTTCTCCTTGCTGCTGGAGTGGCCGTGCATGGTGAGGATGGCGGGGTGGCGCGCCACGCCGTCTTCGGGGATGGCGATGTAGCCGGGGACGTCGGAGTCGACGCCGTTGTGGAAGACGAACTTCTCGATGCGCCAGCCGTCGCGGCGGTCGATGTGGACCACTCGGACCTTGGAAGGAGAAGGCCGGGGCGGGAGTTCGCCGAGCGAGGCGATTACAAGGCGCTTCACCTCCGCGCGCTGCTTCTTCCATTCGGAGCGCTTGGCGGGGAGGATGAGGCGGCCGGCGGGGAGGCCGCGAAAGCCCTCGGGTACGCCTTCCCAGGGGGCTTGCAGAGGGGCGGGCGGCGTCTGGGCGAACGCCGCCGCGAACAACACAGACAGGAGAGCGAGGCGCATGGGACCAGCTTACGCCCGTCCCATGCGGCTTAGCTCCAGAACGTGAGGTAGGGTTTGCCTTCGGCCAGGCGCAGGATGTAGAGCGCGGCCTCGCGGGCGTGGTAATCGCCCCACATGGACGATTCTCCGCGCGGCACGCCGTCGCTGTCGGGCATGCGGTCCCAGCCGTTGGGGCGGTGGTAGACGGAGTGGAGGATGAGGCCCTGGTGATTGGGGTCGGTGCTGAGATAGGGCTCGGCGAAGAGGCTGTCGCAGACGGTGAGGCCGGCCTGCCAGTAGGTGCTGTTCTTGAGGTAGCGGCCGAGGCGCAGAAGGCCCTGGGCGCCGATGGCGGCGGCGGAGCTGTCGATGGGTTCGTGGTGATTGAACGGATCGGAGACTCGGTCCTGCCAGCCTTCCAGGCGCAACATGCCGGGCGCGCCGGTGTCCCAGTAGGGGATGCCGTCGAGCGCCGTGTTGGCGATGTAGAAATCGCAGGTAGCCTCGGCGGCCTTGCGCATGATGCCGGCCAGGGCGGCCTTTCCGCCGAAGGGTTCAAGATCGGCGTCGGTGAGCGTGTCGAGGAACTCGAGTTCTTCGGCGAAGCCGAGCATGGCCCAGGCGAGGCCGCGGGTCCAGGTGGAGAAGGGCGAGTAGCCCTGCTGGGAGTTCGGGCAGCGGTAGTTGCCGTCGTTGGTGTTGAAGACGCTCTCGTGGGCGGTGCGGCCGCCGACGTCGTAATGATCGCGGCCTTCCCCGTAGTAGACGGAGTACTTGGCCGTGGCGCGGGCGTGATCGGCCAGGCGGCCGAGCAGCGAGATCTTCCTGTCGTTCTCGCCCATCAGCGCGTGGCCCAGACGGTGCGAAACGGCGAGGGCGCGGAGGCTGCGGATGGTGTCGACGAAGAGGGAGTGCGGGCCGTTGAAGGAATAGATGTAGCCGCCGCCGTCGGACGTGCGGGACCAGCGGGAGGCTTGCACGGCGCCGGTGATTTTGAGCGCCAGTTCGTAGAAATTGCGCTCCCAGGTGTTGGCTTCGATGCGACCTTCGTGCATGAGGCGCAGGAGGTTGCCGTAGGTGCTGACGTTGTTGAAGCCGTGGTCGTGCACGCCGATGTGGGAGACGTGCGGCGCCATGATATCCACGGTGTGCTGGCGGCCGGCCTCGAGATACCGCTTCTCGCCGGTGGCGTCGAACTGAAGGATCTCGGCGCCGAACTGGAAGCCCTGCGTCCACTCGGTCCAGCCGCGGCTGGTGTACTTGCCGGCGACGGTGAAGACCGGCGAGCCCTGCGCGGGGTTCCAGGACTTCTCGAGAGACTGGATCTTGACGGCGGAAGCTTCAAACACGCGCTGGGCTTTTTGTTTCAGGCCTTCGGCGGTGAGGGAAGTGTTGATGTTCATAGGGCAATGACTTTCCCGCTGACGGCGGCTTCGTGCGCGCCCAGCGTGATCTCGCAGAGGCGGTAGATCTCCTGATGGGGCAGTGAGGTGGGCTTGCCGAGATAGACGTGGTCCAGGAACTCGGCGAAGATGGAGCCCTCCGCGGGCAGGGCGGTGATCTTCTCGGGCTTGCGGTTGGCGGCCATGAGCGTGACGCCGGTGGCGGCCATGTATTCGGCGATACCCTTGGTGCCGGCGTGGCGAAGGCGATCGTCGCCGTGCGAGCGGGCGGCGGCGGGGCGGCAGTAGTCCATATGCAAGGTGCCGGTGCCGCCGTTGTCGAGCCGGAAGGAAGACGTGGTGGTGGTTTCCATGTCGCCCTGGCGGAGGTCGCCGGGCATGCCCATGAAGCCGCTGACGGCCTTCATTTCGCGGCCGGAGGTGAACCGCATCAGGTCGAACATGTGGATGCCGATCCAGAGGATGGTGCTGCCGTAGGTCTTGCGGTTGCGCAACCACTCGTCCCGCTGGCCGAGCACATAGGACTTCTGCGAAGAGATCTGGATGACCTCGCCGATTTCCCCGGAATCCACGATCTTCTTCAACGCCAGGTAAGGCGGCTCCCAGCGCATGGGCAGCAGCATGCCGAGCTTGACGTTGTTGGCGGCGACGGTCTTCTTGACCTTTTCCAGATCGGCGCGCGTGATGGAGAGCGGCTTCTCGGCGACGACATGCATCTTGCGGCGCGCGCTTTCCACGATGGCCGCGGCGCGCTCGCCGTCGCTATTGCAGACGCCGACGATGTCGGGCTTGATCTCGTCCAGCATCCTGATGGGGTCCGTGAAGACCTTGGCTTTGCCGCGGGCGTAGCGCTCGGCGGCCTTGGCGTCCTTGTAATAGACGCCGGCGATCTCGATATCCGGATAGCGCGCCAGCACCTTCGTGTACTCGCCGGAGTGGCCTTCCAGGCCCCAAACAGCCACCCTCACCTTGGCGGGCAGCTTGACGGTGTCCGGGGCCGCCGCCGGCAGGGCCGTGGCCGCCGCCAGGAGTCCGCGCCTGCTCAAACCGGGATTCGAATTCATTGCCGTGCTCCTACTGGTGGGTCACCTTGAAATCCGCGAAGTGGGCGATGGTGCCGGGGCCCACCCAAAGGGCGATGCCGCCGGCGGTCTCGCCGAGGAAGAGGTCGTTGACGATGAGCGTGGGCTGTTCGGCGCCGTGCACGAAGAGTTGGGCCGTCTTGCCCTTGACGACGATTTTGACGCGCGTCCACTCGCCGGGTTGAAGATCGACGTACGATTCGTACTTCTCGGGGAACTCCTTGCGCAGGCGATGCCAGGGATAGTCCGGATGCGAGATGTACTGCGCGGAGTGATTGCGGCGCACCTGATCCGGCGCGCGGCCGTTGGTGGGGCGCAGGTAGAACGCCTCATACTTCTCCGGGCTCTGCACGCGGAAAGCGACGCCCACGAAGCCTCGCGCCGTGGCGCTGGCCGAGGGGCCGGGGTCGCCGGCAATCCAAAGTTCGATGGTCCCGTTCTGGATCTTCTCGCCCTTCAGGAAGCAGAGATGGTTCTCTCCGGCGGCGCCGGGTAGCTCGGTGAGCTTCACGCCTTTCCGCCCCTTGTGCTCCACCATCTCCAGCTTGAGCCCTTCGGGCTGTAGTTGTTCCGAGATGCCGGTCTGGCCGGAGGCGCAGAGCGCGGCAAGAAGCAGTGCGGCAGGGAGTCTCATGAGATTACCTCGGTTCGTAGAAGCTCAGGGAGTTGTCGCCCTGGCTCAGGATGCGTACCCGTTTCAATTTGCCGTAGGACTCGGCCAGGTGGTGGGTGAACTTCGAAGTGTGCTGTACGATCACCAGCGGACGCGGTTCCTCCCCAAGCGCTTCCAGGCAAAGCGTGTATTCCCGCTCACGCGGGTAGGGTGGATCCAGAAAGACGATATCCGCCTCAAAGCGCGTGATGACCGCGGCGGCGTTGCCGGGGTGGATCTCGCTGCGGCTGCCGATGTCCAGCGCGTCGATGTTGTCGGAAAGGGCCCGCAAGGCCGGCCGGCTCTTCTCGAGAAAGATCGCCAGGCGCGCGCCGCGGCTGATGGCCTCAATGCCGACGCTGCCGCTGCCGGCGTAGGCGTCCAGAAAGACGCACCCCTCCAGCCGCGCGGCCAGGATGCTGAAAAGGGCCTCGCGTAGGCGGTCCGGCGTGGGCCGGACGCTATCGCCGGCGGGGGCCTTCAATCGCCGGCTTCGAAACTCGCCTCCAATGACTCGCATGAACTGACGCGGTTCTCCTTATCCGATCAATGCCAAACCGTAGCGGCGCTGCCAGTGTTCTCTCACATAGCGCGTCGCTTTCTCAAGTTCCGCTTCCGAGGTTGGGCGCTCCACGAAACTGGCCGCCTCGGCGCGGGCTATCTCCAGGATCTCGCGATCCCGCAGCAGATTGCCAATGCGGAACGCGGGCAGGCCGCTCTGCTTCGTCCCCAGAAACTCGCCGGGGCCGCGCAGCCGGAGGTCCATCTCCGAGATGTGGAAGCCGTCACTGGACTCCACCAGCGTGCGGATCCGCTCCTTGCCGGTGTCGCTGAGCTTGTCCGTCACCAGGATGCAGTAGCTCTGCGCCGCGCCGCGTCCCACGCGCCCGCGCAGTTGGTGGATCTGCGCCAGGCCGAAGCGCTCGGCGTTCTCCACTACCATCACGCTGGCGTTGGGCACGTCCACGCCCACCTCAATCACCGTTGTCGACACCAGCACCTGCACCTCGCCCCGCTGGAAGGCCGACATCACCGCCTCTTTCTCATCCGGCTTGAGCTTGCCGTGCAGCAGCCCCACTTTGAGCTGCGGGAAGACCACCGTGGAAAGCTCCTGATAGGCGGCCTGCGCGGCCTTGACGGCCAGCGACTCGTTTTCCTCAATCACCGGGTAGACGATGTAGGCCTGGCGGCCGGCCTGCACCTCGCGCAGCACGAAGCTGTAAACCTGCTCGAGTTCGAGCTTGGTGCGATGGACGGTCTGAATCGCCTTGCGCCCGGGCGGCAGCTCGTCAATCACGCTGACGTCGAGGTCGCCGTAGATGGTGAGCGCCAGCGTGCGCGGGATGGGCGTGGCGGTCATTACCAGGACGTCCGGCGTCACGCCTTTCTGCTGCAGGGCCTTGCGCTGCAGCACGCCGAAGCGGTGCTGCTCGTCGATGATGGCCAGGCCCAACCGGTGGAACTCAACGTCTTCCTCGAGCAACGCGTGCGTGCCCACCAGCACGTTCACCAGGCCGGCCTTGAGTGCCCGCTTGGCCACGTCCTTCTCCTTCTTCGTCATTGATCCGGTCAGCGGCGCCACCGTGTAGCCGATCGGCTCGAACACCCGCTTCAGATTCAGGAACTGCTGCGCGGCCAGAATCTCCGTCGGGGCCAGCACAGCGGCCTGGTAGCCGTTTTCGACGGCGATCACGGCGGCCTGCGCGGCAACGATGGTCTTGCCGCTGCCCACGTCGCCCTGCAGAAGGCGGGACATGGGCGCAGGGGAGGCCATGTCGCGGGCGATCTCGCCCAGCACGCGCTTCTGCGCCCCGGTGGGCTTGAAGGGCAGCATCCGCTTGATCTGTTCACGCACCTGGTCGTTCAGCTCGAAGCGAATGCCGGTCTCGGCTCGCGCCTGGCCGCGCTTCAGCGCCATGCCCGTCTCCAGCCAGAAGAACTCCTCGAAGATCATGCGGAACTGCGCCGGCGTGCGGAAGCCGTTTAGGAGGCGCAGGTCCGTACCCAGGGCGGGGAAGTGGAGATCGCGCGTCGCCTCGCGCAACGCAGGCAGCTTCAGGCGCTGGCGGATGGTGGCGGGCAGCGCGTCTTCCATCTCGGGCAACTGGTCTGTGATGCGCTTCAGGATGGCGCGCATTACCCGCGTGGTCGTCTTGCCGGCCGCTTCGTAAACGGGCACGATGCGGCCCGTGTGCAGGCCCGCCTCGTCTTCCTCCTCTTCGCGCAGGATCTCGAAGTCGGGATGCAGCATGGTGAGTTCGCCTTTGTAAGTGTCGAACTCCACCTTGCCGAACAGCGCCACGCGGGTACCCGGCGTAAGGACGTTGGCCAGGTATTGCGCGTGAAACCACTTGCCCACCAGGCGCAGTGCGGAGGCGTCTTCAAACACCGCTTCCACCATGCCCAGATTGCGGCGCTGGAAGCGCGGCGTATGGACTACTTTCACCTCCGCCAGCACGGTGGCCATCTCGCCCGGAGCCAGTTGATTCACCGGCTTGACGTTGGAGCGGTCTTCGTAGCGGAACGGCGCATAGGTGAGCAGGTCGGCGGCGGTTTCCAGACCCTTCCCCTTCAGGTCTTCCGCCCGCTTCGGGCCGACCCCCTTCACGTACATGACGGGCGTTGTCAGATCCAGCGCCAAACCTCAATTCTACAGTGGGGACCGGCGCGTCCCCGGTGCGGAACTAGGCGTTGAGGTGGCGGTTCATGTTGGTGATGGCTTCGTCGATCTCCGCCGGGCTCTTGAAACCGATGGTGACCGCATCCACCGTGCCCAGTTTCATGACGAACTTCATCGAGGCATCGCGCAGTTCCGGCGTCTTGAACTGGCCCTCGCCCATGATCTTCATGCCCAACACGCCTGTTCCCTGCTTGTGCACCTGGGCGATGTGCGTGGTGACCTCATTCACGTCGCCCACGCCGTCTTCTGTGCCCTTCAGGTTGTCCATGCGGGTGCCATTGTGGTTCACGCGCATCAGGGCCACGTCCAGCCACTGGTTGTTCGGAAACGCCCGCAGCGGCAGCAGTCCGTGGCAGGAGGCGCCGTGCGCCATGATGATCTTCTTGTGCTTGGCCTCGGAAAGCGCGTCGCGCAGCTTCTTGAACTGCTCCGGCCAGTCCGGCGTGCGCACGCAGTGCAGCAGCATGATATCGACGTATTCGGAGTTCAGGTCCTGGCGCAGGCGGTCGATGGTGGCCTGCGGGTTGTCCAGGTCCTTCAGCCGGTACTTGGTCATCAGCTTGTAGCTGTCGCGCGGGACGCCCTTCAGCGCCGTGGCCAGCATGCCCGGCATCGCCTTGTAATTGTCGGCGGTCTCGAAGAAACGGATGCCGCGTTCGTGTGCGTACCGCACCAGCTTGGTGAACTCCTCCTGGCCGAGTTCGCGCTGCACTCTGCCGCCGAATGTGCCGGTGCCGAAGGCCAGCCGCGTGACCTTCACTTTGGTATTGCCCAGCTTGACCAAGTCAGTCGCCGAGCGCTTCTTGGCAGCCAGCGGGGACTGGCCGGCTACGATCAGCCCTGCCGCTCCGGCCGCCGCCCTCAGAAAGTCTCTGCGATTGTGTTCACGATTCATGGCGCATCTCCCTCTCCTCTAGACAGTATGCGCCAAGGTATCACACTTTCTTCCCCGGCTGAGCGGCCTCGTCCTCGCCCTTCACCCAGGTTCGAAGAACCCGGTCCAGTTCTCCGAGATCGATGGGTTTGGTTAGGAAGTCGTCCATATCCGCAGCCAGGCACTTCTCCTTCTCCTCCGGCATGGCCGACGCAGTCAGGGCGATGATGGGCACCTCCAGCCCCAACTTGCGGATTTCTACGGCGGCTTCCAGGCCGTTCATCTCCGGCATCTGGCAGTCCATGAAGATGGCGTCGAACTCCTGCCGCCGCAGCGCTTCCAGAGCCTCCCGGCCGTTGGCGACCGTCGTCACGCAGCACTCCGAGCGAGTGAGCAGTTTCTCTGCGATCCGCTGGTTTACCGGGTTGTCCTCGGCCAGTAGAACCCTGGCCGCCGTCCGGTGCCCTGGCGATCGTCTCTTGGCGGAGAACGCCGCGGGCGCCTTTGCATCCTCGTTGCCGGCCGTCATTCGTACCGTGAACCAGAAGACCGTGCCCTCGCCTGCCTCGCTCTCCACTCCCATCTCGCCGCCCATCAACTCCACCAGCCGTCTGGCGATGTTCAGCCCGAGCCCCGTGCCGCCGAACCGTTTCGAAATACTGCTGTCGGCCTGGCGGAACTGTTCGAAGATGCGGCTCAAGTTCTCCGGCGCAATGCCGATGCCGGTGTCTTCCACCTCCACCCGCAATACCTCTCCGGCGCCGCCCGCCGCCGGCTTCACGCGCACGATCACGGCGCCGTGCTCAGTAAACTTGATGGCGTTCGCCAGCAGGTTGTTCAGGATCTGGCGCAACTTGGCCTCGTCTCCCGTGGCTTTCAACGGAAGGTGCCCCAGCCCCTCGAGTTTCAGCTCAAAACCCTTCCTCCGGGCCTGCGGCTGCCAGGCTCGCAAGACGGAGTCGAATAGCCGCCGCGGCTCGTATGCGGCCATGGCCAACTCCATCTTTCCGCGTTCGATGCGCGCCAGATCCAGAATGTCGTTCACTAATTCCAGAAGCGACTTGCCGGATTGCTCGATCAGCTCGACGAATTCGCGTTGCTCGGCATCCAGTTTGCTGTCCTTCAAGAGAGCGCTGATCCCCAGCAGTCCGTGGAGCGGCGTGCGGATTTCGTGACTCATCACCGCCAGAAACTGCGTCTTCGCCACGTTGGCGCCCTGCGCCTGCTGCCGCGCCTCCTGCATGCGCCACGCCACCCGCAGCAAGCCCAGGGCCGCCAGCCCCAACACTGCCGCCAAAGCCATGCTGATCTGGCGTGCACGGTGCGCTTCTTCCTCTTTGTAAAGAGCCTCCACCTCTCCGCTGTAGTAGTAGTTCCAGGGCGCCATCAAGCGCCCCACCACTCCATCCGCCATCATGTCGTCAATCTCTGCGCGCAGTTCGTCGGCATACTTGGACGCCTCTCGCGTGGAGGCCACCGCCAGTTCCGTCGGCGCCATGCCGAGGCCTACTGTGTGGAAATCCTGACCGGCACATGCCTCAGGCCGGTGAAGCATCAGGTACTGAGCCGTGCGCGCCTCCAGCAGCGCTACGTCCGATTGGTCCCGGCATACCGCCTCCAGCGCATCCTCGCGCTTCCGTTGCCGGCTCAGTTCGGCCTCCGGCGCCGCGCGCGCCGCAATCTTGCTGGCCAGGGGGTAGCCGATTACCGAGATCCGCTTGGCACGCTTCAATCCCTCCGGCGATTCATACTCTTCTTTGCGAAACAGCAGCACATACGAATTCCGCATGTAGGGCCGCGTGAAATGGAACTCCGGCCACATCGTGCTCTGCGTTGAGAGCAATGGCCAGAGATCTACGGCTTTGGCTGATAGCGCCCGCACCGGCCCCTCGCTCCGTAGCTCCCATCGCAGCTGGATGCCGCGCCGCCGCGCCGCCTCTTGCAGGATGTCCGCCACCATGCCGCGCGGCCTGCCGTTGCTTTCCAGGTAGTGATACGGCGGCGTGTTGTCCGTTCCAATCCGCACCACCCGGCCCGGGGTGGAAGACGGCAACGGCGCCAGCAGGCAGCTGAGCAGAGCCGCCTTGCCGAGCCTGGTTTTTGGTAACCCGCGCCCAATCATGGTCTTCGCTATCCCTCATCGGCCCGGCGCGTGCCGGCCGCGAGGATTTCTCTCTCGCAGGGCGCCGCGAGCCCGCATAGTACAATCGAATTTTATGCGAATCCCGGCGTTTGTGGCCCTCTTCTGCGCCCTCTGCATGGCGCTTCCGGCGCGCGAGCCGATTCGCGCCCGCCACGCGATGGTCGTCGCCCAGGAGCCGCTGGCCGCCTCCGTCGGCGTCTCCGTCCTGAAGGCCGGCGGCAATGCCGTGGATGCCGCGGTGGCCGTGGCGCTCGCCCTCTCCGTCACCCACCCTTCGGCCGGCAATATCGGCGGCGGCGGATTCCTTCTGCTGCGCACCGCCGGCGGCAACGCCACCTTCATCGACTTCCGCGAAATGGCCCCCGCCTCCGCTTCCCGCAACATGTACATCGGCCCGGACGGCAAGGCCACCAAGGACTCCATCACCGGATGGCGCGCCTCCGGCATCCCGGGCACCGTCCGCGGCCTCGCCTATGCGCACAGGAAGTACGGCTCCAAACCGTGGGACTCGCTGGTTCAGCCCGCCGCCGGCCTTGCCGCCAACGGCATCACGCTCTCCTATGCCGAAGCTCGCTCCATGTGCGGCTCGCGCAAGTTGCTGGCCGAGTTTCCCGAGTCCAAGCGCATCTTCCTCAACGGCGGCGCGTGCTTCGAGCCGGGCGCGACGCTCAAGCAGCCGGAGCTCGCCGCCACCTTGCGCCGCATCGCGGCCGATCCGGAGGACTTCTATACCGGCCAGACCGCCCGCATCCTGGTCGAGGAGATCCAGCGCAACGGCGGCGCCATCACGCTGGACGACCTGCGCAGCTATAAGCCCGTCGAGCGGCGGCCCCTCACCGGCACTTACAAAGGCTACGGCGTGATCACCGCGCCCTCGCCTTCCTCCGGCGGCATCGGCATCCTTCAGATGCTCGCCATGCTGGAGCCTACCGGCTATGAAAAGAGCGGCGCCGGCTCGGCCGCCTCTTCGCACATCGTGGCGGAGGTCATGCGCCGCTACTTCGCTGACCGCGCCGAATTCCTCGGCGATGGAGACTTCGTCAAGCTGCCCGTGAAGGGCCTGCTCGATCCGGCCTATATCGCCCAGCGCCGCGCTTCCATCGACCCGGGCAAGGCCACTCCCAGTTCTGCCCTGGGCCACGGCAAGCCCTCCTTCGAGCCCTCCGAAACCACTCATTTCAATGTCGTCGACGCCCAGGGCAACGCCGTCGCCCTCACCTATACGCTCAACAACTCCTACGGCTCCGGAGTCACCGTTCCGCGGCTTGGCTTCCTGCTGAACGACGAGATGGACGACTTCGCCACCCAGCCCGGCTCCGCCAACATGTTCGGTCTCATCCAGGGCGAAGCCAACGCCATTGCGCCCGGGAAACGTCCTCTCTCCGCCATGACGCCCACCATCGTCACCAAGGACGGCAAGCTCTTTCTCATCCTCGGCGCCCCCGGCGGCCCGCGCATCATCTCCGGGGTGCTCCAGGTCATCCTCAACGTGATCGATTTCAAGATGGACGTGCAACAGGCCGTAGATCAGCCGCGCCTCCATCACCAATGGATGCCAGACCGCCTCATGCTCGAGCCCGGCTTCTCGCCCGACACGCGCGCGCTGCTCGAAAAGCGCGGGCACACCCTGGGCTCCATCGGCACCGTCGCCTCCGTCGAGGCCATCATGGTGGAGGCCCCCCGCACGCGTGCCGTCTCCGACGCCTCCACCGTCGGCGCCAACGTCGCTGACCGCATCACCTGGCTGGCCGCCGCCCAGAACGGCAGATCCGCCGGCAAGGCGGAAGGATACTAGCCTGAAGGCATTGCCCATGAACCGCGCACTTTCCACCCACGTCCTGGTCAGCCACCGGCTCAATACCGTCTGGCTCGAACGGATCCACTCATCCGGCATCCCCCTGGTGGAGATCTTCTGCGCCCGGCAGCACTTCGACTACCGTGACCGCTCCCAGGTGAACGAACTCGGCTACTGGTTCCGCGACGCCCAGCTCCAGTGCCACTCCCTGCACGCTCCCATGTACAACGATGACTGCTGGGGCCGCACCGGCCCGTCTTCGGTCATCTCCATCACGGAACGCTCCAAACCCCGCCGCCTGGAATGCGTCGATGAGATCAAGCGCGCCATCGAAGTGGCCGAGAAAATCCCCTTCCGCTACCTTATCCAGCACATCGGCGTGGCGGGCGAGGAGTACGACGACTTCAAGGTGGAAGCCGCCTTCACCGCCCTCGAAGACCTCTCCCTCTTCGCCAAGAACCGCGGGGTGGAGATCCTGCTTGAAAACATTCCCAACCGCCTCTCCTCCGCTGAGCGCCTCATCAGCTTCAACGAGATCACGCACCTCAACCTTCATTTCTGCTTCGATTCGGGCCACGCCAACATCATGGAGGGCGTAGAGACCGCGTTCACGCTCATGCAGGACCGCATCCGCTCCACGCATATCCACGACAACAACGGCAAGGACGATCACCACCTTTTCCCCACACTCGCCGCCGCCGGCACCGTCGATTGGAAACGGGCCTTGGGGCTGCTCCGCTCCCGCGGCTCGCAGTTCCCCCTGCTCCTCGAACTGAAGGAGTCTCCCGACTTCCCTCAGCCCATCGACTCCGCGCGCGAGATCTTCACCAACCTGGAGTCCCTCTGATGTCTGACTACCGTCGAATCACCATCGCGCAGGCGGGTGCGCATACCGGCGAACCCGTCGAAATCGCGGGCTGGCTGTATAACCTCCGCAAATCCGGCAAGATCATCTTCCCCCTCATCCGGGACGGCAGCGGGATCATGCAGTGCGTCGGCCTCAAGAACAACCTCTCTGAGGATTGCTTCGAAGGCCTCAAGAACCTAACGCAGGAATCTTCCGTCATCATCCGCGGCAAATGCCGGGCCGAAGAGCGCGCGCCCGGCGGCTTCGAAATGGATATCGAATCCGCTGAAATCGTGCAGCGCGTCTCCGAAGAGACCCCCTATCCGATCACCCCCAAGGAACACGGCATCGAGTTCCTCTTCGATCACCGCCACCTGCACCTGCGCTCGCGCCGGCAGCACGCCATTCTCAAGGTTCGCCACGAGATCATCAAGGCCATCCGCGATTACTTCGATTCCAACGGTTTCACGCTCGTCGATTGCCCCATCTTCACGCCGGCCGCCTGCGAAGGCACCACCACGCTTTTTGAAGTGGATTACTTCGAGGACGAGAAGGTCTACCTCACGCAGTCCGGCCAGCTCTACAACGAAGCCACGGCCATGGCTTTCGGCAAGACCTACTGCTTCGGCCCCACGTTCCGCGCGGAAAAATCGAAGACCCGCCGCCATCTCACCGAGTTCTGGATGGTGGAGCCCGAGATGGCCTACGCCACCCTCGACGACGTGAAGCGCACTGCCGAAGAGCTCATCTGCTTCATCGTCGGCCGCGTGCTCGAAAACCGCCGCGCGGAATTGGCCGTGCTCGAACGCGACGTCGCCAAGCTCGAAGCCATCAAGGGGCCGTTTCCCCGCATCTCCTACGACGAAGCCGTGGAGATCCTCAAGCGCAAGGGCTCCGAGATCGTCTGGGGCGGCGACTTCGGCGGCACCGACGAAACCCTGCTCTCCGAGGAGTTCGACCGGCCCGTCATGGTCGATCGCTACCCCACCCAGGTGAAGGCTTTCTACTTCCAACCCGACGAGAACCGCCCCGAAGTGGCGCTCGGCGTCGACGTGCTGGCCAGCGAAGGCTACGGCGAAGTCATCGGCGGCGGCCAGCGCATTCACGACTTCAACCTGCTCCTGCAGCGCATCAAGGACCACGACCTCCCGCCGGAGGCCTTCAACTGGTACCTCGACCTGCGCCGCTTCGGCTCCGTGCCCCACGCCGGCTTCGGCATGGGCGTGGAGCGCACCGTCTCCTGGCTCTGCGGCCTGGAGCACATCCGCGAGACCATCGCCTTCCCGCGCATGCTGTACCGGACGCGGCCCTAGCCGGCTATGCCGAAGACCATCGCCATTCTGGGCGCGCCGCTCGACCTCGGGGCCGGGCGGCGTGGCGTGGATATGGGCCCTTCCGCGCTGCGCGTGGCCAATCTGAACGCGCGCCTGCAGTCGCTCGGCTATAGCGTGGAAGATCTCGGCAACGTGGCCGTGGAGCAGCCGGAATCGGCCAAGGCCGGCCCGGCCAACGCGCGCTTTCTCAAGCCCATCGCCGCCACCTGCCAGGCCCTCGCTCAGCGTGTCCAGAAGGCCGCCTCCCAGGGCAAGTTCCCGCTGGTGCTCGGCGGTGACCACTCCATCGCGGTCGGCACCGTCAACGGCATGGCCGCTCATCTGCGTCGCCGCCGTCTTTCCCTCGGTGTCATCTGGATGGATGCCCACACCGACATGAACACGCCGGACTCCTCGCCCTCCGGCAACGTGCACGGCATGCCTCTGTCCTGTCTCATCGGCCACGGTCCGAAAGAGCTGACGCGCCTCTGCGGCGTTTCACCCGCCATCCCGGCCTCCAACGTGGTTCTGGTGGGCATCCGCGACGTCGATGCCGCGGAGCGTGCCATCGTCCGCAACTCCGGCGTGACCGTCTTTACCATGCGCGACATCGACGAGCGCGGCATGCGCGCCGTCATGCGCGACGCCGTCTCCATCGCCTCCCGCGGCGCCGCCGGCATCCACCTCTCTCTCGACATGGACGGCATCGATCCCGGCGAGGCGCCCGGAGTCGGCACGCCCGTTCGCGGCGGTGTCTCATACCGCGAGGCGCACCTGGCCATGGAGATCCTCTGCGACTCCCGCCTGCTGCGCTCCATGGAAGTGGTGGAGGTGAATCCTGTGCTCGATACTGCAAACCGGACCGCGCTGCTGGGCGTCGAACTGGTGATGTCCGCCATGGGGAAACGAATTCTATGATCAAGCTAAGAGTTGCGGTGGTTCACGGAGGCCGTTCCGGCGAGCATGAAATCTCGCTGCGCTCCGCCAAGGCCGTCCTCGATCACATCGATCGCCAGCGCTTTGAACCCGTGCCCGTCTTCATCGACAAGCAGGGCAAGTGGCATCCTGGGCACATCTGCCCGGAGCCCGGCGGCAACCCCGGCATCGACGTCGTCTTTCCCGTCCTCCACGGTACCTTTGGCGAAGACGGCACCATCCAGGGCCTCTTCGAAATGGCCGGCCTGCCCTATGTCGGCGCCGGCGTCTTCGCCTCGTCTGCCGCCATGGATAAGGAACACTTCAAGCGCCTCTGCGCGGACCGCGGCCTGCCTATCTGCGAATACGCCGTGCAGCCTGCCTCCGCGCTCGACCCCGATGCCGCCATCGCCCGGCTCGGCCTGCCCGTCTTCGTCAAGCCCGCCAATCTCGGCTCTTCCGTCGGCATCGCCAAGGCTCACAACCGCGAAGAGCTCGCGGCCGCCCTGGCCGATGCCGCCCGCTATGACACCAAGGTGATTATCGAGCGCTCCATCGCCGGGCAGGAGTTGGAGTGCGCCGTGCTCGGCAACCACCAGCCCGCTGCCGCCACGCCCTGCGAGATCCTCCCCTCCAAGGAGTTCTACGACTACGAGGACAAATACCTCCTCGACAAGGCCCGCACCCTCATCCCGCCCAATCTCACCGCGCAGCAGATTGAGGAAGTGCGCCGCCTCGCCGTGGCCTGCTATCTGGCCGTGGAATGCAGCGGCATGGGCCGCGTCGATTTCCTGGTCGAGAAGGCCACCGGGCAGATCTACATCAACGAGATCAACACCATTCCCGGCTTCACCTCCATCAGCATGTTCCCCAAGATGTGGGAGCACGATGGCGTCGGCTTCACTGCGCTGATCTCCAGGCTGATCGACCTCGCCCTGGAACGCCACGCGCAACGCCAGGCGCTGCGCTTCGAACTGTGATGCGCGCCCCCGCGGCACTCCTGCTTCTCTCGCTTCTCGCGCCGCCGCTGACCGCTCAGCTGCCGCCCAAGCCCCCCACCGCGCAGCCGCCGGCAAAGCCTCTGCCGAATACCGACGAACTGGAGCGCGAACTGAAGCGCTTCGTCGATGTCCTCACCACCACGCTGGACAACGCTGCGGATGCGGTCAGCGAGGACCAGGCCCTCTACGCCGGCGCCATTCCCGGCATGCTGCGCACTCTGGATCCGCACTCCGTCTTTTTCGATAAGGACCAGTTCCAGCAACTGCAGGAGATGGAGCGCAGCGTTTCCAAGGGCTTCGGCTCCATCGTCAGCGTGCTGCCCGGCCGCGTCATCATTCTGCAAACCACGCCCGGCTCGCCGTCGCAGAAGTCCGGCCTCGCGCCCGGAGACGAGATCATCGCCATCAACAACATTCCCCTTTCGCGGCTGGATCTGGAACAGCTCGTCCAATTGCTCGGCTACACGCGCCAGCGCCAGGCCCAGATCCTCATTCGCCGCCAGGGCACCGCCAAGCCCATGGCCTTCACTCTCACGCCCGAAGACCTGCAGTCGCCTTCCGTCGATCGCAGCTTCCACCTCGAGCCCGGCATCGGCTATGTCCGCGCCACCAGTTTCGACACCAATACGGCCGCCCTCCTCCAGCAGGCCATCGAACAGCTCGGCGGCCACAAACTCAAAGGGCTGGTGCTGGACCTGCGCGACAATCCCGGCGGCGTGCTCCAATCCGGCCTGGCGGCGGCCTCGCTCTTCCTGCCCTCCGGTACGCGCATTCTCAGCGCGCGCGGGCGCAGCACGGAGACGGACAATGTGGACGCGCCCAGGGATTCGCAACCCTACCAGTTCCCCCTCGCCGTTCTGGTCAACGGCAAGACCGCCAGCGCCGCGGAGATCGTCGCCGGCGCCATTCAGGACAACGACCGGGGTCAGATCCTCGGCGAAACCACCTTCGGCAAAGGCCTGGTCCAGCGCGTCTTCCCTTTGAGCGACGCCACCGGGCTGGCCCTCACCACGGCCTTCTACTACACGCCCAGCGGCCGCTCCATCCAGAAGCCGCTCAAGAACAACGAGCTCGCCGCGGCCACTGCCACCACGCGGCCTGAGTTCAAAACCGCCAAGGGCCGCACCGTCCGCGGCGGTGGCGGGATCGAGCCGGATCAGATCGTCCAGCCGCGCCCTTACTCCCGCCTCGGCCAGCATCTGGAAGCCACTGCCTGTTACGCCGGATTCGCCACAGATTGGCTGGCCGGCCACCGCGCCGACGCCTCTCGCGACATGCAGATCACCCCCGCGCTGCTCGACGAATTCCAGCTCTGGCTCTCGCGCCGCAACGTCCGCCCTTCGCTCTCGGAATGGACCGCCGAGCGCGAAAACATCCAGCGCCGCCTCAAGCAGGAGATCCTCAACCAGTCCATCAGCGTCGCCGCCGGAGATGAGATCGAGCTGCGCGCAGACCCCGTCGTCACCCGCGCCTTAGCGGCGATGCGG
This sequence comes from Acidobacteriota bacterium, assembly GCA_016213725.1. Taxonomy (GTDB): domain Bacteria; phylum Acidobacteriota; class Terriglobia; order Bryobacterales; family Bryobacteraceae; genus Paludibaculum. Next base: position 21,933 of record JACQZS010000223.1, on the reverse strand, counting down.
CCGTGACGCCGCCAGCGTCAGCAGCAGCACCAGCAGCGAACCCAGCGTGATCTGCATCCCCCGCTGGAAGTGCTGCGGCTCATACTCGAACACGGCTTCGTGATAGCCGGCCGGCACTACCGCGCCCATCAGCGCGTGATTCACCCGCAGCAGCGCCACCGGCTTGCCGTCCACGCTGGCTTTCCAGCCCGGATACCAGGGATCGGCCAGCCGCAACAGGCTGGGCGATGCGGCCGAGTAGCGCACCTCCACGCGGCCTTCCGTCACCTTCATCTCCAGCGCCTTGCCCTGCGCGTCGTGGTCCACTCCGGCGGGCAGATTCAGCACCAGAGACTGCTTCCCCGGATCCAGCCCCGGCAGCTTCGCGCGAGACTCCGCCATGCTCTTCACGCCCACCACTTCCGGCGAGAAATACGCCCGTGGCAGCAGCGTCGGATTGCTGTTCGCCTCGCCCTTCCTCGGATCGACCTCCAGAATCACCCCCAGCCCGTCCACCAGGCGGTGGTTCTTCTCGGCCGCCTGCAGGTACTCGCTCCAGGCCAGGAGTTCCAGCGGATTGTAGCCCCCGGTCGTCTCCACCTGCGCCGTCAACTGGCTGTTCAGCGGTCCAAACACCGGCGTGCGCGGAGGAATGTGCAGACGGAAGGGCGCCTGCACCCCCGGCGCCACTTTGTACTTCAGCGCCTTCTCGCCCACTCCGTAGATCTCTTCATAGGAGGCATGGCCGTATGTGAGCGGGTTGTTCCACGAATTGAAGAAACACAGATCCACGGCGAACACCGCGCACAGCGCCAGCCCCAGCCATGGCTTTCGCCACTTCACCTCCGCTTCGTGCGTTCCGAACGCCGCCAGGATCGAAAGCCCCATGGCGGCCACAAACCAGAGATGCACCGGCGACGGGGCTCTCTGCATTCCGGGAATCAGGGCGCCGGCGCGATAGAGCCCGGCCGAGGGCCCGAGCATATACCAGGCCGGCAGCAGCACCAGCAGGAGTCCCAGCAGCCTCATCGGCTTGTATTTCAGCGCCAGCCCGGCCAGCGGCAGCAATAACAGGCCGGAATACAGGTACGTGTGTGTCATGTCGCCGCCGCCGGTATACCGGCCGTCCAGCACGCCCAGCGAGTTGGCGTAAACAAGAGTGGTGAGCGCGCCGAACGTGAGTGTGCCCGTCCTGTCGTCGCTGAAGTCCATGCCCGCCCGAATAGATTGTCCGGCGAGTTCGATCGCCGGGTGAGTCACAATGGCGCTCAGTCCCAGGGCGAGTACGGCAATCCAGATCATGCCCGGCACCAGCACCTTCCAGCGCGAAGCTTCCGAAGCCAGGCGCCAGATGGCGAACAACACTAGCCCGAAAAACGCGTGGAACGCCGTTTGGATATGGCCCGTAAGAACGATGCCGCCCATCACGGCGGCGCCGGCCGTCATCCAGCGCACTGCCGCACCCTCCAGGGCGCGCTCCACCGCATACAGCAGCCATGGAAACAGCGCCGCCCCCTGAAACATCCCCACATGAGAGCTGTGCGCCGCGAAGAAGCCGCCCAGCGAGTAGATCAGCGCGCCCACAAGCGCTCCGTGCACTTGGCCGCTCAGCCGCTTCAGCAGCAGGTAGGCCCCCAGCAAAGCCAGCACCGAGTGCAGCGCCAGTTCGGCTTCAATCATCCCCGGCGTGATGCCGGCTAGAAAGAACGGCCAGTTCAGCGGATAGAACGCCCCCACCTGCGGATCCGCCAGGAATGGAAAGCCGCCGAAGAGCGTAGGCGTCCAGAAGGGTAGATGGCTCAGCTTGGCCTGCGCGGCGAAGAACTGCTGCGCCGGGTAGCTGATGTCCACGGCGTCCCACTGGATGGTGGCGCCCGGGCTCAGCAGCGGAGTGAAGTAGAAGAGCAGTAGGACGAACGCGGTGGCGCCCGCCAGCTTCCAGCCCGGCAGCGGTTCGAACGGACCGGGGGCCTGCTTGTGGACTTGTGCTTTGGCCATGAAAGTCCGATTTTACCATCGGCCCCTATCCGTCCCCCCGGCTTCAGAGCCCGCGCAGCCTGTCGATCCGCCTGCGCCGGCGGCTCTCGGCCATCAGGACTTCGCGCTCGTTGAGGCCGAAATAGTGCGCCACTTCGTGCCAGATGGTCTCCTCCACCAGCGTTCGCAGCTCCGCCTTGCTGCGCGCCGCGCGCTCGTGCGGGCCCTGGTAGATCGTGATCCGGTCGGGTGTCGAAAACGGCTCCGCCAGGCTCCGTTCCGTCCGCGGACGGCCCTCGTATAGGCCCAGCAATCCCGCTTGGCGCGGCTCCGCCTCCACCACGAAAACCACGTTCCTCAGCCGCCTCCGGAACCTCGGCGGGATGATGTCCATGGCTTCTTCCACCAGTTGGTCGAATTCAGCGGGCGTCATGGGCGTAGCTATAGTGTAAGTGTGATGCCGCAGGACAAGCTCCACAAGATATCGGCTTCGCTCGGCATCGGCAAGCTGCAGCGGCACATCTTCCTTTGCGCCGACCAGTCCGATGCCAAGTGTTGCTCCCGGAAAACCAGCCTCGAATCCTGGGATTACCTCAAAATGCGCTTGAAGGAACATCCCGGCATTTTCCGCACGAAGGTCCACTGCCTGCGCATCTGCGAAGACGGGCCCATCGCCGTGGTTTACCCCGAAGGCATCTGGTACAAACTTGCCTCCCGCGAAGTCATCCAGCGCATCGTCGACGAGCATCTCATCGGCGGCCGCCCCGTTGAGGAGTTCATCTTCGCCCGCGATCCGCTCAATCCGCCGCCCGCCGGCTGAAGCCTCTCCCGCCGGCCGCGATACACTGGTTGTTTACCTTGAAGAATAGAATCCTTGTTGCCATCGACGGCCCTGCCGGCGCTGGCAAAAGTACACTCGCCCGCCGCGTCGCCGCGCGGCTGGGTTTCGTCTATATCGACACCGGCGCCATGTACCGCGCCGTCGCTCTCGGTGCGCGCCGCCGCGGCGTGGATTGGGCAGACCGGGCCGCACTCGAGCAGCTCGCCCGCGCCGCCGACATCACCCTCACCCCGGATCATCGTGTCCTGCTCGACGGAGAAGACGTCTCCGCCGCCATCCGTGAGCCCGAGATCTCCCAGGGCGCCTCCGTCGTCTCTGCCGTCTCCGGCGTGCGCCGTGAGCTCGTCCTCAAGCAGCAGCGCCTCGGCCACTCCGCCTCCGCCGTCATGGAGGGGCGCGATATCGGCACCGTCGTCTTCCCCGATGCCGAGGCTAAGATCTTCCTCGACGCCAGTCCCGAAGTCCGCGCTCACCGGCGCGTCAAGGACCTCGCCGCCCGCGGCGTGGCCGCTGACTTCGACGCCGTCTTTCGCGAAATGCAGGAGCGGGACCACCGCGACCGCACTCGCCCCGACTCGCCCCTTCGCCAGGCCCCTGATGCCGTCTACCTCGACTCCAGCGGCCTCTCCGAAGCCGAGGTCGAACAAGCCATCCTCCGCATCGTCGGAGACCGTACCCCGGCCGCGACCTGATTTCCCCGCGGACCGCTGAGTTTTTCGAAAGGACCGATCGCGTTGAAAGACCTCCTCGTCATGAAGTTCGGCGGCACCAGCATGGGCTCGGCCGAACGCATCCGCTCCGCCGCGGACATCTGTGCATCCGTCCACAAGGAACGCCCTGCCGCCGTCATCGTCTCGGCCATGTCCAAAGTCACCGACATGCTGCTCGAAGCCCTGCGCCACGCCGAAGGCGGCGATGAGCGCGGAGTCGACGAGATGCTCGCCCGGCTCGATGCCCGTCATCGCGAATGTTGCCAGCAGTTGCTGGATCCCCCCGCCCAGGCGGACACCCAGCCCGTCCTGGACGACATCCTCTCTGAATTTGAACGCATCGCCCGCGGCGTCCTCATGCTGGGCGAACGCCCGCCGCGCTCCGTCGATGAAGCCATCGCCGTGGGCGAGCGCCTCAGCTCCACCCTCATGGCCGCCCACCTGCAAAGCCGCGGCATCGATGCCTTCGCTCTCAACGCCCGCGAAGTGGTCGTCACCGACGCCGTCTTCGGCAACGCCAGCCCCCTCATCGAGCAGACTCGGGAAAAGGCCGCCAACTTCCTCGCCCCCGCCCTCCAGGCCCGCCGCCTGCCCATCATCACCGGCTTCAACGGCTCCACCCTCGACGGCCGCCCCACCACCCTCGGCCGCGGCGGCAGTGACTTCTCCGCCTCCATCCTCGCCTCCGTGCTCGATGCCGGCGAACTCTGGATCTGGAGCGATGTCGACGGCATCATGTCCGCCGACCCCCGCCTCGTCTCCGACGCCAAGGTCCTCAACGAAATCACCTACCGCGAAGCCGCCGAACTCGCCTACAACGGCGCCAAGGTGCTCCATCCCCGCACTCTCGCTCCCCTGATGGAGAAAGACATCCCGGTCTGGAGCAAGAACAGCTTCAACCTCGATGCCCCCGGCACGCGCATCGTGCCCGAAACCCGCGAAGGCCCCATCGGCCCCCGCGCCGTCACTTCCATGGTCAACGTCGCCCTGGTCACTGTCGATCCGGCCAGTTCAGCCATCAGCGGCACCCGCATCATGGCCCGCAGCCTGGAAGCCCTCGCCACCGCCAACGCCGAGGTCCTTGCCCTCACCAGCTCCAGCTACCGCCAGAACTTCTGTTTCCTCATTCGCACGGCTGAGTTGCCGTCCGTCATCGAGAACCTGGAGGCAGCCTTCTCCATCGAACTCACCCACGGCTATCTCCATCCCATCGATGTCGACCTCGACGTCGGCCTCATCGCCATCGTGGGCGAAGGCATGAAGGGCCACCCCGGCCTCGCCGGACGCATCTTTACCGCCATCTCCGCCCAGGATGTCAACATCATCGCCATCGCCCAGGGCTCCAGTGAGCTCACCATCGGCGTCGTCGTCCGCAAGAGCGGCGTCGAGAAGGCTGTCCGCGCCGTCCACGCCGAATGCCGCCTGGGCGCCTGAAGCCCCTCCGGCACGGCTATAATAAGAGAGTCTCTTCGTTTTAGGAGTTTCCCATGTTTGATCTGTTCCGCAGCCGGGAGAAGACTGTGCGCTATCTCCTCGGTGCGCTTTTGACGCTTGTCGCCGCCTCGATGGTCATCACCCTGGTGCCCGGCTATGGGGGAGGCTGGGGTAGCCAAGGCGCCTCGAATCCTACCGTCCTCGCTGAAGTCGCCGGTGAACAGATCACTGCGTCCGATGTTCGCCAGTTCATTGCGCGCGAAATGCGCGGCAATAGCCTGCCTCGGGGCATGGAAGCCGTTTACATCCCCATGATCGTCCAGCAGATGGCCGCCCAGAAGGCCGTCGGCTACCAGGCCGCCGAAATGGGCATCAAGATCACCGACGCCCAGCTCGCCCAGATCGTCCACACTCTCGTCCCGCAGCTCTGGCAGGACGGCAAGTTCGTCGGTAAGGAAATCTACGCCCAGATGCTCTCCCAGCAGGGCATGACCATCCCTCAGTTTGAGGAGAATGTCCGCGCCCAGGCCCTCCAGTCCCGGCTCGAAACCCTCGCGCTCGAAGGCATCATCGTCACCCCGGCCGACGTCGAGAACGAATTCAAGCACCGCAACGAGAAGATCAAGGTCGCCTACTTCGGACTGGGCCCCGATTTCTTTAAGAGCAAGGTGGCCACTACCCCCGCCGAACTCCAGGAGTTTTACAACAAGGGCAAGAGCTCCTATCTGCTGCCCGAAAAGCGCAGCTACCTCGTCTTCCCCATCGACGAAGCAGCCATCGCCGCCACCATCAAGGTGCCCGATGCGCAGCTTCAGGCCGCCTACGCGCAGCAGCAGGAACGCTTCCGCACTCCGGAGCGCGTCCAGGCTCGTCACATCCTTCTCAAGACCACTGACAAGACCCCCGCCGAAGTCGCCGCCATCCAGAAGCGCATGGAAGACATGCTCGCCCAGCTCAAGAAGGGCGCCAACTTCGCCGATCTCGCCAAGAAGAACTCCGAGGATCCCGGTTCCGGCGCCAAGGGCGGCGAACTCGGCTGGATCACCCGCGGTCAAACCGTGCCTGAGTTCGAAAAGGCCGCCTTTACCCTCAAGACCGGCGAACTCAGCGCTCTCGTCAAGACCCAGTACGGCTTCCATATCATCCGGGTGGACGCTCATGAGCAGGCCCGCCTGCGGCCGCTCGAAGAGGTTAAGGCTGAACTCAATCAGGACCTCGTCCGCGCCCAGGTCTTCGAGAAGATGCAGTCCATCTCCGACCAGATCCGCACCACCCTGGTCCGCTCCCGCGAAGAGGCTGAAAAGCTCGCCGCCGCCAATGGCATCACGGCCGTCAAGGCCGAAAACGTCGCCAAGGGCGAACCCGTTCAGGGCGTCGGCGTGAGCGTCGAGTTCAATGAAGCCGTCGCCGCTCTGCCCAAGAACGGCGTCACCCCCATCATCCAGGTCGGCCAGAACAAGCTGGTGGTCGCCCAGGTCACCGAAATCACCCCGTCCCGCCCCGCCCAGTTCGCTGAGGTCGAGGACAAGGTCAAGGAAGGGCTCATCGCCGAGAAGAGCTTCCAGATGGCCCAGCAGAAGATCGTCGAGGCCGGCGAAAAGCTCAAGACCACTACCGATCTTGCCGCCCTCGCCAAATCCTACGGCGCCGAACTGAAGACCTCCGAACTCGTGAACCGCGAAGGCGCCATCACCGGCGTCGGCGCCGCTTCCTCCATCGACGCCGCCTTCAACAAGAACGTCGGCGATGTCGTCGGCCCCGTCCAGACCGGCAACGGCACCTTCTTCATGAAGATCGTCGAAAAGGTCCCGGCCGACCTCACCCAGCTCGCCCTCGCCCGCGAAGAGCTTCTCAAGACCCTCAAGCAGCGCCGGGCCCAGGAGCGCGTCGAACTCTTCCGCGACGGCATCGTCCAGGAACTCATCAAGAAGAAGAAGGTGAAGATCTACGAGGACAACGTGAAGCGCCTCGTGGCCGCTTCCAATAGCTAATCTTCAGCGGCTCACTGATGCTTCACACGCTGCTGGACTTTCTGCGTTCCCTCACCAACCCGGAACAGCTCATCGGGCTGCTCACCACCGTCTTTACGGGTTGGTGGGGGTACGCGCTCCTGTTCGCCATCGTCTTCTCCGAAACCGGCCTTCTGGTCGGTTTCTTTCTACCCGGTGATTCGCTGCTCTTCACCGTCGGCGTGGTCGCCGGCGCCGGGCAGCTCGACCTCGTCACCATCATCGCCGCCCTCATCACCGCCGCCCTCCTCGGCAACTCCTGCGGCTACTTCCTCGGCCGCCACATCGGCGTCCGCCTCTTCGCCAATCCGAACTCCCGCATCTTCCGCCGCGAATACCTCGTGCGCACCCAGGAGTTCTACGCTCGCCACGGCGGCAAGACCATCATCTACGCCCAGTTCGTCCCCATCATCCGCACCTTCGCCGCCTTCGTGGCCGGCGTCGCCGGCATGGGCCTCCCCCGCTTCCTCTCCTTCAACGTCTTCGGTAGTGTCGGCTGGGTCGCCTCCATGACCTTCCTCGGCTACAAGTTCGGCAGCTTCCCTCTGATTCGCGCCCACTTCGAGAAGGTGATCATCCTCATCGTCCTCATCTCGGTGGTCCCCGTCCTCATCCAGTTCCTCAAGGCGCACCGCGCAAAATAGCGCCTCAGCGGGCCGTCAGTTCCAACACCTCCGATCCATACACCCCTAACGCGACCCGCACGCCCGCATCTTGCAGCTGCGCGCCAGTCCATTCGCCGTACGCCTTCCCGCTGAACAACCCCGCCACGTTGTACCGTCTCGCCCGCTGCACCCACGGAATGTTCACCACCCGCTCGTCCGTACTTGTTGTGCCTCCGCGCACCACCACCACGGCGCCTTCGCCCGCGCCGGTCAGCTTGCCCCACCAGTGCCAGTCTATGTCCGTCGGCTCCGGCACGCCGCTGAACTGAAACCGCTTGTAGATCCCATAGCGCTTCTCCAGTCGCTCCACCTCGGCCAGCCGCTTCGCGTAATGAGCGATGTTCGCCTCCGTCAGCGTTCGCGCATCGCCCGAATAGCACACCGGCGCGCCCATCAGCCAGCTAGCCACCTGCCGGTCCTGCACCTCGGGCGTCAGGCTTCCTTCGTGATTCACGGTCGCCGCGGCATAGAACTCCAGCGGATTCAAAGGCAGTCCCCGGTGTGAATAGAATCTCTGCCGCGCCAGCCAGCAGCCGCGCAGCAGCGCCGCCCTGTGCTCTTCCGCGCTCACTTTCCGCCCGCCGAACTCCCGCGCCAGGTCCGATCCCACGCACTCGTTCGGCGGAATGTGGAACCGCGCCGTGTACTTCAGCGCCGCCAGGTCCGCCGGTACCCCCGGCGTGCCCCAATAGATCTCGTGCGTGATCTCGTTCACCATCTCCGGCGCCGCCGCCCGCAGCGCCGCCTGTGCCGCCAGCAGCCCCCGCAGCCCGCGCAGCAGTGACTCCTTCCGTGTCCGGCTCTCATGCCCTTCCGCCAGATCGCCATACATGATGTTCGTGAAATCCTGCTTGAAGTACGTCACCCCATACCGCCGCCCAAGTTCCACCAGGTCCTTCACGTAGTAGTCCCGCCACGGCGACGCGAAGCTCATCCCCAGCCCCGGCAGCTCCTGGCTCCGCATCAGCTCGGGCAGAATCCGCATCTCCGGCATCTTCCGCATGTCCTTCGAATCCAAGTCCCGGAAGCACGATACCCACAGCCCCAGCGCCATCCCCTTGCTCCGCACAAACTCCGACGTCGCCTTGAAATCCGGAAACTTCTTCGTGTCGATCTCCGTCCCCAGCCGCCCCTTCTGCCACCCGTCGTCCAGCAGCATCTCCTTGAAGCCCGCCCGCCCCAGAATTCCGGCCAACTGCCGCACCAGCGGATCGTCGATATTCGCGTAGAAATACGCCCACGTCAGCCATTGCGGACCGTGATGCGGCGCCCGGTCCGCCTCCACTCCGATCACCGTCCGCACATGCTCCATGTACGGCCCCTCCACCGCCCGGTCCAGCGAAGTGGAAGTGGCACAGATCGTCGCCTTCGCCGCCCCGCCGTAGCCGTAGTAGAACACCGGCTCGCTGGTGAACTCTTCGCCCGGCCCCAGTACCCACTCGAACAGCCCCTGCGTGTACCCCATTGCCCCCTGGTCCGAAATCGACCGCAGCGCAGACGGCACCTCGCTTGCCGCGATCAATCCTGCTTCGCCGCCCTGGAACTCAAATGCCACCACGCTCGGCTGCACGCCGAACATCGCCGCGGCCAGCGGCTTCCTCGTTAGAGCCGCCAGGTGCAGGTCGTCGATCGTCATCCGTTCCAACCGCAGCCACTTCCCCCCGCCGTTCCTCACCTTCACCCACTTCCGGATCGCCCCATACCCCTCGCTCACCTCGTAAATCAACTCCACCTCTACCCCCTCCACTACCGGCGCTCCCGTCAACTTCCCCCGTACCGTCAACCGCTTCAGCCACTCTTTCGGTCGCGTCACTTCCGCCGTTACCTCGCCCGCGAAAGTACCCTTCGCCCCGGCCTCCACCAGACGCGCATCCACCCATTTCGGAGCGTCCGGCCGCGTGTCCGCATACCTCGAATCGTCATAGGCGTCCCCCCTCCAACGCCCCCGGTTCCCAGCGCTGAACGAATTCCTCTCCCCCGCCTCTTCCGGGCGCAAACCGCGCGGCTTCCTGTTCGACGCCTCTCTCGAAATCACTACCGTGAACTCCCGCGCCTCCGCGGCCAGCATCTCCCGTCCATAGACGATGTACCGCCACGTCCGCACCCGCCCGCCATTCAGATCGATCCCCCGCTCTACCCCATCCGCCTGCACTGCTGCCCGGCCATCTCTCACCGTGATCCAGCCCCCCCGCGCATTCCCCTCCCACAGTCCCCATCCCAGCACCATCCCGATCGCCGCGCGTCGAATCATGAGAATTGCCTCCAAAACGGTTGAACTATATCATCGTTTCAGACCAAATGACCTCCCGCGAACGTTTCCTCGCCGTCCTCGAAGGCCGCCTGCCGGACCGCGTCCCCGTCACCCTCTTCATCTGCGACGGCGGACACTTCCTCAATCAGCTCCACCCCGAAATCGACTCCTGGGACCACCACGCCCTCCAGCTCAAAGTCATTGAAGTCCAGAAGCAGTTCGGCGCCGACGTCTTCGTCCGCATGCTCTACGGCGTCAACGATCCCCTCCACATCCACATGGGCGGCCTCGACGTCTCCCAGCAAACGGAAAACTGGGAGGTCCGCACCGAGCACATCGCCCACGGCAACACTCAAATCGCCCGCTCCACCATCCGCACCCCCGCCGGCACCCTCACTCAGGACTTCTCCACCACAGAGGTCCGCCCCGGCACCTTCGTCTTCGCCTGCACCAAAAAGCCCGTCCAATCCGAAGCCGATCTCGACATCGCCATCCGCTACGAACCCCGCATGCCCCCCCACTGGCCAGAGCAGGTCCGCCAGCGCGTCGCCTCCATCCGCGCCGCTCTCGGCGACGATGGCATCCTCGGCACCTGGACCCCCCACGGCCCATTCAACAACTCCTCCCTCCTCGTCGATCACGACGTCCTCTACAGCCTCTTCCGCGTCGACTACCCCTTCTACGAGAAGCTCATGAACTTCGCCATGGAGCGCATTCTCGACTACACCGCCGCCATCGACGCCGCCGCCCCCGACGTCCACTGCGTCGGCGGCAATGTCCCCGGCGGCTTCCTCGGCCGCGCCAACTACGACCGCTTCGTCCTGCCCTTCGAGCGCCGCTATATCGAATACGTCCAGCGCAACGGCCGCCCCGCTATGTACCACAACTGCGGCCAGATCATGAACCTCGTCGAGTCCTATAAGTCCCTCGGTGCCCGCATCGTCGAGCCCTTCGGTCCCCACCCCCTCGGCGATGCCGACCTCGCCCGCGCCAAGTCCATCGTCGGCGACGCCTATGTCATCCTCTCCGGCGTCGACCAGGTCAATGTCCTCCAGAACGGCTCCATCGACGATGTCCGCCGCGCTACCGTAGCCGCCATGGAAGCCGGCAAACCCGGCGGCCGCTTCATCATGCAGTCCATCGACTTCCTCGAATACGGCACCCCGCCCGAAAACGTCCAGGCCTTCGTCGATACCGCCCTCGCCCACGCCGCCTACTAAAGCCGCGGCGGAGTCGTCACCACCAGCGCCCGCGCCTGCCCCTCGCCCACTGACCGGTACCCGTGCGCGTGCGAGGCGTCAAAATACACCCCATCCCCCGCGCTCAACAGCGTCTCTTCTTCCTCGTACTTCACCCCCAACTCCCCCTCGATCACAAACAGGAACTCCGCGCCCTCATGCGCGTGCTCCTCCATCTCTTCCCGCTTCCGCGGTTCGATCACCGCCAGGTACGCCTGCAGCGACTTGTCCGGCGCCGAAAACGCCAAACACTCGAAATACCACGCCGGCGCCGCCGCCTCCGCCTTCTCCGGAAACCGGATCCTCTCCCCCGCCCGCACCACCGAGAACAGCCCCCGCTTCTTCCGGTCTCCAAAGAAATGTTCCAGCGAAACGTCGAACACCATCGCCACCCGCGCCAGCGTCGGCAGCGTCGGAATCAGCTTCCCGTTCTCCAACTGCGACAACATCGAGGCCGAAAGCCCCGTGTGCCGCCCCAGATCCACCAACCCGATCTTCTTCTTGAGCCGCAATCGCCGGATCTTCGCCCCAATCTCGTACGAAGACAGTACCCTCTGGACGGTCTCCGGCCCCGACTCCGTCACATTCACTGGTTCTTTCATCACGACTAAAGCGTTCCGCTAAGATTTTTATACTACTAAAGCGAGTTTCAAAGTGAGCACAAATTTTGCCTCTTCCGGCATACTCTACTCATCCATCAAGTAGAGCCGAGATCATGAGAGTGCACCACCCCAACCTGGACCACTTGACCGATGAGCAGCTCGTCGCCCTCGCCCAGCAAGGCGGGAACGAAGCCTTCTCTGAGCTGATTCAGCGCCATCAGTCCACCTGCAAGCGCCTCGCTGTGTCCGTTCTCAAGGACAAGCTGGATGCCGAGGACGAAGTGCAGAACGCCTTCTGGAAAGCCTACGAGCACATTGGCCAGTTCAACCAGGACGCCAAGTTCTCCACCTGGCTCTCCCGCATCGTTCTCAACCAGTGCCTCATGCGCCTCCGCAAGGACAAGCGCGCCCGCTTCCTCTACCTCGACGAAGGCGTCGCCGGAGAAGAAGTGGCCCGCCTCGACCTGCCCGACGAATCATCCACCCCGGAAGAGGCCCTCGCCCAGGCCGAGATCGGTACCACCCTCCACCAGGAGATCCACCGCATCCCGCCGCTCCTCCGCGAAGTCTTCATCCTCCGCGAAGTTCAGGAGCTTCCCATGCCCGACGTCGCCAGCCGCCTCGGCATCTCCCTGGCCGCCGCCAAGAGCCGGCTTCTGCGCGCCCGCCTCGAACTCCGGGAACGCATGCAACGCCACACCGGCCGCCTCGGTCTGGTCACCCTCACGGCCTGATTCTTCAGGGTTCTCCGCCACCTTGCCTATGCTATAGTATGGCTTCATGACGGCTCGTGCCTTCTTCGCGTGGACCCGTCTTAGCGCATGAAAACTCGCGTGCCCCTAATCCGCGGCCTCGAGTCCTTCTTCGGAACCCGCGACGAGAACATTCGCCTCCTCGAATCCGGTCTCGCCGTTGAAACTCGTCTTACCCCGGACTCGCTCGAAATCGACGGCGACCCCCATGGCGCCGCCCGCGCCGAGTCCATCCTCCGCGACTACATCACCCTCTATGAGGCCGGCCAGCGCATCTCCGCCGCCGACGTCAACAGCTTCCTCCGCGTCCTCATCTCCGACGACACCGTCACCCTCCGCTCCCTCGTCGAATCCGGCAAGGCCCGCAACTTCGGCAAGAAATCCCTCGTCCCCAAGACCTCCAACCAGCGCGCCTACCTCGACGCCATCGAACGCCACGACCTCGTCTTCGGCATCGGCCCCGCCGGCACCGGCAAAACCTACCTCGCCGTCGCCATGGCCGTCTCCGCTCTCCTGAACAAACAGGTGGCCCGCATCATCCTCACCCGTCCCGCCGTCGAAGCCGGCGAACGCCTCGGCTTCCTCCCCGGCACCCTCCAGGAGAAAATCGATCCCTATCTCCGCCCCCTCTACGACGCCCTGTTCGACATGATCGACACCGAGAAGGTCGAGAAATTCCTCGAACGCAACGTTATCGAAGTCGCCCCCCTCGCCTTCATGCGCGGACGCACCCTCAACGACGCCTTCATCATCCTCGACGAAGCCCAGAACTCCACCGCCGAACAGATGAAAATGGTGCTCACCCGCCAGGGCTTCAACTCCAAAATGGTCATCACCGGCGACCTCACCCAAATCGACCTTCCCCCCGGCCGTCGCTGCGGCCTCAGCGAAGCCGCTGAAATCCTCCGCGGCGTCGAAGGCGTCTCCGTCATCGCCTTCGACGAACACGATGTCGTCCGCAATCCGCTCGTCCAGCGCATCGTCAAGGCCTACGAGCGCTATAACGAACAGTCCGGCATCGGCCGCCAGATGTCCCTCAAGCTCGATGCCAACGTGGCAGCTCCTGAGCCGCCGCCCGCTCCTTCGCCCAATTCATGACCCCGGAACCCCTGGTTCTCTTCGAACACCGCACGCCCGGCCTCCGCCGCCGCGAACTCCAGGCCTTTGCCCGCGCCCTCCGCGATGAAGTCGCCCTCGGCCGCCCCTTCTGCTGCCTCATTACCACCGACGCCGGCCTCCAACGCATGAACCGCGACTTCCTCGGCAAGGACTACCCCACCGACGTCCTCTCGTTTCCCTCCGGCGAGCCCCAAGGCCCACTGGGCGACATAGCTATTTCCTGGCACCGCGCCGCCGCCCAGGCCGCCGCCTACGGCCACGACACCCCTACCGAACTCCGCATCCTCCTCCTCCACGGCCTCCTCCACCTCCTCGGCTACGACCACGAATCCGACCGCGGCCGCATGCGCCGCGCCGAGTCCCGCTGGCGCGCCCATTTCCAGCTCCCCGCCTCCCTCATCGAAAGAGCCCGGCGATGATCTTCCCCATCGCCTTCGTCTTCGGCTTCCTTCTCTTCCTCGCCAGCTTCATCCAGCTGCTCTACCTGGAATCCCTCCGCCTCATCACCCGCGAATCCGACGCTCTTGCCTTCTTCAAGGAAACCCTCGAAGACCGCCTCGGCTTCGAAACCGAAGACGGCGCCTTCGTCTTCTCCCTCATCAAGCACACCCTCCTCGTCCTCTGCGGCGCCCTCTTCGTCGCCGCCGCCGCCGCTCGCGGCGAAAGCTGGCGCGGCTTCCTCGAAGGCTTCCTCCTCGCCTGGCTCGTCATGATGGCCGCCGCCTACGTCCTCCCTCAGATCCTCTACCGCCGCTCCTCCGGCCAGTGGGCTCTGCCGTTCGTCCCTCTCCTCAAGTTCCTCACTCTCCTCTTCAAGCCCCTCACCCTTCTCCTGGGCTTTCTCCAGTCGCTCTTCGAACTCGGCTCTCCCGCTCCTTCCGAAGACCGCCCTGAGCCCGGCGAGGAGATCGACGCCCTCATCTCCGCCGGCGAAGAGGAAGGCATCATCGAGAAAGAGGACTCCCGCCTCATCCAGAACGTCGTCGCCTTCGGCGACAAGCGCGTCCGCGAGGTCATGACCCCGCGCCCCTCCATCGTCGCCATCGAAGCCTCCGAGTCCCTCGACTCCCTCCGCCGCCTCGCCCGCGATCAGCAGTTCTCCCGCATCCCCGTCTACGAGTCCACCATCGATCGCGTCCTCGGCTTCGTCCACGTCCGCGATCTCTACGAACTCGACGACGCCCAGCGCGCCTCTTCCTCCCTCCGCGCCCTCATGCGCCCCATCGAGGCCGTCCCCGAAACCATGCCCGTCGCCCGCCTCCTTCGGGAAATGCAGGAACGCGGCATCCACATCGTCTACGTCGTCGACGAATACGGCCGCCTCGCCGGCCTCGCCACCATGGAGGACCTCGTCGAAGAGGTGTTCGGCGAAATCCGCGACGAGCACGAGCCCCAGCACGACGTCCTCCGCTCCCCCGACGGCTCCATCACCGTCTCCGGCGCCTTCGACCTCGACCACCTCCACGAGATGTTCGACTTCCGCCCCGAAGACGGCACCGAATCCACCACCGTCGGCGGCCTTGCCGCCGAATGGGCCGGCGCCATCCCCAAGCCCGGCCAGGTCATCCAACACGCCGGCCTGCGCATCGAAATCCTCTCCGCCGACGACTACCGGGTGGATAAGGTGCGCATCAGCCCCGCTCCGCCCCCCCCTGAAGATCAAGAGGAATCCCTGTGAGTAAACCCCGCACCCGCAAACCCGCCTTCCGCTCCGGCTTCGTCTCCCTGCTCGGCCGCCCCAACTCCGGCAAGTCCACCCTCCTCAATGCCCTCACCGGCATGAAGCTCGCCATCGTCGCCGATAAGCCCCAAACCACCCGCACCACCATTCAGGGCGTCTGGAATACCCCTCAATCCCAGGTCGTCTTCGTCGATACCCCCGGCATCCATCAGGCCGACTCGCTCTTCAACCGCCGCATGATGCAATCCATCGGCGAAGCCCTCCAGGAACGTGACCTCCTCCTCTTCCTCATCGATTCCACCCGTCCCCCCTCGGCTCTCGACGAACAGGCCGTTGCTCTCATCCGCCAGGCCGGCGCCCCCGCCTTCGCTGTCTTCAACAAGATCGACGCCCTCTCCCGTAAAGACGTCCTCCTCGCCCTCATCGAGCACTACCGCCAGTGGCACCCCTTCGAGGAGGTCTTCCCCATCTCCGCCCTCACCGGCGAGGGCGTCGAAGAACTCCGCGCCGCCATCCTCCAGCGCATGCCCGCCGGCCCCGCCTGGTTCCCGCCGGATCACATCACAGACCAGCCCGAACGCTTCCTCGCCTCCGAAATCATCCGCGAGAAGATCCTCGCCCTCACCCGCCAGGAGGTCCCCCACTCCGTCGCCGTCCTCATCGACGAGTGGAAGGAGGATGCCAAGCTCACCCGCATCTCCGCCACCATCCACGTCGAGCGCACCGGCCAGAAGATCATCGTTCTCGGCGCACGCGGCGCCCTCCTCAAAGAAGTTGGCACCCAGGCCCGCGTCGAGCTCGAATCCATCCTCGGCACCCGCGTCTTCCTCACCTTGTTCGTCAAGGTGAGCCCCAATTGGCGCGAAAACGAGCAGTTCCTCAAGGAACTCGACTGGCGCGCCATGATCGGCGCGGCGCCTGCCGCCCCCACCGCCCCCGAAGCCTCCCCGGGCGCCGCCGACGAGCCCGACGGCCCCGTCATTTTGTAACACCCCATCCTGCCTCCAACCCTGCTAGCATCTTGGTGGGTAATCGCCTGTGCGACCGTTTAAGGGAAAGTCCATCCTCATCACGGGGGCGGGTCGTGGCATCGGAAAACGCTTGGCCATCGGTTTCGCTTCCGCTGGAGCCCACGTCGGCCTCCTCGCCCGCAGCAAAGCCGAACTCGATCTCGCTCACCTCGAAATCGAACACGCCGGCGGCTCTTCTCTCCGCCTCAAATGCGACGTTCGCGACTACGCGCACGTCCAGGCCGCCGCGGACCGCATGGTCCACCACTTCGGCTCCGTCCAGATCCTCATCTGCGCCCACTCCAGCTTCGGCGCCATCGGTCCCCTGGCCGGCGCCCCGCCCGACAAGTGGGCCGAAGCCGTCCAGACCAACCTCACCGGCTCCATGAACGCCTGCCGCGCCGTGCTGCCCGGCATGGTCGCAAACCGCTGGGGCAAGATCGTCCTCCTCACCGGCCCCGGCGCCGACGGGCCCCGCCCCAACTTCACCGCCTACTCCGCCACCCAGGCCGCCCTCGTCCGCTTCGTCGAGTCGGTCGCCGAGGAAGTCAGCGACTCCAATATCCAGATCAACTGCATGAACCCCGGCCTCACCTACACCAGCCTCACCGACGAAATCCTCGCCGCCGGCCACCTCGCCGGCGCCCGCGAAATCGAAGAGGCCGCCCTCACCCGTTCCAACGGCGGCACCCCGCCCGACAGGCAGCTCCTACTCTCCCAGTTCCTCTGCTCTGAGCGCTCCAACCACATCAGCGGCAAGCTCATCTCCGTCGCCGACGACTGGAAGCGGCTCGAACACCTCAACTCCCACTCCGCCCTCTACACCCTCCGCCGCCTGCAAAAAGTCTAGGCCACTCAAGGCATGCCGGCCCGACCCTTCCTCCCCGCCGCCGCCCTGGCCCTCTTTCTGCCCGCCGCCGCCGCGGCCGCCGAGGTCCGCCTCGCTTACCCCGTCATCGGCCGCCTGATGGCCGAGCAGGTCTTCACCCAGGAGGGCCGCAAATACGTTGCCGGAGCCCGCGAAAAGCGCTGCGATTTCGCCTACCTCGAGACCCCCGCCGCCGGCGAATGGAACGGCCAGTTGATCGTCAAAGCCCGCTTCTCCGGCCGCAAAGGCCTCGACGTCCTCGGCCGCTGTGTCGGCCTCGGCGATGCCTTCGACCTCACCGTCGCCGCCACCCCCCTTGTGAAGCGCGGCAAACTCGTCCTCTCCGAAGTCCACATCGACACCGGCGGCAAGGATTCGTTCTACATCCGCCGCGTCCGCAAAGCCCTCGCCGAAAGCCTCGAAAAGGAGTTCAGCCTCGACATCGCCGCCCGCGCCCGCGAACTCCTCGAAGACCTCTCCCCCGCCACCCACTACCGCCGCGAGCTGACAACCTTCGAATTGCGCCAGGTCAAAGTCACCAAAGAATCCATCGTCCTCGACGTCGACTTCGCCCTCACCGTCCGCTGAAACTCCATTCACGGCATCTGTTGCCTGGTCCTCCCGGCCAGGAATCACTTCTAGTCCCTTCTCCTGCCGGGAACTCACCCTGTCGCACCCTCGCACGCCGCGCCCGCAATCGGGAGTTATCGGGGTGAAGTGGCATCTGTTTGCCATTCTCCGTGCTCCCACCCAGAGTGGAACTCGTCTTTCAGGCGTCGCGCCGCCAGGGCAAGGGCGGGCAGGCTTCGATTGAATTGGTAAGGTCCGTCCTTCCACCCTCTGCCTCGATCTAAGTATCAGAGTCGGTCGGTCGCACTGCAATTGGTGTCCTAGTTTGGATGTAAATTCAGTAAACTCGCCGGCCCGAACACTGCAAAATCACCGTCGCATGGCCGTGGGAAGAAGGTGCACTGAGAGGTGTGCCAATCCATCCTTGTTTCGTTTTCGGAACAAGCGGCAGCGCAAAGGAGAAAACTGTGAATAACTCAGGCCTGGATCGCTGCGCTCATGCGCGGCTGCAACTGAATGTGAATGATAGGCTTAGCTCTGCTTAGAAGATTTTGGATGTGGAAGCTGTTCTGTTTTCGGAACAAATGCGGATATTTTGACTTCTTAGCATCTTCCTGTGGTAGAGTCGCGCCATGCGGATTTCAGGTATCGTGATCCTCTTTTCCCTATTCTGCGCTATGGCGCTTCCGGTTCTGGCGGAATCTTCCGGCGGCGGGCGGAAACTGATCGCCGTCACTACGATGAAAGGTAAGGGGACTTGGGAGGATCCGAGGCGGCCAGCGCTGCCTGTGGAGGGAGGCTTCAATTACCACTGGATCGCCAGCGACGATGGCCAATATGCCATTGTCGAGCTGGAATTAAGCCGGGTGACGGCGGAGGGCCTACAGGATTTGACCGATGTCAAGACGGGGAAAGGCGGTGCGGTCAAAGTCTTCGAGCGCGGACAGGGGAAGCGGGACGACGTGGAAAAGGAGTTGAAGAAGTACAGGAAGGACTTTGATCTCGACGACTTCCTTACCGGCCACAAGCAGGGAGGTGCGAAATGAGAAACCTCGTTCTGCTGGCCGCGCTCGCTCTGCCGGCATTGGTTCTGCCCGCATTCGGGCAGTATTCCTACTACTATTCCGATAACTTTCAGTACGGGATCAACGGCTCTAACTGGCAGTCGAACGGATCCTGGTCGAATTCGACGAGTCCTCTATACAGCGGCGCCAGTGCGGGCGCTTCGCTGATTTCTAAAATCCCGGTGCCGGACGGGACCGCGGCATACGAGGTGCGGACGCAGGTGAAGCTCGATTCCACCGGCGGCACGTATGTGCACTACATTCACGCGACACAGGACGCAATGACGGGGCCTTCGCCTTCGGGGACTTTCTATTCCATCGAGTGGGGCAATGTGGTGCTGGGCAACGGCTGTCAGATGACGATGACGGTGAACCAGCGCGTGAATGGGGTGTTCACGCAGCGGTCGTCGTCAGTGGTGGGTTGCCAGCAGGGGGCGCTGAACACGATGCAGACGGTGGTGATTGATAACGGAGCTCTAACCGTTTACTTGAATGGGATGCTTGTGTATGGCACTGAGGGTGCGAATGTCATACCAGGCGGGCAGCCCGGAGTGGGCGTGATCAACGCTCCGGCAGGCAACGGATTTACGCTGGTGCAGATGGGGCTCCTCGACCGCACAGGGCCAGGGGCAGTGGACCGGGGGCGGGTCGCGACGACGACGCTGCCGAACAGTGTGGAGATCCAGTGGCAGAGCGCTGATGACGGGCAATATGGTTCGGGCGTGCCGCACTATTGGCTGCGGCGGGACGGTGTTGTCATCGCCCTGATTCGGTCGAACTACTTCCTGGACCAGACAGTGCAGCCAGGGCAGACCTACAGCTATACGATTTCTCCCGTGGACCGCCACTCCAATGATGGCCCGTCCACCACCTTCTCCGTGACCACGCCCACGCAGGCCGGGGAAGCCCGGCGGGTGGGCGTGCGGCCCGACGGCGCCTATTGGGGCGGCGCCGGCGAGCAAATCGACATGATGTCGGGGAACCTGAACTTCTCTGTGCCGCTGCTGGCGGCGACGCGGCGCGGGGGCTGGACGCTGCCCTTGGGGCTGAGCTACAACTCGCAGAACTGGCGGCGGGACAACGGCCAGGCGGAGTGGAACCTGGGCCGTGATATTGGCTACGGCTACGGCTGGATGCTGATGGCGGGGCAAATCCGCCCGCACTACACCGACACGTGGAACATCCATCACTGGACCTATGTGGATTCGACCGGCGCCGAATACCGGCTGGACCAGTACAGCGGCGGCAAGTGGCGTTCGAAGGAGCCGGTCTACGTGGTGTGGGATGACGCCATGCACCGGCTTCTGTTTCCGGATGGCTCGTACTGGAACTTCTACTGCGTCTCGGGCGCGGGCGAGGCGGACCGGGGGACGTACTACCCCACCGCCTTTGTCGATCGCAACGGGAATCTCACCGGGATTGAATACAACCCCGGCTTCGTGGTGGGCTTGCCGGATACCAGCGGGCGGATCGGGAAGATCTTCGACGTGCGGGCCGGGGGCTCGTGGAATGCGGCCTACCAGTTCTATTACGGCAGCGGTCCGACGCCGCATCTTTCGCAGATCACTAACGCCGTCAACACGGCCGAGCAGTACACGTTCGGCTATGGCAGCGAGACGACGTTGCAATCGCCGTTCACCGGGGCGGCGTTTGGAACGGCGGTGATGCTCACTACCATCACGAACCCGGGCGTGAACCTGTCGCACAACTTCACATATGGCGCGAGCAACTCAGGCGAGCTCACCAAGGTCGTGCTGCCGAAGGGCGCGGAAATGGAGTGGGCTTACGACAACGCCGACTACAGCAACGGGAAGCGCTTCCGCGAGGTGAAATACCGGTATCTGCGGACTTCCTCGGGGGCTCCGACATGGTCGTACACGCTGGCGGGATACGACGCGGGGAGTGGGGTCACCGTAAGCGGCCGCTCGGTGACCGATCCAAACAACCACGCCAGGGCATGGTTCTTCTACCGCGACCCGGCTCAGAGCAATTTCCGGCGGCTGTTCCGGTATGAGGACTGGCGGCTGAGCACAGGCACCGTGGTGATGCGGGAGGATTTCACCTGGGCCACGGACGCTCTCGGGAGGCTGTACCTGGGGACGACGGAGACGGTCTTGGATTATGGGGCGGCGTACGAGAAGCGCTCCAAGGTGGAGCAGGTGTTGGACAGCTCCGGCGGGGTGACGGAGCGGCGGATCTATGAATACGGGAGCCTCTCGACGCCGGCGCGGATCTACCGCAACTACTACACCGACATCGCCGGCGCGCACCTGGCGACGACGAGCGAGGTGCAGGAAGGCACGCAAACGACGGTGCTGGGCGAGTGGTGGTATGACACGCCGGGCTACTACGGGCAGACGGGCTGGCTGGTGGATGCGCCCTACATGAACTATCACGCCGCCGGCTACGGCCCGGCGAACTACACGCGCGGCATGGTGACGAGGTCGAAGGCACTGGGTAAGCCGATGGGGACGGTAGTCTACGACATCGGCGGGAACGTGGTGCAGGCGGCGGCGCAGGGCGGGGCGACGGAGCAGTTTACAGTGACTTCGGCTTCGCAGTGGACGGCGCCTTCTTCGATGGTGCCGAACGGAGAGAACAATCTGGGGAGTTCGTTCCAGTTCGATTCGGTGCTGCGGTTGAGTTCGGCGGCGGGGCCGAATGGGGCCTCTTCGACCTACCAGTACGACGCGGTGTCGCGGCCCTCCTCCACCACCTCGGCGCTGGGCGCGGTGACCACCTACAGCTACACGGCGACAACGGCCACCGCCACCACGAACGGGCACTTTGCAAAAACGACGACCGACGGCCTGGGGCGGACCGTCAAGGTGGAGAAGGGCGCGGGCTCGACAGTGGTTTCCGTGGTAGACACGGAATACGGCCCATGCGCCTGCTCGCCGCTGGGCAAGGTGAAGAAGGTCTCGATGCCATACGCGCCGGGCGCCACCGTCTACTGGACCGAGTACCTCTACGACGAGCGGGGCCGGACCATCCGGGTGACGCCGCCCGGAAACGCCGGCTACACGCAGTACATTTACGAAGGCAACACGGTGAAGGTGATCGAGCCGGTGACGACGAAGTGGAAGAAGTTCACTTTGGATGCGCGCGGGCGGCTGGTGACGGTGACGGAGCCGAGGCCGGGCGTGAGCGGGGCTTCGGACGA
>JACQZS010000229.1 GCA_016213725.1 Acidobacteriota bacterium | reverse complement strand
GATGAGTTCGGAGAAGGAGGAGGTGAAGTCAGTGCCGCGGACGGTGAAGATGGCAGTGGGGCGGGCGATGCCGTGGGGGGTGGCGAAGGTGATGTGGTCGATGGGGCCGAGGAGGCGGGCGAGGAAGGCGTCGATGCCGAGGTGGCAGGGGCCGTCGCCGGAGGCATCAAGCCACCAGTGGTTGGGGGTGAAGAGGAGATCGTGAGGGGCGTGGAGGGCGCCGGAGTGGTTGAGGGCGGGGCGGGAGGCGGAGACGACGTCGAGGTAGAGATCGCAGTAGCGATAGGCGTCGCTGCCGCAGCGGGAGAGGAGGGGTTCGGAGTAAGGGATGAAGCGGGTGACGGGCGCGGCGGAACAGAACTGAACGAGGGACTCCTCCATGAAGGGGCAGGCGGCGGCGGTGGGGTCGGGGGCGGCAGAGCTGTAAGGGCAGTCCGCCCAAGCTGGGGAGTTGCAGCGGCCGGCGGACGCGAGCGCCAGCCCTGGGATGAGCTTGCGGATGCCGGCGGCGCGGCAGGAGAGGGCGCGCGTGTCACGGATAAAAGGACACTGCATGGGGAGACCCTCGAGGCGCTATTTCCGGGTGGGGTGTTGAGGGTTTTCGGGCTCGCCGCCGTCTGCCATGGTCATGCCGAGTTCCGGAGAGTGGAAGGCGTGAGGGCTCATGTCGGCCATGAGCTTGCGGACGTGGGCGTCTACGTCGCCGGCAGCTTTGACGCGGAGCCGGGCGGCGAATTCAGCCCAGAAGGCGTAAGCGGCGACGCCGATGCAGGCGAGGACGACCAGGCCGAGGCCGAGATTGGTGTAGTTGAGCCAGAGAGTTTGGGGATCGTTCCAATTGACACCGAACATGAGAACCTCTTTGAACGGCGGGTCCGTTCGGGAGGGGAAGGGCAATTGCGGGGCCATCGGGGTTTTTGATGAGAGGAAAGGGGTTATGGGAGGGCGCGGGGAGGGGCGTGTTGGATTTTCAGACGGGGGAGTCTGAGAATCCGGCACGCGATGCTATCGGATGGAGGGGAAGAGAGGGTGTATTTCGGGGACGGTGCACTCAATCGCCGAATTATGGGGTGGATTGGAGGCGAAGTGGTTGATTTCAGGGGACGGAATTTGGGGATTGAGTGCACCGTCCCCGAAATTGGGCTTTTGGGGGGAGGGAGGGGTAGTGGGGGTAGCCCGAATGGGGGTTAGGGGAGCCAGGCGGGGGGCTGGCCGGTGACGGCCAGGACGGATTTCCAGAGGTCGCCGTCGAGGGCGACTTTCTTGCGGCCGTCGGTGGCCATGGCGGTGGGGACGTGGACGAAGCGGTTGTGGATGTAGCCGATGACGAGGCCGGTGCGGCCCGACATGGCGGCGTGGACGGCATGGCGGGCGAGCATGTCGCAGAGGATGGAGTCTTCTGTGTTGGCGGCGAGGCCGCGGATGAGGTAGCTGGGATCGATGTAGCGTACGTTGACGGGCCGGTTGAGGGATTTGAAGTGATCGAGGATGCGGGAGCGGAGAAAGAGTCCGATGTCGGCGTGGAGGACGTTGCCGGAGGCGTCGCGCTGGAGGGAGTCTTTGGGGATGAGGTCCTGGCCGGCGCCTTCGGCGACGACGATGACGGCGTGGGCTTTGCGGGCGAGGCGCTGTTCGAGGACGGAGAGGAGGCCGTGCGCGCCGTCGAGGGTGAAGGGGAGTTCGGGGATGAGGCAGTAGTTGACTTCGCCGCTGGCGAGGGTGGAGGCTGCGGCGATGAAGCCGGAGTCGCGGCCCATGAGCTTGACGAGGCCGACGCCGTTGAGGACGGCGCGGGCTTCGGTGTGGGCGACGTCGATGACGTTGCGGGCGGCGTCGACGGCGGTGCCGAAGCCGAAGGTGCGGCTGACGTATTGGATGTCGTTATCGATGGTTTTGGGGATGCCGATGACGGAGAGGGGGTAGCCCTGGCGCTGGGCCTCCTCATAGATTTTGTAAGAGCCGTGCTGGGTGCCGTCGCCGCCGATGGTGAAGAGGATATTGATGCCGAGGTCCTTCAAGGTCTGGAGCATGACGGCGGGGGACTGGGGGCCGCGGGAGGTGCCGATGATGGTGCCGCCGATCTCGTGGATGTCGCTGACGAGTTCGTCGGTGAGTTCGATGGGGGGATGGCCGTTGGCGGGGTTTAGGCCGTGGTAGCCGTAGCGGACGCCATAGATGGCGGAGGCGCCGTAGTGGTGGTGGAGGCAGAAGACGAGGGAGCGGATGACGTTATTGAGGCCGGGGCAGAGGCCGCCGCAGGTGACGACGGCGGCGCGGGTGGCGGAGGGATTGAAGAAGACCTTCTCGCGGGGGCCGGCCTTCTCGAAGAAGACATTGCCGGGCCGGAGATGGGAGGGGGAGTGGGTGATGTGGAGCGGGATGAAGTCGTCGTCGGAGACGAAGGGGTTGGGGTGGTGGGGATCGGTGTCGAGGGAGGGGACGGGGGAGTTGAAGAGGGCGGGACCGAGCCGTTCAATGGGGGCGAAGGAGGCGTTCATGGATGATAGCTAGTCTAGCGGAAGGCCCGCAGATGCGGCATGGAGGCAAAGGCCGGCTTCCCCCAGCCGTAAATCGGCGATAATCTACAGAAGCGCTTGTCACAACCGGGACGTGCGGCGCGGAGACAGTCCGTTTGGGAGGATCGCGATGCGGTCATTGAGGAGAGACACGGGCATTCTGCTCTTCGCGGGCGTGAGCCTAGTGTTATCGGGATGCGGAGAGAAAGAAGCGGCCAAGAAGGCCGAAGGCGCAAGCGGGCCAGCGGTGCCCGTTGTGGTGGGAACTGTCGAACAGAAGACAGTCCCGGTGTATAGCGAGTTGACGGCGCGGACGGATGCGAATGATTCCGTGGAGATCCGCGCGCGGGTGAAGGCGTATCTGCAGGCGCAGCATTTCCAGGAAGGCTCGATGGTGAAGAAGGGGCAGCCGCTCTTCACGCTGGACAAGCGCGAGTACGAGGCGCAGATGATGCAGGCCAAGGCGCAGCTTGCCAAGTCGGAAGCCGACCTGGTGCAGGCCAAGGAAAGAACCGTGGTGGATGTGGCGGCGGCGAACCTGGAAGTATCCAATGCGCAGTTGAACAAGACGGACCAGGACGTGAACCGGTTGAAGCCGCTGGCGGAAGCGCAGGCGGTACCGCAGCAGGACTACGACAACGCCCTGGCGGCACAGCGGGCGGCGCGCGCCGATGTGGAAGCGAAGAAAGCCTCGCTGAGCACGTCGAAGGTGAACCAGACGGCGCAGATCCAACAGGCGCAGGCCGCAGTGGAAGCGGCGAAGGCGGCGGTGATGCAGGCGGGCCTGAACATCGAGTACTGCAACCTGGTGTCGCCGATCGACGGCATAGTGGGGACGCGGCAGGTGGCGCCGGGCAACCTGGTGGGCCAGGGCGAAGCGACGCTGCTAACGACGGTATCGAACGTGAACCCGATGCGGGTGTTCGTGGCGATCTCCGAGCGCGAGTACCTGCAGTTCATGAAGCTACGGCTGGAGGGCAAGCGCGCCCAGGGGGCGGGCGATTTGGAATTGGTCCTGGCCGATGGGAGCACGTTCCCGCACAAGGGCCGGATGATCATCGCGGACCGCGCGGTGGACGTGAAGACGGGCACATTGAGCATCGTGGCGGAGTTTCCGAATCCGAACGCACTGCTGAGGCCGGGGCAGTTCGGGCGCGTGCGGTTTGCGGCGACGGTGGCTGAGAATGCGCTGTTGGTGCCGCAGAAGGCCGTGACGGAGATGCAGAGCGCGAAGATCGTCTACGTGGTGAGCCCGGAGAACAAGGTGCAGCTGCGGAGCGTGACGCTGGGCGAGCGCGTGGGCGAGAACTTCATCGTGACGGAAGGGCTGAAGGCCGGAGAGAAGATCGTCGTAGAAGGCTTGCAGAAGGTGCGGCCGGGCTCGACGGTGACTCCGACGGCGGCGCCGGCGACGAGCGAAAAGGCCGAAGCGAAGAAGGGAGAGTAGCCCATGGCGAAATTCTTTATTCACAGGCCAGTCTTTGCGATTGTCATTTCACTGATCATCCTGCTGGCCGGCGGCATCAGCATCGGCACGTTGCCGGTGGCACAGTATCCCCAGATTTCACCGCCGACGGTGGAAGTGGAAATCAACTATCCGGGCGCGAACGCGGAGACGGTGGAGCAATCGATTGCGACCAACGTGGAAGCGGAAGTGAACGGCGCGGAAAACATGATCTACATGTCGTCGAAGTCTTCGAGCGACGGCCGGTACGTGCTGACGTGCACGTTCAAGGTGGGCTCGAACCTGGACCTGGCGAACGTGGACATCAACAACCGCGTGAACAAGGCGCAGGCGAAGCTGCCGAAGGAAGCGGTGCAGGCGGGCATTTCGGTGAAGAAGAAGTCGCCGGACATGCTGCTGGTGATTTCGGTGTATTCGCCGGACAACACGTTTGACGAGACGTTCCTTTCGAACTTCACGTCGATCAACCTGGTGGACCCGATCGCGCGCACGGCCGGCGTAGGCTCGACGATGATTGTGGGCCAGCGCGACTATGCGATGCGGTTCTGGGTACGGCCGGACAAGCTGGCAAAGCTGGGCTTGACGGGGACGGACCTGGCGAACGTGATCGGGGAGCAGAACCTGGTGGCGGCCGCCGGGCAGGTGGGCCAGCCGCCGGCGAAGGCCGGGACGCAGTTCCAGTATTCGGTGAACGTGAAGGGCCGCCTGACGGACCCGCACGAGTTCGAGAACATGATTGTGCGGACGCTGCCGGACGGGTCGATTTTGAGGATGAAAGACGTTTCGCGGACGGAGCTGTCGGGCAAGACCTACACGAGCTTCGGGCGCAAGGATGGCATTCCTTCGACGCTGCTGATCATCTACCAGCTGCCGGGCGCGAACGCGATTCAGACGGCGGAGAGCGTGAAGAAGCTACTGGAAGAGTCGAGCAAGAACTTTCCGCCGGGCCTGAAGTACCGGATTTCGCTGGACACGACGGTGTTCGTGGAAGTGGCGATTCACGAGGTGTTCCTGGCGCTGCGCGACGCGATTGTGCTGGTGCTGATCGTGGTGTTCATCTTCCTGGGCAACTTCCGGGCGACATTCATCCCGATGCTGGCGGTGCCGGTTTCACTGGTAGGCACGTTTGCGGCATTCGTGGCGTTGGGATTCTCGATCAACACACTCACGATGCTGGCAGTGGTGCTGGCAGTAGGCATCGTGGTGGACGATGCGATTGTCGTGGTGGAGGCCGTGGAGCATCACATTGGACAGGGGCTGGCTCCGCTACAGGCTACCGAGAAGGCAATGGACGAAGTGAGCGGTCCGGTGGTGGCGATCGGCCTGGTGCTGTGCGCGGTGTTCGTGCCCGTGTCGTTCATGGGTGGCATCGTGGGACAGATGTACAAGCAGTTTGCGATCACGATCTCGGTATCTGTGATTCTGTCGGTGATTGTGGCTTTGACGCTGACGCCGGCTTTGTGCCAGATGCTGCTGAAGCCGAGGAAGGAGATCCGGGGCCCGGTGGGCGCGTTCCTGCGGGGCTTCAACAAGGTCTTCGATAAGACGACTGGTGGTTACCTTTCAGGCGTGCAGTTTTTCCTGCGCCGGATGGTGATCGGCCTGGCGTGCCTGGCCGGGCTGTGGTTCGGGGCCGGGAGCCTGATGATGAAGGTGCCGACGGGCTTTGTGCCGAACGAAGACCAGGGCTACTTCTTCGCGGTGTTCACGCTGCCGGACGGCGCCTCGATGGAGCGGACGGACGCGCTGATGAAGCGCGCCGAGAACGATCTGAAGGGCATTCCGGGCGTGGGTGAAGTGCTGGTGATGGGCGGGTTGAACCTGCTGAACGGAGCCTACACTTCGAACAACTCATCGATCATCGTGATGCTGAAGCCGTGGGAGGAGAGGAAGAGCAAGGAGGAGCAACTGAAGCCGATCCTGCTGGGAATCTCGAAGAAGTTTGCGGCCTATCCGGAGGCGGTGACGCTGGTGTTCCCGCCGCCGGCGATCAACGGGTTGGGCAATGCAAGCGGCTTTGTCTACGAGTTGCAGGACCGGGCGGGGCGCACTCCGCAGGAACTGGACCAGGTGAAGACACAGGTGATGCAGGCGATGGCGCAGCGGCCGCAGATCACGGGCATCTACTCGGGTTACCGGACGAGCATCCCGCAGGTCAAGCTGGACATCGACCGCGACAAGGCGCGGACGCTGGACATCCCGATCAACAACGTGTTCCAGGGTTTGCAGATCTACCTGGGCGGGTTGCAGGTGAACGACTTCAACCTGTTCGGGCGCACGTACAAAGTGATGCTGCAGGCGGAGCAGGATTTCCGCAAGTCGCCGGAGAACATCGGAGACATCTACCTGAGAGCGAACAGCGGCGAAATGGTGCCGATGTCGACGATCAGCAAGGTGAGCATGATGAACGGGCCGGACATTTTGCAGCGGTACAACATGTTCCGCACGGCGGAGGTCAACGGAGCCAACGCGCCTGGGATCTCGACGGGCCAGGCGCTGGAGGTGATGGAAGATCTGTCGGCGAAGGAGTTGCCGCAAGGCTACGGCTTCGAGTGGACGGGCATCGCGTTCCAGGAGAAGGAAGCGGGAGGCAGCCAGGGGCCGATCTTCGGCATGGCGATGATCTTCGTCTTCCTGGTGCTGGCGGCGCAGTATGAGAGCTGGGCGGTGCCGTTCTCGGTGCTGCTGGGGCTGCCGATCGGAGTGCTCGGCGCATTCGTGGGCATTTCGATGGCGGGCCTGGAAAACAACATCTACGTTCAGATCGGCATTGTGGCGTTGATGGGCCTGGCGGCGAAGAACGCGATTCTGATCGTGGAGTTCGCCAAAGAGGCGCACGAGCGGCAAGGCATGGGACTTTTCGATGCGGCGGTCAACGGCGCGAAGCTGAGGTTCCGGCCGATCATGATGACGGCGTTCGCATTCATCCTGGGCGTGCTGCCGCTGGTGATGGCGAGCGGCGCAGGAGCGGCGGCCCGCGTGAGCATCGGCCTGGCGGTGTTCGGCGGCATGCTGTGCGCGTCGACGGTGGGGTTGTTCTTCATCCCGCTGTTGTACGTGGTGATTCAGGGAGTCGTCTATAAGCTGACCGGCAAGTCGGCGGCGATCGACGGCAATCCTGGCACAGCGCCGGTTCTGGAAGGAGGGCATCACTAATGCGCAAGGGACTCATCATACTGAGCGCGGTGGCGATGCTCACCGGCTGCAAGGTTGGACCAAATTACAAGAGACCGGAGGTGGCCGCGCCGCCGCAGTTCCGCGGCGCGGAGGGCCAGCCGGCGCCGGAGTCGCTGGCGGACTCGAAGTGGTTTGAAGTGTTTCGCGACGAGACGCTGCAAGGGCTGGTGAAAGAGGCGCTGGCGGCGAACTACGACATCCGGATTGCGGCGCAGCGCGTGATCGAAGCCGAAGGCCAGGTGACGGCCACGCGGGCGGCGCTGTTCCCGCAGATCGGATTGCAGGGCACGGCGAGCAGAACGGGCACGAAGACGCCAGTGATGTCGTCGGCGGGCGGATTCCTGGTGGCCTCGTGGGAGCTGGACCTGTTCGGCAAGATCCGGCGGGCGACGGAAGCGGCGCGCGCGGAGATGCTGTCGACGCAGGAGAACCAGAAGGCGGTGCGGCAGGCGCTGATCTCGCAAGTTGCGCTGGCGTACTTCACGCTGCGCGAGTATGACGCGGAGCTGGAGTATGTGAACGAGTCGCTGGTGACTCGGGCGGCCTCGCTGAAACTGGTGACGGCCCGGCAGGAAGGTGGGGTGAGCACGAAGCTGGACGTGGACCAGGCGCAGACGCTGGTGGCGTCGGCTGGAGTGCAGAAGGCGAAGCTCGAAAAGGGGGTTGAGCAGACGGAAAACCTGATCAACTTCCTGTTGGGCAAGCCGCCGGGGCCGGTCACCCGCGGGCAGGCGCTGACGGCGCAGTATCAGCCGCCGGCGATTCCGGCAGGGATTCCGTCGGCGCTGCTGGACCGGCGGCCGGACCTGCGGTACGCCGAGCAGCAGTTGGTGGCGGCGAACGCCCGGGTTGGAGTGGCGAAGGCCGCTTTCTTCCCGACGATCACGCTGACAGGTTCGGGCGGGTATCAGACGATCGACCTGGTGAACATCGTGGACCGGTCGAGCGGATCGTACGGGATGGGCGGGGCCTTGGACCTGCCGATCTTCGACGCGGGCCGGCGAGCGGGGAACTACAAGTCAGCGAAGGCGCGCAAGGAGCAGTTGGTGATCAACTACCAGAAGGCGATCAACAACGCGTTCCGGGACGTGTCGGATGCGCTGGTGGGATACGCGAAGGCCAAGCAGGCGCGTGCTAGCCAGGAACTGTTGACGACGACGCTGAGGAGTCAGAGCGGCCTGGCGAACCTGCGGTACCGCGGCGGCGTGACGAGCTACCTGGAGGTGCTCGACACGGAGCGGCAGCGGCTGAGCGAGGAGCAGAACCTGGCTCTGTCGCGGCGGGACGAGCTGTCCGCAATGGTGCAGTTGTATCAGGCGCTGGGCGGAGGCTGGCAGGAGTAAGCCGGACCGATTGAGAGAAGTGAGGCGCCTGCGGGGTTTGCCCCGCAGGCGCCTCATAGTTTCTGGGCTCCGGATGAGCGGGCGAGAGACTTGTCGAAGGTGCCGAGGGGGAGGTGGCCGGCCTTT
This sequence comes from Acidobacteriota bacterium, assembly GCA_016213725.1. Taxonomy (GTDB): domain Bacteria; phylum Acidobacteriota; class Terriglobia; order Bryobacterales; family Bryobacteraceae; genus Paludibaculum. The sequence goes on along the minus strand of JACQZS010000229.1, from coordinate 3,117 downwards.
CGGGCGGATTCGAGGATCAGGCAGTCTGAGAAGCCGAGCGCGGGGCGTGCGGAGAAGAGGGCAAGGGCGGCGGCGGCGACATCGGCGTCCTGAACGATGAGTTGCTTGTGGTCCAGGAGCATAGCCACGGCGTCTGCGATCTGACGCGGGGTGCGCTCATAGACGGATTCCAGGACCCAAGTGGCCTCTGCCAAGGCGAGCAGGGGGACCCCGGCGCCGCGGGCGATGAAGTCGGCAGCGGCTTGGGCTTGACTGGGGTCGTCAACGACCAGGAGGCGCACGAGGACGTTGGTGTCAACGGCGCGCATGTTTTTCGGCGAGGCGCCGGCGGATGCCCTGTTTGAGATCCGCCAGGGACTTGGGCTCCGGAGGGCCTTCGGGGAAGAGCGCGGTGCGGATCTCTTCGTTGGTGAAGCGGCCGGCGCGGCGGACCACGATCTTGTGGTCTACTTCATCCCACTCCAGGACACTGCCGGGGCCGACGCCGAGTTTCTTGCGAATGTCCTGGGGAACAGAGATCTGGCCTTGAGCGGTGATGCGGGAGCGTGCCAGGGCCATGCCTTTACATTACCACGGTAATGGGGCATTGGCGTTGGGGTGGGTGGAGTCAGAGGAGGTGGAACTGACGCCGGCCGCGGGGCAGGGGTTGGTGACGCTTGTTATGACGCGCCGGAAGCCTGAGTAGGCTTGGCGGCGGGCTGGTAGAGGGCGGAGGGAGCTCCGCTGGGGTCTTCAATGATGGCGTAGCGGGGGTTGGGGGATTCGCCTTTGGGGCCGGCGATGATTTTGCCGCCGAGCTGTTGGCACTGGGCGAGACTCGAGTCGAGGTCTTCGACGACGATGTAGACGAGCCAGCGGGGCGGGAGGTTGGCGTTGGAGCCGCGGGCGTGGCAGATGCCGGCGACGGGGGTGCCGTCGGGGGCCTTCATGACGTAATCGGAATAGCCGCCCATGTCGAGGGCTTCGGCCTGCCAGCCGGCGACGGCGGAGTAGAAATCGCGGAGGGCGTCGGCGTTGGGGACGGTGAGGTCGGTCCAGCCGATGGAGCCGGGCTTCTGCTCTTCTGACATAGGAAGTTACTCCACGCGGTAGTTGGGCGCTTCCTTGGTGATGATGACGTCGTGGACGTGGCTCTCTTTGAGGCCGGCGATGGAGACGCGGAGGAACTCGGAGCGCTGCTGGAGTTCGGGGATGGTGGCGCAGCCGCAGTAACCCATGCCGGAGCGGAGACCGCCGACGAGTTGGAAGACGAGCTCGGCCAGGGGGCCTTTGGCGGGGACGCGGCCTTCGATGCCTTCCGGTACCAGCTTGCCGCCGCCCTCCTGGGAGTAGCGGTCAGAGGAGCCCTGGCTCATGGCGCCGATGGAGCCCATGCCGCGGTAGGACTTGAAGGTGCGGCCTTGATAGAGGATCATTTCGCCGGGGCTTTCGTCGGTGCCGGCGAAGAGGGAGCCGATCATGACGGAGTCCGCGCCGGCGGCGATGGCCTTGGTGACGTCGCCGGAGTATTTGACGCCGCCGTCGGCGATGAGAGGGACGCCGGTGCCGCGGCAGGCGCGGGCACCTTCGGCGATGGCGGTGATCTGGGGGTCGCCGGCGCCGCTGTCGACGCGGGTGGTGCAGATGGAGCCGGGGCCGATGCCGACCTTGATGCCGTCGACGCCGAGCGCGATGAGATCGCGGGCGGCCTCATAAGAGGCGACGTTGCCGGCGACGAGATCGACTTCGGGGAGGGCGCGCTTGATGGCGACTACGGCATTGAGGACGCGTTCGGAGTGGCCGTGGGCGGTGTCGATGATGAGGACGTCGACTTTGCGTTCGAAGAGTTCCTGGGCGCGTTCGAGGAAGTCGCCGGTGGCGCCGATGGCGGCGCCGGCACGGAGGCGGCCCTGGGCGTCCTTGGCGGCGTTGGGATACTTGCGCTTCTTCTGGATGTCCTTGACGGTGATGAGGCCCTTGAGGGCGAAGTTATCGTCGACGACGAGGAGTTTCTCGACGCGGTGCTTGTGGAGCTCTTCCTGTGCCTGTTCGAGGGTGGTGCCGACGGAGACCGTGTAGAGGGGGTCTTTCGTCATGACGTCGCGGATGGGCTGATCGAAGCGGGTTTCGAAGCGGAGGTCGCGATTGGTGAGGATGCCGACGAGGCGGTTGTCCTTGACGACGGGGACGCCGGAGATGCGGAAGCGGCGCATGATGTCCTGCGCCTCGTAGATCTTCTGGTCGGGATCGACAGTGACGGGGTCGACGATCATGCCGCTTTCCGAGCGCTTCACACGATCGACTTCCTCGGCCTGTTTGTCGATCGGCATGTTCTTGTGGATGATGCCGATGCCGCCCTGGCGGGCGAGTTCGATGGCGAGGTGACTTTCGGTCACCGTGTCCATGGCGGAGCTGAGAATGGGGATGTTGAGGGGGACGTTCCTGGTGACCAGGGTGCGGGTGTCGGCCTCAGAGGGCAACACGCCGCTACGGGCGGGTTTCAGGAGGACGTCGTCAAACGTGAGGCCTTCGACGAGAGACTCTGGCAGCATGATTTCCTCTTATGGTAGCAGAGGAGGTGAAAGCAGCCGGGAGGCGGATTTGGCGGTCCGGCGAGCGCGGCTCCCGGCGATTGCGGGCGTCTGCAGTTGAGAAAGGCGGAGGGCTGGATCAGTGTCGCGATTGAAAGTGCGGTGTCCTACCGCAACCTGAAGTGTGCAGTGCGCTGGTAGAGGACTGGGCCGCCGGGAAGCCGGCGAGTGCGCCACCACGCGCGCAAGCGAATGTGGCCAGCATGCCCGAGGACCCGGAGCGCTCCCCGGAACACTGCCGGGGAGCGCTCGGATTTTGAGCGCGAGAGACGCACGTCCAACGAAGCAGAAGACACGAAGTTGTCAAAGACCCGTGAGCCCCGACCGCTATCACTGGCTGGCAGCAAACGCGAGCGGGCTCGGCCTCGGAATATACATTTTCGAGGCAAAGACAGAGGGACGGCTTGGGTGAGCCGCGGAGATTGGTGAGGATCAGGCGGCGGCGAAGGCCTGGGCGCTCATGGGATCGCCGTCGCGGATCGCCTGGATTTCCTCGGGCGTGGGGGGAACGGCCCTGCGGCGCCGGTCTCGATTGATTTCGGCGGCG